>OMJJ01000068.1 GCA_900299305.1 bacterium | reverse complement strand
GTATCCTCCTTCCCCCAAACTTGGGGGCAAGGATGTCCGAAGGACAGGATGAGGGCTAACTCGCTGACTATTGCGTAAAGTAAATAACTGCCCAATCGCACAGAAATGCGATTGCCGCTGCCAGCAGGAAGCCTCCCCTATCATGGCGAAATACCCCCTTACTACTCTGCCGATTTAGGACTACACCATGCTACGCGGACTGCTCTGCCTCCTCTTACTCACAATCTCTTCGGCTCTGTACGCACAGGAACCCGCTCCCTTCGGACACACACGGCGCGGCACTATTTCGGCAATACGTTCTGATGCTGGCACTCTTGCCCTCAAGGAGAGCGATGGAGTGGTACGCGCCTATCATCTCCTAGAGAGGGTCTTTTTTCGGAAGCAAAGACAGGAGGCACTGCTCCAAGACTTTACGAACGGGGAGAGTGTCGTAATACAGATTCGCTTAAACCGCGATACCTCTGCCTACGAGGTGCTCGGAATGATGGATTCTGCCTCCTATCAGTGGCTTGCCCACCTACGCAGTACCCTACTCCGCGCCCCCATTCTTGCCTTAGAGGAAGACAGGCTTACCCTACGGGTAGAAGAGCGCACCGTTCCCTACGTTATTGACCAAAAGACGCGCTGGTATCGGCAGGGACGTGAGGTAAGTAAGTCCACTTTTCAGGTGGGAGAGTGGGTCTGGGTCTCACCAGAATCGCTTACAAGGGGAGAGGTTTTGGCAAGAGGAGTTGCTACTAACAGAGAGGATTTGAGTAAAGCCGACCTCTCGACAGAGTACAACCTACGCGGTAAGCTACTGAAGTGGGAACCCACAACTCCTAGCCTACTCCTACGCCTACCCTCTGGAGCCACCCAAACTTTTACTTATAACACACCCCCCGAACTACGCCAACGCTCCAAACCCACCACGCAAGAGCAGATACAGACCGCCATAGAGAAATCGCTCCCCATCTGCCTACGCCTAAAACGCTACCCCAATACCGACCTTGTAGTACGTATTACCATAGAGCAGACGATACGCCGACAGAAACCCAACCTCAAAGAGGAGAAAAAACAGTGAACAGTACCCCGCGCATTGTAGTAGTGGGAAGTGCCAATATGGACTTGGTAGTACGTGCCGAACGGATTCCTGCACCCGGTGAGACGATTTTGGGAGGAGAGTTCGCGACGATACCCGGCGGCAAAGGCGCAAACCAAGCGGTAGCGGCGGCGCGTTTGGGAGGAGAGGTTGCGTTTGTAGGACGAGTAGGAAGCGATGCGTTTGGGGAGGCACTCCGTAAGGAGTTAGAGCAAGCGGGAGTACAGACGAAGTACCTGCAATCCGACCCCAATGCCCCCACAGGGGTCGCCTTAATCGGGGTTGCGGAGAGTGGTGAGAACGCAATCATGGTCGCTCCCGGTGCAAACGGAAGAGTGGGAGAGGAGGATATTCGGCGAGCAGAGGAGGCGATAGCAGGGGCGGAGTGGCTAGTGGTGCAACTCGAAATTCCCCTTGCTACGGTGCAGTATGCCGTCGAGGTCGCACGAAAGCATGGTACAAAAGTACTCCTCAACCCTGCCCCCGCCGCCTCTTTGCCTCCCGAACTGCTACAACAGATAGATGTTATCACCCCCAATGAACACGAGGCACTGCTTCTGTTAGGAGATTCTTCTACCCTACAAACCGATATGAAAACCGTTGCGGAAAGGCTACGCGGAAAGGGTATCGGAACAGTAATAGTCACTCTGGGAGAACAGGGGTGCTTGATAGCAGAGGCGAAGGGGCAGAAGGCTCTTTCCGCCCCCAAAGTAACGGCGGTAGACACCACCGCCGCCGGTGACTGTTTTAGCGGGGCTTTGGCGGTGGGTCTGTGTGAGGGGTTGGATTTAGAGAATGCCGCCACGTTTGCACTGTTTGCCGCCTCGTTATCGGTAACTCGCGCAGGGGCACAACCCTCCTTACCTACCCGCTCCGAGCTTGAAGCATTTGCTATTCGGAGTTAGGGGCTCGTTTTGGGTTCCTTCAAGCCCGCAGGAGGCGGTGGGATACTACCGGATACTGGTACACGGTAGTCCACACTTGGCAATGTGTTCGCCGTCCTACTCAAGCCTTTGGGTATAGGCTTATCTAGTCCCGTCGCTTTTTCAGCGACGGCGGCGGCAGACGAAGAGGTCGCGTCGTGTATCTGCCCGTAGGTGATAAGCGTCTTTTTCTCATTTGTAGGCGTAACGGCTACCGAGCGAGAGACCCCCTCTTTCAAAGGCAGTAGGTATACGACTCCGGTTCCGTTGGGCAGTTTGGTTTCGCTACGCTGTGCCTCTCCCAAATGAAGCGCGAAATAGTTGTCTACGGCACTCATAGGGTCAGGGGTCTCTAGCATCACCTGATTCATTTCGCTCGGTAGAACGTTTTCCCCCACCTCAAACCCCTCTGCAAACTTGGCTTTGGGGTAGGTAGCAATCCCAAAATACTCTCGCTCCACCTCTCTCCGTTTTGTAGGCTTTCTCTCTCCTAAAGGGGAGTCTTTATGGACAGGAACCAACTCTTCTGTATCAGAACTCGGTGACTTGATATACCCACGCTGTCCGGGATCAGCAGAGACAAACTCTCCATTTTTGTCTGCCACTGCCCGAAACGTGCCTTTAGAATCTTCCATACATCCCGTGCCTACCATCCAAAGTAGGCTAATACACGCTGTACATTGCCAATGCAAACCCTTCATCCCTATATCCCCCTCAATTGATATTTTTATTATAGGTTTGAACCGAAAGAAAGTCAACGTAAATAGTAACGGTTTGTGTGTGGAATTCGTCTCATTGAGAGAAAACTTTCGGAAAGGACTTTAAGAATGTCTTTGTATGCACGACTGGTTGCGGTGTTTATTGTCTGCTCGTTGTTTGGCATAGGGGGAAAAATCGCTCCTAAACAGAAAGAGGTGGATGTTAAGGCGAGGTACCTGATTACCACCACCGACGACTTTATTGTAGACATCTACCAGAATGGAAAGCACGTTTCGGATAAACGCCGTGAACTTCTTAACGAGATATTCGGGGCTACCGTAGAGAAGATAAACATCGAGGTACACAAAGGCGACTGGCTTGTGTTTCATGTGGTTAGCAACAAAATGCGCTGGGGCGGTGCCGCCTATTTTGGGGTAGCGGGGTGCTTTGCACGGGACGAGTTCGGCTTTGTGAGCCGTACCGACGACGGCAACTGGTCTGCGTGCGACACCACCACCGATGTAGACGACTTTATCTCTCACCGTGAGTACTTTGCTCATCACGAGGTAAGAAAGCCCACCTCTCCTTGGGGAGAGGGAGATTTGCACGAGAAAGAGAGCGCAGGAGATAAGTGGAATGGCGAAGCGGTGTGGGGCGGGAAGAGCAGTACATGGATAAAGGTGCTCGTGGATTAGGTATACTCTGTTTAGATTAGGGAGTTGTGTCCCCTCAATATAGAAGGAGTACCTGCCTTGATAACTCGAAGAACCCTCATTTTACCGATTGCACTGATGTTTGGTGCGTCGCTACTGGTCTCTGGTAGCCCTACCCTTGCGGATAAAGGAGCCAAAATATGGCCCCAACCCGATTGGGAGGTTAGCACCCCTGAAGCACAGGGACTTTCTGGTAGCAAACTCGAAAAGTTGAAAGCACTGTTTGAAGAGAAGAAGTCGCAAGCCGCCCTCGTGATACGACACGGCAAAATTGTAGCGGAGTGGTACTGGGATGGAAAAGACAAAGATACCAAGTTCCAAGCCTTTTCCGTTACGAAATCTATAGCGAGTACTGGTATCGGGCTACTGGTAAAAGACGGGAAGGTGAAACTAGAGCAGTCCGCCTCCGACTTTATTCCCGAATGGAAGAACGATTCTCGTAAAGACATCACGGTTCGCCACCTGATAACTATGTCGTCTGGGCTTGCCAACAAAGATAACACTATCATCATGCAGGGACAACAACTTGCGAAGTCGATAGCCCTCCCCGTGGAGAAGCCAGCGGGAACCCTGTGGAACTACAACAACGGGGCTTGTAACACCCTAAGCCAAGTGATAACCGCGGCAAGTGGGCAAGAGATGAACGACTTCCTCACCGAACGCCTGTACAAGCCGCTAGGAATTACCAACTTCGAGATGGACAAGTCGGAAGGCAAAACGCTTGCCTATATGGGGCTACATATCTCGGCACGTGAACTTGCGAAGATAGGCTATCTGTTTTTGCACGATGGGAAATGGAAAAAGAAGAGCCTCTTACCCAAAGGTTGGACAGAGGCGGCTACGAACACCAGTCAGGAACTGAACAAGGACTATGGCTACCTTTGGTGGGTTCGTACCAAAAACGCCGACCCCAATCTTCCCAAAGACTCGTATAACGCGGTAGGTTTTGGCGGGCAGTTCCTCTCCGTGTTTCCTTCGCAAGATATGATTGTGGTACGCCTAACGAGTGTGCTACAAGGCAACGCCTCGAATGTAGATGGCGATGCGTTTGCGCGTGTGGTACTGGCAGCACTGGAAGAGACACCAACTACAAAATAGGCTTTGCTTCTACTTCACAGACGAACAAGGCAGGGATTTGGAGCCATTACAGAGCATCCAAATCCCTGCCTTGTTGCAATTTTCACCACTGTACAAGAGAACAAAAGCGATAGGTGTTACCTATTTCAACGTCTCTCTGTGAAGTAGTTCACACTGCTTCTATTACTTATTCGATAAAAACAGGTTAAAATAGAATCAATCTGCGTTGGATACAAATAGTACAGAAGGAGTCTACTGCTGTGAAACAACCGTTAAATTCAACTAATGTAAGAACCCGCTACTCAACCTATTTCACCCACCTACTCTGTGTAGGTATGCTTGCGTTGGCAAGCACTGTTGCCTCTGCACAAGGCGGTAAGCCTTGGTCATGGGGGCTAAATATCTATGGACAACTTGGTTATGGAACCACCGTTGCGGGGTTTCCCACTCCTAGCAAAGTGGTCAACCTATCCCGTACTACGCAAATATCCTCTGGGTCGGGTTCACATACCCTCGCTCTCCAAGCCGATGGAACCGTTTGGGCATGGGGTTGGAATCAGTCCGGTGAGTTGGGAGATGGAACACACACGAACCAAAATGCACCCGTACAAGTATCTGGTTTGAAAAATATAGTGCAAGTCTCTGCTACAGAAGGACGCTCTTTTGCCGTAAAGTCGGATGGTACTGTCTACGCATGGGGGAATAACGTTCATGGTGAGCTAGGCGATGGCACGAATCGAAACAGAATTAAACCGGTAAAAGTTTTAGGGCTTGCGAATGTAGTACAGGTCACAGCAGGAAGAACCAGTTTCGCGGTCAAGTCCGACGGAACTCTGTGGGCGTGGGGATACAATCAAAGCCTTGTGAATGTGACACAGACGACCAATGTAGTGCAGGTTGCGGAGAGTTGGGAAAAGGTGTTTGTTTTGCTGGCAGATGGAACCGTTTGGCAACTTCCTAGCCTCACCGATGCCCCAGTGCAGGTTGCAGGGCTGAGTGGTATCACCCAGATTACCGCAGGAAGGGATTTTCAACTTGTTCTGAAATCGGATGGTACGGTGTGGGCTTGGGGTAATAACTGGATTGGACAGTTGGGTGACGGAACCACCAATTTTACCGACACTCCAGTACAAGTATCTGGTCTAACAAATGCCGTTGAAATATCGGCAGGAACGTCTCACTCAGTGGCAGTAAAATCGGATGGTACTCTTTGGGCATGGGGCAACGATATATATGGCGAACTTGGAATAGGAAAATACGACAAAAAACCAAACTACACAACTCCCCAGCAAGTACTCAAGCTTACGGCGGTTTCACAAGTAGCCGCAGGGGATGGTTTTACTGTAGCAATCAATGCGATAAAAACCAAGATCGTCGCCGACAACAAGAAAACACCCTACGCCAAGTCGTTTAGCGTGACGGCAACCCTGAAGGATGAGAATAAAGTGGTGGTCGATGGGGTTCCGGTTCAGTTTGCCATCGACGACGTGGTTATAGGAACCGCGAACACCAACAAACAGGGTATCGCTTCGCTTGCGGTTCCCACTCCCTCTCAGTACAATGTGGGAGCACATACTGTAACGGCGACTTTTGCAGGTAATAAGTATATGCTTACGTCCACAGCAACGGGAACTATCACCGTCACCAAAGCAGACACGCTCTTGGTCGCAAGTAACCTAAGTGCAAAGGTAGGAGATAAGAAGTTCCTCACTGCCACGCTCAAGCGTGCTACCGACAAAGCCCGTTTGTCCAATACTAGTATCTCTTTTAATTTGGATGGTACTCTGTTAGGAACGGCGAGCACGGATGGAACGGGGAAAGGCTCTTTTGCTTATACCGTCCCCACTACCCTCAGTGTAGGAGCGCACAAAATCAAAGTAGAGTACGCAGGAGATGCCAACCACAACGCTTCTAAAGGCGAGGCGACACTCACAATCAAGTAACCCATGTTACGCACTGGTAGGTTGTTTTGGTGATTGGAAAGCCCACCAATGCGTAACATCTGTTCGTTAGCCTACTATTCCGCTCATAGTGAGTGCAAGCCCCCTACCAGTCTCGTACTGCTTTGGGGGCTTGAAAATTCCAGAAGCATGAAAGGGGTTTTACGCTTTCGGTAGTTCCCACGGGGCGCGTCGTTCCCTGTCCATCCAGCCGTTCGCCTCTTTGTCTCCCACAAAACGCCATTTGTCAGGGTTCCATTTCAGTTTGCGGTGGTTCCAGTAGGCGAGGTTTCCGAGTTGGATGATGGCAACAGAGCGTGCCCCTATCTCCACGTCGCAAATCGGACGTTCACGGCTACGGATACAGTCTATCCAGTTACGATGATGTCCGGGCGACTGGAAGAGATGTACCTCTTTCTCGCCAATGGGGTCTTTAATGAGGTCTTCGGGGTCGCTCTTTAGCACTCCTCTGTCGATGTAGAGGGTTCCTTTGGTACCGGTAAAGGTACAGCCACTCGGTCCGCCATGCGTCATTTCGATACCATTTGCGTAGATAAACTTTACTCCCATCTCCGCTTTAGGGTCTTCGGGAGGCACTATCTCAACAGGTCCCGATTTGTCCATATCCAACGCCCACTGCGCGATGTCGTAGTGGTGCGCCCCCATATCGGCGTGTCCCCCACCCGAATACTCACGGTAGGAACGCCATGCCGGAAAGTGGTTGTGTACTCCGCGTGGGCTAAGTACCGAACTATAGGCACGTTTGGGGGCAGTTCCTAGCCACAAATCCCAGTCCAGTCCCTTTTCCATCTCCTCTTCCGGTAGGTCGCACCACTTACTCGGTCCGGCAACACCTACGGTTACGCTCTTAACCTGCCCAATGCGCCCACTCCGAATAAACTCAACGGCTTGACGGAAATCTCCGAACACATTAGAGCGTTGTTGGCTACCCGTCTGCATTACGCGCTTATGCCTACGAACCGCCTCTATACAGCGAACCGATTCTGCAAGCGTGAGGGTCATCGGTTTTTCGCAATAGACATCCTTTCCTGCCTTGCACGCCTCAATAATGGGGATAGCGTGCCAGTGTTCGGGGGTTGCGATAACAACGGCATCAATGTCTTTACGGGCGAGAAGTTCGCGAAAATCGTTGTACTCGTCGCAGGATTGGGTCGCGCGGTTCTCTATCTGATAGGAGGTCTCGATAATCTGTTTGGCGTGTTTGCGGCGGTTACTATCTACATCACAAACCGCCAACGCCTGCACATCGGTAAAATGGAGCAGGGTGGGAATATGGAAGTCGTGCGCCATTTTGCCCGTACCAATAAACCCAACGGCGATGCGTTCGCTAGGTGGCGCATGACCGTTTTTCCCTAGCGCGGCGGCAGGAATAAAGGTTGGGAGGGCTATTAGGCTTGCACCGGCTCCCTTTAGGAGTTGGCGGCGTGTCACTTGCGGTTTTGGGTGAGTCATTAGGGGTGGTTCTCCTCAAATAAAAGGCGAAAGTTACCTACAAGATACGACAAAAGTAGGGAATCTCCTACCTCGTTTCTAAATTCCGTTCGATTCCGCTTCCGCCGATGGGGGTTCACTATTTTCGCGTTGACAAACACCCCTACTAAGACCTATAATAGAATGGGTTGTTACCACCTTGCCGAGAGGAGTTCGCCGTGCCATCATCGGATGTTGATAAAGAGTTAGAGACGCTCATCCGTGCGCGTTATCCTTTGATATACATTGTGTCTTGGGAAGAGAAGCGCGTTGAGGATGCCCTGCGTGCCATTGCACAGAACCGCGGCAAGAAGATATTCTTCTGGTCGATTACGCAGGGGCTGGTACTAAACCCAAACTCTCGCGATAACGCCACCCGTGACCCGCTCGCCGCCCTCGATAACGTAATGGACTCTCGTGAACAGGCTCTCTTTGTTCTCAAGGACTACCATGCGTTTATTACAGACGTTACGGTAACGAGACGTTTGCGCGACCTCACTGCCGCTCTAAAGACCAGTTACAAGACGCTGATTATCCTCGCGCCCACCCTAAAACTGCCCCAAGAACTAGAGAAAGATGTGACGGTAGTAGACTACGGGCTTCCCGACCTCCACGACCTCGACCATATCCTAGAGGGTATTGTGCAAGCAGTGAAGGACAACCCACACGTCGATACCAGCCTAACCACCATCGAACGCGATATGATACTCAAAGCCGCACAGGGCTTAACCGCGAACGAGGCAGAGAACGTTCTCGCCAAGTCGTTAGTAGAGAAGCAGAAGTTCGATGTAGACGTGATTTTGGGCGAAAAGGAGCAGATAATCCGTAAGTCAGGAATCTTGGAGTACTATCCTTTTAGCGAGGGCATTGGCGACGTAGGAGGCTTAGATTTACTCAAAGAGTGGATGGAGAAGCGTACCGTAGCGTTTACCGAAAAAGCACGGGATTTTGGGTT
>OMJJ01000067.1 GCA_900299305.1 bacterium | reverse complement strand
CAGGGCAACCTACAAAAAGCACTCCTGCGGGACAGACCCCTGCACCTGCGCCCAGTACTCCGGCAGGGCAACCTACAAAAAGCACTCCTGCGGGACAGACCCCTGCCCCTGCGCCTAGTACCCCCGCAGGACAACCCGCAAAGGGAGGACCTCAAGCCCCGAACACGCCTGCCCCTACTGGTCAGCCCCCAACCGTTACTCCCGCAGGGCAGACACCCACTACGCCAATCACACCGGGAACAGGGGTACCCACTGCGCCTCCCCCTCCAGGTACAGTATCCCCTGCATTACCT
Organism: bacterium; assembly: GCA_900299305.1. Taxonomy (GTDB): domain Bacteria; phylum Armatimonadota; class Chthonomonadetes; order Chthonomonadales; family Chthonomonadaceae; genus CAIJLM01. The sequence continues at coordinate 27,247 of OMJJ01000067.1, read as the reverse complement.
AATACAACAGTTGCACCCACTAGTTATGTTCCCGGTCTGCCTGTGCCTGTAGGGAAAGCCCCCATTACTCTGCCTACTACTCCCGCGGCTGTTACACCGGTAGCCCTTCCGCTCTATGGTTTCGACTTTTTTGCCCAGGCACGTCTCTATGTCGATTCGGTACGCGCACAACTGGTGGCAAAGTCGAATGTGGGAGGAAGCCCTGCCGCAACCACACCGGATAGCGGATTGACAGGAGATGCTACGCTTACCCCAACCCCCGGACAACCTATTGACCTAACGAATGTGACCACACCAGGTATCATAGGTATTCCTCCTACTGCCCCTAGCATCAACACAAACAAGTTCAGCGTATCTCCAGATATGCTGAGTGGGTTTAACGTAAACATTGCTACTCCCGAACGCTATCAGTTGGGACCGGGCGATATGTTGGAAGTTACCTACTCCACACCCACACAGTTGCCTATAAAGGTACCTCTTACTCTGGACGATAGGGGCATTGTTATCCTACCTACTCTGGGCAAAAGGGCAGTACTGCTTGGCAAGACGATACACGATGCAGAGACTACCCTTGCTCATATCTATAAAGAGCAGATAAAGAATGTTACCGTTTACGCGACACTCAAACAGCTACGTACCTTTCAGATACACATTACCGGAGAGTCGTACTCGCCCGGTATGTATCAAGTACCTTCTAATATCACCCTCTTCAACGCGCTCTATATCAGCGGTGGTCCCAAAGTAACCGGTACTCTCCGCAACATTCGCTTGAAGCGGGCGGGCGTACTCGTTCACACGTTCGACTTTTATAAGTTTATGAACTCCGGTGACAATAAGCAGGATATACCGCTACAGCCTGGAGACGTGATTCAGATTGACCCGAGCAACGCCCGTGCGTCCGTTCGGGGAGAAGTGATTCGTGCCGCTATTTATGAGATGAAAGAGGGAGATAGGCTAAAAGACCTTATCGGTTATTCTAAGGGGATTAAGCCTACGGGTATCTCTCAGCGTGTCTCCATCCAGTCCATCGACCCCACTAAGGGGTTTAAGATGATAGATGCGAATGTTCTTAGCGCAAAACCAGAAAACAACCCCGAACTGTACGATGGCGATACGGTAGATATATACAGTGTGCGCCCTATCATTACTAACCTCGTTAGCGTGGAGGGGAACGTCTACCTACCCGGACGCTTTGCCATAGATACGGTAAAGGGCATGACCGTTGCAGACCTCCTTGAACTCGCACGAGGTCCCTTGCAAAATACCTACTACGAGCGTGCTGACCTCTATCGCCTAAATACAGACTTTAGCGTTTCATTGGTACGCATTAACCTCGGCAAAGCGATGAAGCGCAATCCCGCAGACAATCCCTTGCTTAAGGTACAAGACCTGCTCCATGTCTACTCAATACAAGATGTGGTCTCTTTGGGAATACGTACTGTGAGCGTATCGGGAGCCGTAAACAAAACGGGAGATGTGTACCGCGCCGATGGAATGTCGATACAAGACCTTATTCTGCTTGCGGGTGGGCTACGTGAAGATGCCTATAAAGAGAAAGCGGCTCTGCAACGCCGTAATGCAGATGGAACCTTTGGACCGCTCTTTTTCGTCAATCTAAATCGTGCTTTGGCAGGAGACCCAAGCGCGAACCTGTTGTTGAAAGACCGCGACCTCCTTACCATCTATACCTCTAAAGACCTACAGGCGATACCCGAACAGTCGGTAGCGGTAAATGGCGCAATACAGCGGTCAGGTATCTATGCCTACCATCCCGGTATGAAGGTGGCAGACCTTGTGACCTTTGCAGGAGGTCCTAACCTAGATGCTTACCAAGAGAAAGTGTTTGTAAAACGGCAAAACCCGGATGGTACTCCCGGTCCACTCTTTATTGTAAACATCAAAAAAGCCCTACAAGGTGACCCCCTACATAACATCCCTCTAAAAGAGAAAGACGAACTAAGCGTCTACACTGTGAAAGAGACCCAGGCATTCCCCGACCAGCACGTCTCGGCACTAGGGGCGGTACAACGTGGTGGTGTGATGGACTTTCATCCGGGTATGAAGGTAAAAGACCTTGTGGATATGTCCGGTGGGCTTACCCTAGATGCTTATCAGGATAAGGCGTTCCTAAAGCGAAAGAACCCCGATGGCACTCCCGGTCCCCTCTTTGTGGTGAATATAAGGAGAGCGTTACAGGGCGACCCTAAGCATAACGTGGAACTCCTAGAGAGGGACGAACTCAACGTCTATACTCTGAAAGAGAGCCAAGCACTTCCCGACCAGTATGTCTCTATTGCGGGGGCGGTGCAACGTACTGGGCAGATGGAGTACCATCCTGGTATGCGAATAAAAGACCTGATAGAGATGGCAGGCAACCTTAACTTAGATGCCTTCAAGGATCGTGCCTTCCTACAGCGTCGAAATTTAGACGGTACGCTGGGACCTTTGGTGGTGGTTGACCTTACCAAAGCACTGGCTGGCGACCCCAAACAGAATGTGGAACTGAAGGAGAAGGACGAATTTAATGTCTATACCCTCAAAGACGCACAGTTCCTTCCTGCCCAAACCGCAGAGATACAAGGGACAGTACAGCGTCCGGGAGTGTTCCAGCGTGGTGAAGGGATGCGTCTCAAAGACCTCATCAACCTTGCAGGAGGACTAGTACCCGGTTTTGAAGAGAAGATTGAGATTGCACACGCACGTAAAGTGAGCGGAACCCCAATCCTTACGGTAAACGCTTCGGGGGTGATGGCTGGTAATGAGAAGGATAACCTGTTGCTGGAAGATGGAGATGTTGTCTCGGTACGAAAACTGAGTAACTTCTTGCTTGCCCCCTATAACATCACGGTTATGGGAAGTGTAAAAACACCCGGAACCTACCCCGTTACCACCAAAGATGTTCGCCTAAGCCAGATTCTAAAGCGAGCGGGTAACGTGAGCGAGTTGGGCTACCTTAAAGGTGCGCTTATCTTCCGAAAGCCCGAGACACTCATTACGGATGCACAGCGAGACGTGGCTCCGCGCCTACGAACCATTATCCAACTGGTGCAAGCAGATGAGTATAAGCGGCGGCAAGCACTGGCAGATATTGAAAAACTGGCTCGCCTCAACGACCTTAAAGGGGCAACCGTGAGCGGGGCAAACCCGCTAACAGGAGCCGCCGCTCAGCCGGTTGCTACCCCCCTCGCACCGGAACTGTTACCGCTCTCTCCGGTTTCGCCAGCACGCCCTCTGCGTGACGAAGACCTGGTTTCTAATGGGAACATCTTGGTAGATTTCGAGAAGGCGGTGAGGCATCCTAATGGACCCGATGACATAGTGCTTCGAGATGGCGACATCATCACCGTTCCCGAACGCCCCACTACTATCTCTGTTGTAGGTGCGGTACGCCAACCCTCGACCATTCTGTTTAAGGCAGGGATGAGCATAGAGTACTATGTTTCGCTGTGTGGCGGCTCGCTGCTAGATGCCGACAAATCCGATATAATGCTCGTTCGTGCCAGTGGGCGCGTGTTGAAAGCCTCTAACCACAAACTCGAAGTGGGCGATATTATCTTTGTACCTACCAGAGTTATGGCTGGCAAACTGCCTAAGACCCAGAGTGACCTAGACCGTATCTTCGGTTACATCACAAACGGTCTACTCTCCTACGCGATTATCCGCTCGATTACGAAGTAGTCGCTTTAGTAGAGTGTAGAGAGGATAGGGGAAGCCGAACAGAAATCGGCTTCCCCCACTTATTGTAAAAGGGTGTCACATTTAGGAACTTTCTCGTTTACTAGGTTTGTAAGAGTAATAAGGGCAATCTTTTGCGGTGAATTTTGTGGAAAGTATTGACACCGATTCACGTACTAAGGTACTCTTTAGAGTGAGGGTACACTATTTAGTATAAAACCCTTAATGTGACTCGTAATGTGTAGAGAACAGAGTGGGTTGGGTTTGGCTCTTTTTGTGAACCGTGTTCCGTGCAGAGAAGCAGGGAATCTAGGATACTCTTCTCCTTAGCGGGGTGCGTTCGCACGGGAACTAAGTTTGGCTCTCTCTTACTACCTGCACAAAACGAGTGATTTCCACTCGGATGCCCACGCATCCATCGCGTTTTAGGAGAAAGAAACAACATGAAAAAAGCGATGCCGTATCTTGGTGCCGCTCTCTCCGCTCTCGCAATCGCTTGGTCTACCCCCTCTATGGCACAGGACGCTTTCAAAGACGTTCCCCAAGACCACTGGGCATACCAAGCCGTAGCAGAGCTACAGCAGAAGGGTATTCTGCTAGGTTATCCCCCCGAGAACCTTCTCAAAGGTCGCCGCTACATGACCCGCTACGAGTTCGCTGTCGCACTACAACGTGCGCTGAAGAACATCACGGGAACCAAAGGTGCTGATGGTGCTCCTGGTGCTCCTGGTGCTCCTGGTGCCAATGGTGCAAACGGCGAAAGAGGAGAAAAAGGTGATAAGGGCGATCCTGGCGTAACTCCTGAAGAGTTGAACATGATTCGCAACCTCGCCGCAGAGTTCAAACGTGAACTCGCTGGTATCGGTGCGAACATCGGGCAGATTAACTCCCGCCTTGATGCTCTTGCCAAAGACCTCGCCGCTGTTAAAGCCGACGTAGCACGTATTCCTCGTATCGGAATCGTTGCCAACGTAGGTATCCGCGGTGACTACTCTCGCTTCGGTTATATCGACCAAGGCGGTGCAGGTATTGCCGGTCTTAAGGGGCTGTCTTCTATAAGTGTTCTTCACGACGTACACCTCCTTGCTTCCGCGAAAACCAAAGATGCCAACTTTACCGGCGACTTTGCTTTCACCAACTACCTGTCTTATCGCGCCAACACCTTGACCCAAGGTTCTGCCGCGCTAAACCCCCTCCTTGCTCCCATCGGTGCCACCGCTGAGACGGTAATGCCCTACCAGGCACAGGTCGACATTCCTGTAACTGGGCTAGGCGAGAACTCTGTCCTCACCATTGGTCGCTACAAACAGCACGGAACCAGCCTGACCTACCGCCGCCCCGACCTCGACCCGTACTTCAACATCGGTACCTACGACGATGGTAACTATGTTCAGGACGGTTTGAAACTGGCTTCCAAGTTCGGCTCCGTAAAAACCACCTTCTTCTTGGGTAGTTTTGCTACCGTAGCCGACAACAAAGGCAACGCTATCAACCGACCCTTCGTTGGTGCTGGTGCTATTGGCGTAGGTGCGAACACCCTCGGCGGCTTCAAGCCCGTCGGTATCAACGCACTCGGCGCGGGCAACGTGGCTAGCCAAGTTGCAGGATTGAACCTTGGTCTACCCTTCTTCAACATCGGTAGCCTTGGTATCACCGCTGATATGTTTAACACTGGTCTGCCTACCGCAGCTTCTGTCAACAACCCGTTCAACGCGGTGACAGTCTACGGCGCGAACCTCAACTTCAAGCCGTGGGGGCGCCTCCACGTAAACGCGGAAGTTGCCAAATCGGTAACGAGCTCCGGTCTTGACGGTGATGGTCAATCCAACGACGACAACAACGCCTACGCACTCCATGTTGGCTACGGAACCGGCCCTGTTCATGTACACGCTGGCTACAACAACATTGACCCCCGCTACGGCGCACCCGGTTCTTGGCTGCAACTCGGCAACTGGTACAACCCCACCAACCTACGTGGTCCTTACCTTCACATAGGCTACAAAGTGAGCGACAATCTGTCTCTTCATGTCGGTGGCAACTACCTCGAAGGTGCACGTAACCGACCCGGCTACCTCAATATGAGTGACCGTGTAAACCAAGTGAAAGCTGGTCTTGAGTACAAAGTCAGCAGCCGCTTGAGTACTTCGGTGGACTACGAGGGAGTTCTGTATGACCTGTCTGGTTCCACTACTGGTCTCGCAGGGCGCACCACCCCCATCGAGCAGTACCTCACCTTCGGTGCTGGTCTCCAACTGAACAACTCCGCGAAGTTGAAAGTCGGCTACCAACTCCTGAACTGGAACAACGTAGGTGGCGGTTTCACCGGTAGCTCTACTGGTATCAACGGTTTTGGCGGCGGCGGCGGTACTTCCGCGAACGCTTCCGTTCTTACCACCTCCATCAGCGTCAAATTCTAAGTTGGGTCTCCAGCTCGCTGGAATCTAATTACAGAGTTGAAGCAATAAAGGGGTCGCGTTCTTCTTGTAGAACGCGACCCCTTTACCCTATCTACAGGCTTGCATTGCTCTGAAAACGCTACTTCCCTTCCATCATCTTCTTTGCAACCCGTCCAAACAGAGGCAGTTCAAACCAGTACCCCTGATTCGCTTTCGCCGCCGCTACCAACGCGAGTACCCCCCAAAAGGTGGTACAAGCGTAGATATAGATGATATTTAGTGGGGCGACAAAACGGGTTGAAATGGCAAGACTACCCAGAATTGGAATAGACATTAGTAAGGATTGTAGGGCATGAAACGCCACAAAAGGTTTACTCTTCCGATGTTGAAGGTATACCTTGAGGGGAAAGATGCCCAGTGTGAATAGCCCTAGTAGGTGGCTCCATATTACGAGTGTATACTCTTTGTGGGTGAGGTTTGGCTCTACTACGAGGGTATTCGTTGCAGGGGCATCTGATGTTTGTGGTTCTGTGTTCTCTTTATTCATGGTAAAACTCACGGTAAGCGGTCTCTATTCTTTGTTGCTCTTCGGGAGTTAATTCCCAGCCCATTGCACCTGCATTCACTTCGACCTGTTCGGGGCGGCGTGCGCCCACAATCGCGCCCGTCACCGCCGGATTACAGAGTACCCACGCAATCGCGAGTTGCCCTACGGTTTTGCTGTGCTTTTCGGCAAGGGGGCGCAAACGCTCTACAAAAGCGAGGTTTTTGGAGAGGTTCGGCTCCTGAAAATAGGGGCTACGCAGTCGCCAGTCGTCCTCCGCTACGCGCGAAATATCGAAACTACCGGAGAGTAGCCCACCCTGCATAGGGCTATAGACAATAACACCCGTTCCGTTTTGTAAGCACCAAGGCAGTATCTCCGTAGCGACCTCTTGACGTAAAAGGCTATAGGGGGGCTGGAGTGAGTCGATGTGAGCAATGGCTTCGCACTGCTGTAGCTGGGCTACGTCGAAGTTACTTACCCCTATCCAGCGCACTTTGCCTTCTCGCTTCATCTCGGCAAGAACGCCCCAAGATTCTTCGAGAGGGGTTCCAGTCTCCATATCGGGCCAGTGAATCTGATAGAGATCTATTGTCTCCACATTTAGGCGTTTGAGGCTCTGCTCCAACTCCTTGCGGATGCTTTCTGGGCGTAAATCGCTATGCGGACGCTCTGTTGCCGTAGCAATACGCCCACACTTAGTAAAAATAAACACCTCATCACGCCGACCTGCTATCGCTTTACCGACAACCTCTTCGGAGTGACCTATGCCGTAGACGGCGGCGGTATCTATCCAGTTGCACCCCAAATCTATAGAGCGGCGCATCGCACGAATCGAATCGTCGTCGTCCTGCTGTCCCCAACCTGCGAACCAAGGACCTCCTGCCGCCCACGCGCCAAACCCTACGGTGGTTATGTACGGTCCTTGGTTGCCTAGTTTTCTTGTTGTCATACCTCTCCCTTTCGGGTCCTCCCAAAAATCTACTAAATAGATTCTACCCTGTGCCAACGTTTTACGCGAAATGAGAAGGGCATTTTCTGGTTTGTGTGGAATATATGGGCATAGGGTAGCTACCCTTACTATCTCATTGAAGAGGCTTTTTACTATGAACACGAAATTTACCTTTTCCGCAGGGGTATGGAACCTGCATACCGGGGCAGACCCATTTGGACCTCCTGTGCGCCCAGAGCGCGACTTTGTGGAGAAGTGCCAAATACTCAAGCAACTCGGCTTCGACTATGTGCAACTGCACGACGATGACGCGGTTCCGATGGACGTTCCTGCTAGTGAACTCACCGCCTACTGCAAAAAGGTGAAGACCATCACCGACGACATCGGTTTGCAAGTGGAGTTTATTGCGCCGCGGCTTTGGGAAGATCCGCGCTTTGCCGATGGCGGACCCACCTCCAATAATCCCGCCTCCCGCGCCCTTGCACTAGATCGAGCAAAACGCTCAGTAGACATTGCTAACGAACTCGGAACCGATAGAATCGTGCTGTGGCCCGCTCGCGAAGGAACCTATATCCGCGAATCGAAGGATGCGGTTACTGCTTACCAGCGGCTACTGGACTACTGCAACGCGATTTTGAACTTCGACCCCAAAGTTCGTATCCTTGCAGAGATGAAACCCAATGAGCCGATGGACTTGATGTACCTCCCAAGCACTGGGCATATGCTGGCGATGTGCTACCAGACCATAGACCCTGCAAGAACGGGAGTACTTATCGAGTCGGCGCACTGTATTCTGCTCGGCTTAGACCCCTCAGACGAGATGGCGTATGCGATATTCCATAAGAAACTGTGGGGGGTTCACCTCAACGACCAGAACGGGCTGAAGTTTGACCAAGACAAGAGTTTTGGAAGCGTCGATTTGCGCCGTGCCTTCAACCAAGTGGATGTTTTGGTGCGCCACGACTTTGGGAAAAATGGAGAGGTTATCGGGCTAGATGTAAAAGCGATGCGTACTCAACCGCACGAAATCGCCATGAAGCACCTCTCCAACAGCAAAGAGATTTTTGAGAGACTGGTCACCCTCGCCGCTACCATTGACCGCCAAGAGTGGCAGTCCTATGTAGATGCCCAAGACTACGAGGCTCTGGAGATGTTCCTACTACGCCATTTCCTAAAGAATTAGTCGTAGAGGGGGCGTAATAGTGTATAGGGATAGGCGTACTGCTACGCTTATCCCTATCGTTTTGAGAAGGGAGTTTGGGTGATGATAGAGACCGGTCTAAAGGGGCGTGTTGCCTTGATAACAGGCGCGAACAACCCCCATGGTATTGGAGCCGCTATCGCTCGCGCTCTTGCCAAAGAGGGGGTAGTGGTCTGCCTACACTACTTCAACACGCACCCCGCACCCGAAACGGAGATAGGTGTGCCCGGTGAGGCGTTTTACCATTCACAACAGGCGAAATCGGCGGAGGGGGTCGCCCAAGAGATACGTAGTAGCGGCGGGACAGCAGTCTGTATAGAAGCAGATTTGAGTGACCCGCAAACTCCGCCACAACTGCTGGATTTTGCAGAGAGTCAACTAGGGACAGTCGATATTTTGGTAAATAACGCCTGTTATTGGGAGAGCGATACCTTTCTGCCCGCTACTGCCGACACCGTTGCGAAGCAGGTAGAGACATGGACTTCGCGTCCGCAAACCTTTTGCCCCGATGTGTTTGATAGGCTCTTTGCGGTAGATGCTCGCGCCGTTGCTCACCTTATGACGGAGTTCGCACTGCGCCATACAGCGCGGGGCGCAACATGGGGGCGTATCTTGAACATTAGCACCGACGGAGCACACTGTTTTCCGAGTGAAGTGACCTATGGAGCCGCAAAGCTTGCCCTTGAGGGGTACACACGAAGCGCGGCGGTGGAACTAGGGAAGTTTGGAATTACGATAAACTGTATCTCACCTGGACCCATACAGACGGGCTGGGTAACACCCGAATTTGAGGTGGATATCGCGCAGAGTACTCCTCTTGGGCGCGTAGGACACCCCGAAGACATCGCCGACGTTGCCGTCTTCCTTGCATCAGAACAGGCACGCTGGGTGACGGGGCAGGTGATACGGGTGAATGGGGGGCATAGCGTTTGAGAGGGTAGGCGATATGAATTGGGGGGCATGGAGAATTTTAGGTATGCTTGTAAGCAGGAATCTGCCTTTGTTACGTCATAATAGTAGTACATCACTCAAGTTTGTAAAGGAGAGAATCGTCTTATGGCTCAGGGTATGCGAGGGGGCGGGCAGTTCAAACTGATTATGCGCCAAGATGGTGTGGCGCGTGAGATGGGCGGTGAACTTACCGAAGCCGTCTCTAACGTGGACTATGTACTCCGGAAGGCTCTTGACTTAGGAGCATCGGATATTCATATTCAACCAGAACGCAACCGCATTGTGGTGCGCTATCGTATCGACGGCGTGATGCACGATGTGGGTATGTTGGGGGTAGACATCGCGCCTAATATCCTTGCACGTCTTAAACTGGCGGCGGGTATGCACATCGACGAACGCCGCGAACCGCAAGATGGTCGCCTTGATATGGAGTACGGTCCGCGCAAACTGAGTGCTCGTGTATCGGTACTCCCCATGCTAAACGGCGAAAAGGTCGTTATGCGTCTTCTCGACCCTATGGGGGCGAAAGTTGAACTTGACAAGTTGGGAATGCCTCCCGATCTTCTAAAAAACTGGACTCATGCGGTTCAATCCTCCTACGGTATGGTGCTTGTTACGGGACCCACAGGAAGCGGTAAAACCTCGACCCTCTACGCCTCCCTAAACAAACTAGACCGTGAAAAGAAGAATATAGTCACCGTAGAAGACCCCGTTGAGTACGAGTTCTCAGACCATGTAACGCAGGTGCAGGTCACGGAAAAACTACCCTTCCCCCGTGTTATGCGCTCCTTTCTTCGCCAAGACCCGGATGTGATGCTGGTAGGAGAGATGCGTGACCCCGAATCGTTGGGTATTGGGGTACAGGCAAGCCTAACAGGACACCTCGTACTCTCCTCGCTCCACACGAATAACGCCGTAGAGACTATTGGGCGTATGATGGACATGGGGGCAGAACCCTATCTTATCGCTTCTACTCTACAGGCGGTTATGGCGCAACGCCTCGTCCGCAAAATCTGTACAGAGTGCCGCAGAGCCTACACACCCGAACCTGCCGAACTTATCGAAGTGGGTATAGACCCCAAAAAGGTACAGGGGCATCAGTTCTATAAGGGAATGGGGTGCGAGACGTGCCGCAGAACAGGTTACAAAGGGCGTATCGGTCTCTTTGAACTGATTATGTCTACTCCCGAACTACGCGAGATGATAGCCCGACGTGCGACACTGGGCGAGATCAATCAGTACGTAATACAGAAACAGGGCATGAGAACCATGCTCCAAGACGGTCAGGCGAAAATCCTGTCGGGGCAGACCACCTCACGAGAGGTCTTTACGGCGGTCTACTCTAGCATGGCAGTTTTGATGTAGCCTTGCCTGTTGTGTATCGCCCCCCTCTGCAAACGCCAAAAAGGTGTGAGGAGAGGGGGGCGTATTTGAGATAAAAGAGAGTTTTCTATGGCGGATACCCCGCAAATCCCCGCTCCTTCCGAAGACATTCCATTCCGTAAACGCCTCGAACGCGGTGTGGGTAATCTCCTCCTACCCTGTATCATTCTGCCGTTGCGTGTTATGCCATGGGGCATGGCGCGGTTTTTGGGGCGTGGGTTAGGTACTCTGCTCTATCATGCGTTTAAGCGTTACCGCAAAGTCGCGCACAAAAACCTTACGCTCATCTACTCCCCCGAAAAGTCCGAAAAAGAGATAACAGGAATGGCAAAAGCCGTCTTTCGGCACTTTGGGCAACTCGCAACGGAGTTTGTAAAACTTCCTATCCTAGATAAACAAGCCGTAGACGCTCTGGTGACGGTAGAAGGAGAAGAGAACTTAAAACAGGCACTTTCAGAGGGTAGGGGAGTGCTGATAATGACGGGGCATTTTGGGAATTGGGAGATGATGGCGCGTTGGTTCACCACACATGGCTATCCCCTTAACGTGGTGGCACGGGATGCCCGTGTGAAAAACGCCTCTAAACTCCTCGAAGAGACCCGACGCGGGAGCGGGGCAAATGTTCTGTTACGGGGTAACTCGGCACGGGGGGTACTGCAACACCTTAAACTGAACGAACTGATAGGTATTCTACCTGACCAGAACGCTATCGACGTGTTTGTGCCGTTTATGGGGTATCCTACGGGTACAGTGGATGGTCCCGCCGTGTTCCACCTGAAGACGCAAGCCCCGCTCGTGTTCTCGTGGTGTGTGCGTATGCCTGATAACCGTTACCACATCACCTTCGAGCCGCCCGTCGTGATACCTCCCTCTAGTGATAAGCAAGCGGATATTGTGCAGATAATGACGCTGGTAAACGCACGGCTTGAGGCGCAAATCCGTAGATACCCTACGCAATGGCTGTGGCTCCATGACCGTTGGAAAGCCTCTCCGGGAGTGTTTCCGGAGGGAGAGATGTATATGCAGGAACTCAAGACCGCCCGTATCAAATCCCCTTCCACTACGCAGGAACGCCGTAAATAATGCTCATCCCTCTCGTAAACTCGCATCCCGTTCGACGCATACTGATTGTAAAACTGAGCGCGATAGGAGACATTCTCCACGCCCTTCCTGTCTCTTCTGCGATTGGGCAAACTTTCCCCGATGTCGAACTCTACTGGGCAGTAGAAGAGCCGTTCAAAACTCTGCTAGAAGGCAACCCCTATCTCAAAGGCATAATACCCTTTCCAAAACTGAACAGCAAACTGCTCCTCTCACCAGAAGCACGGCGCGACTATCTGGATAGGCTACACGCCCTGAAAGCGTACCAGTTCGATGCGGTGCTGGATTTGCAGGGACTTACCAAGAGTGCCATTATCGTAAGGGCAAGCGGGGCAAGGCTGAAACTAGGCTACCACTGGCAACGCGAACTCGCAAAGTATATCAATACCCCCGTTCCCCGCCGTCCAGAGAGCGTACATATCGTAGACCAGTATCTCGATGTGGCTCAGTATGTGGTGGAAAACTTACCGAAAGTGACCTTCCCTTTCCATATCTCCCCCGAAGACGATAGTGCGGTACTCCAGTTGTTAAAGGCGGAGGGTATCGACCCCAAGCGTCCCTTTGTTTCTCTCAACCCTGCTTCCGCCGCCGTTATCAAGCAGTGGGGTACCGACCACTATGCGGGACTTATTAACACGCTTCATGCGGAGGGAATTCCGTCGGTGCTGGTAACGGCAGACAGAGCCGTAGCGGAAGCAGTTGCCGCGAAGGTAGAGGTTCCTTTTGCCAATCTGGTGGGTAAAACCTCCCTCAAACAGTTGGGGGCAGTGCTGAAACACTCGGCTGTTCATGTCTGCGGAGATACGGGGTCGGGACACCTTGCAACGGCTTTAGAGCGTCCTGTTATCTCGCTTATAGGTCCTACCGACCCTGATAGGGCTTGCCCTTACGGTCAGCGGGAGAACGTTATCTCGCATAGGGAGGCGTGTAGTGCCTCTTGTACATGGCACAAGTGCGCGTATGCGGTTCCGCACTGTATGCAAGCCATAACAGAGCAGGAGGTTGTAGCAAAGATTTTGGCGATAGTGAAGAGCTGCTAACCCTATCTACTCGAAGAGTACGGCACGCATAGAGAGCGACCCCATATCGAATCCCGTAATAGGAAACGAGACACGGTCTGAAGGGCGAGATGCCCCTGCAACATAGAGTAGGGGTAGGAAATGGTCGGCAGTTGGGTGCGAGAGTGAGAATTCAGCCTTGCTCGGAAGAGTGGCTAGATACTCGTTGTCGTGTTGCTCCATGGCTTGTGCTACCTCTGCATCGAAACGCGCCGCCCATTCTGGTGTAGCGGGGTCTGTTTGCCCCCAGTGTTTCATCGCGTCGCGTAAGTTATGCGTGATATTCCCACTCCCCATAACCAAAACCCCCTCCTCTCGCAGGCTACCAAGCACCTTTCCGATTTCCAAGAGATCCTTGGGCGATTTTGTATAGTCGATGCTAAGTTGTAAAACAGGAATGTCTGCGGCGGGTTTTAGGTGTTTTAGTACAGACCATGTACCGTGGTCAAGTCCCCAATCGTGGTTCACTTCTGCGCCGTAGTGTCCTAGCGTAGATACGGCTTTATTAGCAAGAGCAGGTGCTCCCGGCGCAGGGTACTCTACCTCAAAGAGTTCACGGGGAAATCCGCCAAAATCGTGGATGGTTTTGGGATGACTACTACCTGTTACTTGTGTATGGTTTATATACCAGTGAGCCGAGATGCAGAGAATGGCTTGAGGGGTAGGTAGGCGTGTTGCCATAGAGAGAAAAGCCCTGCTCCAGAGGTTATCTTCAATCGCGTTCATAGGGTTTCCATGTCCTACGAAGAGAGCCGGCATTTGTTGGGGAGTTGTCAATCTACATTTCCTCAGATTTCTACAGAGATTACTATATCTATACGAGCGACTGGCATCTAAAGTTTGTCTGCCCCACTGTATCGAGGTGTAGAAACTCTTTTTAGCGGAGGTATCTTCTTCCGCTTTTCAGGTCGTTGGCAGAGTGAAGAGTTGGGTGTACACTATATAGACAAGGGAAGACCATGATAGAGGCTTACTTAGCGTTATTAGATTTGGGATACTACGAGGCACAGTTCGCCTTTGAGGGGCTGGCAGACGAAAACGTGTGGAAGCGACCCTCTAAGGATTTACTTTCGGTGGGAGAACTGGCGGGGCATACTGCCTACTGGTTGGCGATGCGCTTTACTGGTGACGGGGCAGGAGAGGAGAGAGACGTTGCTAAACTAAAGATAAGTAGCCCTCTCATTCATCCGCATTTTAGGTACTATCCGTGTGTCAACGAGACCCCCCTCTCCGCAGAGCATCTTGCTATGACGGCAGAGCAGGTTTGGGCAGAACTCAAGCGGGTGAAGGAGGAGGCTGTGGAGCATTTCAAAGCCCTCAACGTTACCGAAGAGGGGAGCGGAGAGGTAGAGTTTATAAAGTACGCCGTGTTCCACGTCAGTTATCATGTGGGGCAAATGTATACTGTGCGACATCTTTTGGGAGAAGAGACCCCCGATAACTAAGCATCTTGAAAAAATAAAACCTCTCTCTGAAAGTTCAGAGAGAGGAGAGTGCCGAGGACAGGAGTTGAACCTGCAAGCCTTGTGAGCATACGCACCTCAAGCGTACGTGTCTGCCATTCCACCACCTCGGCGCAATGCCTGTTTTATGATAGGGATACGGGGAATCGAACCCCGGCTTAAGGACTGAAAATCCCTCGTCCTAACCTCTAGACGATATCCCCCCAAGTTGTCAACTGCAACCAGAAGAAATATACGGTATAGTTGGCATTTTGTCAAGGAGAATTTTGCAGATACCGCGCCTAACCCCCTAGAAAGGGGCAATTTGTAGAGGTCGAACGTGCTTTGAACTACTCACGTTTGACCTTGTTTCGAGAGTAGAACCCATAGTATTTAGGTGCGATTTTGTGCTAAAATAGAGGTAGTTTTTGAAAGTTATTGACGCACATCGCACGGAGGAAACGCAACAGCATGGCAACAACGCCACCCCAAGAGACCACCCCCTCAACCCCTCTCTTAGAACCTACAACTGAGGTAAGAACCGCCCTACAGAGAGCCGAAGAGGAGGCGCAACTGGCGAACCTCAGTAAAGTAGGACACGTTTCTCAGGAGTATACCGCCTCACAAATTCAGGTACTAGAGGGACTGGAGGCGGTACGCCGCCGACCCGGTATGTATATCGGAGGGACAGATGCCAAAGCACTGCACCATCTCTTTACCGAGGTGAGCGATAACGCGGTAGACGAAGCGATGGCAGGGCACTGTGACCTCATCGACGTGGTTCTCTACAAAGATGGCAGCGTCTCCGTTCGTGACAACGGGCGCGGCTTTCCGGTAGACATAAATCCCGAATATGGTGTATCGGGGGTCGAACTCGCTCTAACAAAACTCCACGCTGGTGGTAAGTTCGATAGCGGGGCGTACAAGGTCTCTGGTGGGCTACATGGGGTAGGGGTCTCGTGCGTAAATGCGACCTCCGACTACCTTACCGTTACCGTTACCCGTGACAGTAAAGTACACCATATCCGCTTCGAGCGCGGTGAGACCGTGCAGACCCTGAAAGTGACGGGGAAAGCGAAAGCAACGGAACACGGAACCCTCGTTCACTGGCACGCCGACCCCGAAATCTTTGGCGAACATCAGTACGACCCAGAGCGCATTGAGCGACGTTTGCGCGAACTCGCCTACCTGAATAAAGAGCTAACGCTCACCTTCCGCAATGAGCGTGACAGCGATGCTTTTGGTGAAGACGGCAAGCCCGTTACCCATACCTATCACTACACCAAAGGTATTATCGAGTATGTAGAGCATATCAACTCGACCAAGAGTGCCGTGCATAAACCTATCTACTTTGGTGGAGTGCGCGATACTACTATCGCCGAAGTCGCCCTTCAGTACAACGATGGCTACGCCGACACGATACTCTCTTTTGCGAACAACATTAATACCCCTGATGGCGGAACCCACGTCTCTGGTTTGAAGACCGCGCTCACACGTATCTTCAATAACTACGCCCGTAAGAATGGGCTACTGAAAGACAAAGACCTAAACCTTACTGGTGATGATGTGCGCGAGGGCTTAACCGCCGTTGTCTCTGTGAAACTAACGCACCCTCTCTTTAATGCACAGGAGAAGGCGAAACTTCTTAATAACGAAGTAGATGGAATTGTTGCTAACATCGTGGGCGAAAAACTGGGCGAATACCTAGAAGAGAACCCCGCGATTGGTAAGCGCATTGTAGAGAAAGCGGTTACTGCCCAACGCGCCCGCGATGCCGCCCGTAAAGCCGCCGAACTGGTGAAACGCCAAAGCGCACTCGAATCGAACTCACTACCCGGTAAACTCGCCGACTGCACCGAACGCGACCCCAAAAAGTGCGAACTGTTTCTTGTGGAAGGAGACTCCGCAGGAGGTCCCGCCAAGCAAGGGCGCGACAGGCGTACCCAAGCCGTTCTGCCGCTGAGGGGTAAAATCCTGAACGCAGGGAAGACCCGTGTGGATAAAGTGCTGGAGAACCGTGAAATCCGCGCCATGATAACCGCCTTCGGAACTGGAATAAGTTACGGCGCAACCGAGGAAGAAGAGGAGATTATCGGCGAAGCCCCGCTCAATGAGAAGGACAAGAAGGACAAAGCGAGTTACGACTTAAGCAAACTGCGCTACGACAAAATTATCATTATGACCGACGCAGATGTAGACGGCGACCATATCCGAACACTCCTACTTACCTTCTTCTGGCACTATATGCGCCCCCTAATCGAAGAGGGACACGTCTATGTGGCACAGCCTCCGCTTTTCCGTATCAAAATCGGAAAGAACGACCAACGCTACGTAAAGTCTGAAGCAGAACGTGATGAGGTGGTCAAATCGCTAAAGAGTAAGCGTGATATTATGATAACGCGCTTCAAAGGGTTGGGCGAAATGAACGCGGACGACCTTGCAGAGACCACCATGAACCCCGAAACAAGGCGGCTTGCAAGAGTGCAACTGGATGCCGAAAACCTCCCCGCCGCTATTGAGATGTTTGATATCTTCATGAGCGAAAAAGTAGAGCCGCGCCGTGACTTCATTGTCTCCCATGCCCGTGAAGTGATGGACGTGGACTGGGAAGGCTAAACTTCCTGTATAGTAAGACCCGCCTCCCCCTTACACCCTTTGGGGGAGGCAACAGCGTAACCTAATGAGACGCTTACGATTTTGGACGAACCTGCTCCTCTTCACTCTGCCCCTCCTCTTACTACTAATAGGTGCAACCAACTACATACGCCACATCGCGAACTTCCTCACACTCGGTAAACGGTTAGGCTACCTTGTCTCAGTCATAGCAACAGAGCAAGCAGGGCAAGCGGTTACAGTAGGGAATGTAGCGATAAGGGGCGATTTTTGGAACCGTGATGCTGAAAACAGTATCGTTCTTAGCCATATCACCCTTAGCGACAAACAGAAGCCCCAGTCTCTGCTAGGGAGAGCCGAAGAGGTAACACTCGATTATAAGCTGAATCAGTTCTTTGATGACCCCGCTACCCTCCGCCCCGTCCTAAACCAAATCACTGTGCGAAACCCTGAACTCAACCTAAGCCGTGATGCAAAAGGGCAGTTGAATCTGCTTCCCATGCTCCAGAATCTTTTGGGTGGGAAGCCCAAGTCGAAGCGCACGGGAGTAAGCCGGGTGGTAGTGGAGGGAGGCACACTGAACTACAAGGATGCTAAACTCCCGCACCCTAAAGGCGTACCCGCCTCTCCATTTGCGACTACGCTTCATAGAGTAGATGCGGTTGTCCAAATTCGTCCCAATAAAAGTGTTCTGTTCGATGTGAAATCTAAGGGGTGGGAGGGGATAGCAGAGGCGTTTCATGCGGTAGGCGTAGTTGCTCCTGACCCTACAGAGATAGAAGCGAATGTAGAGGTTTTTGGGTTAGAGTTAAACAAAGTTGGGAAGCGCATACTTCCTGCAAGTGAGGCAGTAGTCACACAAGGCAAAGCCGATATAGCCCTTACCGCGCACTACTCCGCTCCGCTTCATAAGCGAACTTTCGACCCGAATGCCCTACAAGCCTTTGCAAAACTGAACCTTAAAGGGGTATCGGCGAACGGAAAACGGATTGAAGCACCGATTGCCAACGCATCGGGAACCGCCTTTCTTACGCCGACTACCTTGCAAGGTTCGCTATCGGGAAACTATGCCGGTACACCTGTCCGAGCGCAGGGCAGTATCCATAACCTAACCCTGTTTGCGCCTACGAAGACCGTACCCAACTATGAGGTGCAGGGTAGACTTACTGGGCTGACCACGCAAACCCTACTACACTATCCGGTACTTGCCAACTTCCTCCAAACCAAACAACCCACACTACAGCGCGAACTGCTAAAACTTGAAGGCAAGGGCGATGTACTGGTCGCTTCATCGGGAACCTTTAAGAACGCCTCTGTTTCGACGCACTGGAACCTACCCACACTTACCAATCACACCACCACCCTTCAGGATGTGAAAGCAGGTTTGGTCTACTCTGAAGGAAAACTACAGTTCCAACTCCATGCCCATAGCGGGAAGCAAAAAGTCATTTTCAAGACGCAGACCCAGCGCGACCTCGCCCTCCTCTCTTTGGAAGGCAGAGACATCCTGCTCGAAAAACTTGCGCCGTACTGGGCAGAGGTGAAATCCGTCCCCTCACTCTCCGGTACAGTTCAGGTCTCCGCTAATTTCCAAAAGCGACCTCAAGCCCCTTGGAAATCGCTACTCTCCGCGCAAGCCTCCAAACTCCAAGTAAATGGGCAGAACTTCCACACCATCCACTTGGAGGCAGACTCTATAGGAGAGCGGTTTCACCTGCAAAACCTGCTAATAGAAGACCCCCGCGGTTTTGTAACTGCTCAAGGCGACATCAACAGCAAAACGCACGAACTGGATATTCGTTTTGCAGGGGACGAACTGGATATAGGCTCTATAAACCCGATTTTGTCTAGTTTTAACCCGAAAAATGGTTCAAATGATAAAGAAAGAGAGAGGACAGACTTTCCCATTGAAGGCATTGCCTACCTTAGAGGTGATGCCGATATGGGGGCGCGAATCTCTGGTACTTGGGACAACCCAACGGTAGCGGGTAGGCTTACTGCGTTTAACGTGCGAGTAGGAAAATTTGAGTCTGAGCGCGTGGAAGGGGTGGTTAACGCGAGTAGAGACCGGGTAGTAGTACGGCAAGGTAATGTTCTACTTACTCCCGGCTTTATCACCTTTTCCGCGCTTATAGATGGGCTAGGTAACATGGAGAGCAAGCCGCCTACCGTCGCAGTTACTGCCCAAGTAGAGAAGATGAACCTAAGCCGTCTGCTTACAATGGCGGGAGTACAGGCAAGCCGCGCCCCACTTACGGGGTCACTCTCTACAGGAGAGATTTCTCTGACAGGAACCACCAAAGACATTCAGACTCGCACCCCTGCCCATATTACCCTAAACAACCTAACTGTGGGAGACCTCCCTCTTGTCCGCACTGAAATCGACCTCAGCCTTCGAGACAAGACCGCCATTATCGAAAAAGCAGTTGCAGAAATTGCTCAGGGAGCCATTACCGCACAAGGCACACTTGCCAACGATGGAACGCTCAAACTGAACATCGGGGCGGAAAAACTGGATATAGCCTCCCTACTCGCACCCTACCAGACCTCGGAAGACCTAACTACGCTACAAGGCAAACTGTTTGCACGTGCGAGTGTTAGCGGGAAAATCGACGACCCTGCCGCTAATCTACACCTGCAAGCCACCGATTTGCAGTACCAAACCTACCCCTTTGGGCTACTCAATGTTGCGGCGAACTATCGGCAACGAAACGTTGTTGTAGAAAACGCGACACTAGGTGAGCTTGGCTCTACAGAAGGAAGAGTCTATCTTTCTGGGTTAAACTATGACATAGATAAGAAATCTATAGAAGGAAAAGCAGGGTGGACTGGTATCAGCGTGATGGGTATCCGCGATTTCCTAACGCGGATTAGCGGAGAGGCACAGAGTACCCGCAAACCCACCACAAAAGAGGCGACTTTTCCGCTACTTGCTGTAGCAAACGGACTTAGCCCCCTAGAAGGCACTACCTCCGGAACACTGGAGATAGGTGGAACGAGTGAACTGCCCACTGTTGTGATTAACTGGGATGAAACCCCCTTTACCATAGACCGCTACCCTATTACCCTGAACGCGGGGCGCGGAACCCTTACCAAAACCGCCGCTACTTTCCCACGAATTAGCCTAACCGCTCAAGAGGGGGCAGTGGATATTACTGCGAATAAAATAGAGTATGAGGGCGATATAGACGCGACTCTCACCACCTACGACCTCAATCTTGCCTTCCTGTCGCGCTGGCTACACCTACCGGAACGCGCCCCCGCCAATCCACAGTCTCCTACCGAACTGGAGAGGTGGCTTGCGCTTACCGGAACCCCCGACATACAAGGAAGGGGGAGTATCTCCCTCTCGCTAAAAGGTAAGACGAACTCTCCAGACATTGAGCAAGGCTCTGTGAACCTCAGTAAGATTGATATTGGAAAACTGCTTTCGGATAAGACGCGGAACTCTCTTCTCGCTATCGACAAGTTCGACATCAACGATATTACTCTGAAGGATGGGGTGGTGCGTAGCGATGGAATTGCTGTGCGCTACCAAGATACAGTTCTACGTGGTACGGCATCTCTGGAGGGTTTTCAGTGGACGAACCCATTTGTACCTCCTACCGCCAAGATTCGCACCTCCGCGCAACTGGTTCCCCGTAGCGACGATGAGCAGAACCTACAAAGCCTTGCACGCTTCCTTCCTAACTTGCTACACAAGGCGAGTACTGGGAGGCTAGAACTCTCGCTGCAGACCGAAGGAACCCAGAAAGACCCCTTGCAAGATGTTCGGGGAAAAATGCACCTTACGGCAAAGAGACTCCAACTCGCACAAATCGCAACGGGCTTGGCGCAGGTAGAGGGGCAGTTTGAGATGGCGGAGGGCGACCTCATTGTAAAGAGTTTTGCTGGCAAAACCCAGATTTTCCGCGATTCGGAGTTCGCTAAAAAGAGTACGGGGTCAAGTGTACTGCTTTCCGGAAGGCTACCGCTAGGTATAACCGAAGGCTCAGCACCGCGCCTTGATGGAGGGCTACAACTTAGTGTAGATAAAATCGCCTTTGAGGAGGCTCCCTTTCCCGGTGCGGCTACGGGAGCGGCACGAGGGCAAGCACTGGTCGATATGCGGGTTACAGGTTCTCTCAAAGCCCCGCTACTGAGTGGTAAGATGGTCTTATCGAATACGCAGTTCGCTCTGCCTAGCGAGTTTCTAGCATCGGCGAGTACCGCAGAACGCCTCCCCGCCTATCCTCAGTTTAACCTCTCTTTTATAGCGGGAAGTGATGTCCGCCTTATCAATCAGATGATGGATACTAAAGTGGTTGGAACCCTCACCGCGCAAGGCTCTCCCGCAGAGCCACACTTAGAAGGACGATTGAACCTACTTGGGGGAGGGCATCTGCGTATGGTGACAACGCGCATGAGTCTGCTTACACCCAGTTTTATCACTCTCAAGTACCCCGTTTCTGTGGGTGGAGAAGAGACTCTCGCCCTGGATGTCAGCCTCCGCGCCGAAGCCAACCTTATCCGAAATAGCAACTTTAGCGCAGGAACCGAACGAGAAAGGACACTGCTACGCATTGAGGGACCTCTAACGGGAGTGGTGGTAGACCCTGTAACGGGCGAGTCTAAGTTGCGAGTCTCCTCTACCGACCCGCGTATCAACTCGCAAACCTTCCTACAAAGCCTTCTACTTGGCGACCCCACCCAACTCGATAGATTCGGCTCTAGCCCAGGACAGGTGCTTACTCAGCAACTAGCGAGTGCCTTCACAGGAGCAGTTCTGCCCGATATATTCGATAAACCCGCCGAACAACTCGGTTTGAGAGACCTCTCACTTACCTTCGACCCTATTCGCAACGTAACGCTCAACCTCTCGCGCAATCTTTTTGGTCCGGTCTATATCAGTTATAGCCGTAGCCTCTCTTCGGCTCACGACCTCTTTACCTTCCGCACCAGCCTCCGCATAAAAGACCGCTACCAAGCGACATACGAGATACGTGAACAGAACGAGCAACGTATTTTGGCAGAAGGAATCTTTAGGTGGTAGGTCGAAAATAAGGGTAGATGTTACCCCGATATGAAGGGGCGCACTCTCCGGAAATAAATTTCTCTCACTTTTCACTGTAACAAAGCCTGTGGCACTTCGTCCTATAGGCATATCCTAATCCTATATGCGGTGAGAGGCGTATCAAATTATGGCGTTGGCACGTACCGGAGCCTGTGCAGATTGGAACCGATACCCCTTCCAGAACGAGGGCGTGATGTGTGCCATCACCTCTGTTCCGGAGGTGCAAGATCGGGCAACCCAGATGCCGCTTCGCCCTGCGGAGGGGCTTCAGAGAGATGCCGTAACTGTCGTGAATACGTTCCAACCGGAAGATGCAGACCGCAATCTAAACTTTGACCAACTGGTCGAAAAATACGAACGTAAAATCTTTAATGTAATATACCGCCTCATTGGAGATTACGAAGAAGCCACCGACCTCACCCAAGAGACCTTTATCAGTGCTTATAAGCACTACGATAAGTTTCGGGGTGAGGCGAAGGTATTTACTTGGCTCTATCAGATTGCCCGTAACCTCTGTATCAACCGTATTCGGCAAAGAGACCGCCAACGCGCCCTACGAATCGAGTCGCTTGACCAGCCTCGCGAAGCCTTCCAAGATGAGGGACTAACCCTCGAAGTACCGGACTGGAGCCAGTCGCCCCAAAACGTACTGGAAGATAGAGAACTTCGCGCACGGATACTCGCCGCTATCGAATCGCTACCGCCCGACTACCGCGAAGTGGTTGTCCTACGTGAGTTTCAAAACCTCTCCTATAACGAAATCGTAGAGGTGACTGGGCTAACCCTAGAAAATGTGAAGACGCGGCTCTCACGCGCAAGAGGGATGCTACGCCGCAAACTAGAACCCTACTACCGCCAATCTTAATTCTTACGAAGATTCCACAACTTCGCAAGAAATAGGCTATAATAACGACGCACCCTCGTATCTGCCCCGTAGTGGGGCTTTGGGAAGGACTGAACTGGATACATGAAGCCACTTTCTGGATGGCACGTAAAAACTCTTTTTAGGGGGGCGATTGCCGCCTCCGTACTCGCGATGACCTTCACCGCAAGCCCCTTTATTGCTTCCGCTACCGCTTCACCGCAAACGGCAGGTGTGCGTAAAATTGCCAAAATTATCGTGACAGGGAATAAGGTTCTTAACGCCGATTTTATCATCGCCACCTCACGTAAAAAGGTAGGGGATGTCTGCGATAGCCAAGCACTGCTAGAGATGAAATCCTCTATTTTTGCGACAGGGCTGTTCGGCTTTGGCTCCGACGACTCCTCTGTGCGTGTGAGTTCTCAGGAGAATACTGCTGACGGAACCTGTACCGTTGTGATAGATGTGGACGAAAACCCAAAAATCGAGCGCGTAGAGATAACTGGTTCCGGTCCCGTTCCCGTAGCCGAGATAGACAAAATGGTCACGCGCACCGCCGTCTATAGCCTCTCGCAGTTCCAAATTGACTTCGCGAACATTCTCGATATGTACCGCAAAAAAGGGTATGTAGCGGAGATGGGGGCAGACCCAGGTCCCAAACTAGACGACCAGAGCGTACTGGTGGTTCCTATCTTGGTTCAGCGCGTTACCGAAATCAAGATACTCGGAAACAAAAAGACGAAGGTGAAGGCGATACTTCGCGAAATGACGACCCAAGAGGGCAGTTACTTCAACTTTGATAACCTTCGTAAAGACCAGCAGAAAATCTTTAATATGGGGCTGTTCGAGACCGTAGAACCGGTAGGAACCCCCGTAGGGGTAGGAAAACTCTCCCTCTCGCTTACCGTAAAAGAGAAGCAGTCCGGAACGGTTTCGGCAGGTATTGGGTTTAGCAACCGACAACAACTTATCGGGTTTGCACAACTCGCAGAGACCAACTTTAGGGGCATGGCAGAGACGGTTAGCCTACGCTGGGAGACGGGCGGCATTACGGGGCGTTCTACGCTGGAACTGGGCTATGTACAGCCTTGGCTCGACCCCAAGCACACCTCGCTAAGTGTTCAACTCTACGATAAAGTGTTCGTTCGTTTTGCTAACCGCCTTAACGACCAAGTGCCGGTAGGTACGACCACCACCACTCAAGATAACCGCTACTTTGAAGAGCGAGTGGGAGGAACCGTAACGGTTGGTCGCCCCTTCAAGGAGAACTACCGCGCCGATGTAACGCTTAGGGCGGATAATGTACGGGCAAACCCGCTCGCATTAGACTCCACCAACTCTGAGATTTTGCAGAACGTTAAAATCGCATCGCTTGGCGGTTCTCTCGTCCATGACACCCGCGACCTGTTCCTAGACCCCGTAAGTGGCTACTACCACTCGGCTTCGCTTCAACTTGGTCATGCCGACATCAAGCCCATCGACCCCTCGCAGTTGACGGTGGCAAACCAGAACGTGTTCGGCAGTTCGTTCTTCGCAAAAACGATGGTGGAACTGAGGAACTATATCCCCCTACGCGGTAAACGTAAGAAACTCGATGAGACAAAGCCTACTGTCGCACTGCGTACTCAATTAGGGCTATCTACGGGTAAACTTCCTTTCTCGGAGCAGTTCTTCTTAGGCGGTCCCGAATCGCTACGCGGCTATCGTGAAGACCGCTTCTGGGGAGATAAGTCCTTCCTCTTCTCCGCAGAACTGCGCCAACCTCTTGCGAAGAGTTTTACGGGTGTACTCTTTATGGATGCAGGAGGCGCATGGGGCGGGAACTACGGTAAAGTCGCAATTTCTGGCTTCTCCCAAACCGAATCCTTTAGTCCGCGCTTTGGGTTTGGAGTTGGAGTTCGAGTGCGTACCCCTATCGCTCCCATTCGTATCGACTTCGGTTTTGGTAGTGAGGGCGGACGCACCTACATCAGTTTTGGAAACGTGTACTAAACCGAATTGGTCTCAAATTTAGCGAAAAAGTGGTACTTTTACGCAAGGATAGATGTGATACGAGGGTTTACGCTTCTACAAGGGGCGCACTCCTCTCTTTTGAGAAAGGAACCTTACCAACATGAAACTAGACACTCCCGCGGGCTACCGTGCCATTATATTGGGGGCTATTGTACTCTGTATTGTCGCTTCGCTCTCTGGGGCGAAAGCGGGGCAAAAAGGGGCGGACGGTATTAAAATTGCTGTTTTTGACCAAGACAAAGCGCGTAACGGCTATAAGTATGTAGAGACCGCAAGAGCAGACTTCAACAAACGCCTACAAGACACCGACCTTATGCTGAAAACGTGGCAACTAAACGCCCTCCTCACCGATGCCGACCAGAAGAAACTGAGCGACCTCACGATTGAAGAGAGCCACGCAAACGGCAACTTTGATGACGCGAAGAAAAAAGAACAGAAACGGCTTTTAGATCAGAGCAAAGCATATACCCAAGAGTTTAATGAGCTACAAGCCAATCGCAATGGGCTGAACCCCCAACAGAAAGACCGCCTGAATATCCTCGTCCGTGCCGCCAGTGATACCGATAAACGTATTGAGGACGCACAAAACAAAGCCCGCGCCGACCTGCAAAAATTCGATAACGACGTAACCACCAAAATTATGGCAGATACTCGCGAAGTGGTTGGGAAAGTTGCGAAAGACAAAGGCTTTACCGTTGTATTTAGCTCCGTAGTCGCATGGTATGGCGATACCGACATCACCGACGCGGTGATAAAGGCACTGAACGACAAGAAGTAGTCGTTCTAACATGAAGGTACACCTACCCCTATTTCAAGGTATGAAGCAAGAAGAGCAGAGGCGACTATGCCTCTGCTCTCTCCTGTTTTGTTGTGCTCTGGTAGGTTGCCAATCCTCCACCACTACACCAAAAGCCCCGCCTCTGCGCTATGTGCGTATGGAGCGGCTTACCGCCCTGCACCCTCTATCAGTATCACATAATATAGAGGGAGCGGAGCGGCAAGCAGGTGTTGGACCGATACAACTCCCTCCTTCTTTTACTCCGCTTACCGCAAACACCACTCTGCCCGATACCCGTTCCGAAGAGCGTCAGCAGAACATCGTGGTTCAAACCGATAGCCTCCGTAAGCAGTACGCAATACTACTCGCACAGGCAGACGCGCAACGTATTGAACGCGAAGTAAACCTCAAGCAGAAGGAACTTAACGCCCTCTATCGCCGGGCAGTAAGCGACCTTGCGGCAAAACTGAGCGCAGACGAGGGGGCGCACCGCGCCTATATCACCACACAAATTCAGAATTTGGGCTATTATGAGGTAATCTATAAAACCGCCTTTGAACAGCAGGGGACTTCCGCAAGAGAGGCGTACTTGGCGAAGCTGGAACGTGTTCGTAAACAGATACGCGCTCTACAAGCACTCCTTGATAAACCGAAACCCGACACGCTTACGCTCGCAGAGACCGCTTTGAAGGGGCAAAAGGCAGAGGTAGAACGGCAGGTAAAAGCGTTTCGTAACGAGATAACCCAGAAGGCACAAGAGGAGTATATCAATACACTTACGCAAGAGAGTGTGGATTTGAAAGCGGAACTACAGTCTATCTCACCGATTTCCCAAGCGATAGCCATGCAAGAGGGTAGGCATACCCTGCCCCAAATCGTGCCGTTGGCACAGCAGAGCGTATATACCAAAGGGCGTGACAATCAGGCACAAGCCTCCGCTTTTCAAAAGAGAACAAGGGATAGTAGTCTGACAATACGCGATAAAGTGATACAAAAAGACACTCTGCAAGCGGTAGATGCCTATTTCGCTTTACGAGGCTGGAAGCGGGTGGAAGTAGGAACTAGAGGCGCAACCGATGCAACGGAAGAGGTTGTGAGTGCCCTCAAGCATCCATAATAGGAATCTGTGAAAAGGCGATACCAGTTTCAGAGCAAGGATGCCTTTTGTTTTTTTGTGCATTTGCCTTTCCCTTTGCGAAGGGGAAAGGTTGGAAAGGGGTGGGTT
>OMJJ01000066.1 GCA_900299305.1 bacterium | reverse complement strand
GCGGTGCGCGGCGGCACGGGCAAGGAGTAGGTTCTGCGGGTCGCGGGTTTTGAGGTCGGGGCGCAGGGCAGAGGCTTGGCGGTAGGTACTGGAGAGTACCATCTTTTTGACGAGTGCTTTTACATCCCAACCAGAGCGAATAAAGTCACGGGAGAGCCAGTTTAGCAGTTCAGGGTGAGTGGGAGGGCTACCCTGTACCCCAAAGTCCTCTGAGGTCTCCACAATGCCCCGCCCAAAGAGGGTTGCCCAAAAGCGATTGACCGCTACTCGTGCCGTAAGAGGGTGATTGGGAAGAAGCATCCACTGCGCCAACCCCAAGCGGTCTTGGCGTAGACTGCCGGGGAAGGGGAGTATGGAGTTTGGCAAGTGCCTGTCTACGCGGTTGGCATCGGTTTTGGGTGCGTCGTAGCGTCCTCGTGCCAGCACAAAGGTCGGGCGTACTTTGGGCATCTCCTCCATCACAGCAACCTCATACTGTCCGTCTTCCACCGCAATCTGGTGGGCGCGGGCGTTTGCGAGTTCCTGTGTAGTGCGCCGTACCTCACTATCTATGGCAGAGAGATAGTACTCTTTTAGTTCCGCTAGGTGCGCCTGTGGGTTGGTAAGGGCAGTGGTGAGGGCGTTTCCATCGTAGAGGTGTGCCACTTCGAGAGGGGAGATGTTGCGGTTGAAAATCGTAAGTTCGTCGATGTTACCGCCCTTAAAGCCCTTATCACGAAATCTCTGCCCAAATACGAGAGTGTGCTGACCGTTCCCTTTTACCATTTTGTTATCGCGCACGATTTCGAGGTCGTCCAACTTCCCATTAAGGTAGATGCGTAGCCCCTTCGCGGTGCTAGAGCCGTCGTAGGTCACGGTGACATACGTCCAAGTGTCTTTGGGAACCTCGGATTTGGCGGCGACGGCGATAGCATTGCCGGGCCAGTGGCGGAAGAGGCGGGTGGTTAGTTTACCGTTGTCGATGAGGAGGTCGTAGCCGTGTGGACCGGCATCGGTTCCGTCACAGGCTTGAAACACTACGGCATAACCGGGAACCTTGCGCGGGTCGCGCATCCAAAACGAGATAGTGAAGGGAGTATGTCGGGTAAAGCGTCCGAGCGCGGGAAAGTTGACGTTGTTCTCGCCGTCGAGTTGGATAGCATTGCCCTTTTTACCGGGTACGAGGGGAACCTCATCACTGCGAGAGCCGTTGTCTTTTGCATTTGGGACAAGGTTTTTTAGGGTGCTTCCCTCGAACTTCTCAAAATCGAAGTGTCCGGTCATATCGGGTAGGGTCGCGGTATGAGGCTTGGTAAGCCACTCTTGGAACGCCTTCTCTGCGGACTGCCTACTCTGTGCCGCCTTCTGCTCACTGCTTGCGAGTGCCTCTTGCGCATTCTGTGCCTGTCTCTCCTGTTCGGGGGTAGGTAGCAGGAGGGAGGGAGAGGGTACAATGTCGGCGCGGTCGTACATCCCGTACTCGTCGATGTTGTTGAAGAAGGAGGAG
This sequence comes from bacterium, assembly GCA_900299305.1. Taxonomy (GTDB): domain Bacteria; phylum Armatimonadota; class Chthonomonadetes; order Chthonomonadales; family Chthonomonadaceae; genus CAIJLM01. The sequence continues at coordinate 2,145 of OMJJ01000066.1, read as the reverse complement.
AGCGCGTAAAAATCCTTTTGGGTGATGGGGTCGTATTTGTGGTCGTGGCAACGGGCGCACTCTAGGGTAAAGCCCAAAAAGCCCGTTCCGAAGGTACGTACTCTATCCGCAATGCCCTCTAGCCTCCACTCTTCGGGTACGCTTCCCCCCTCGTTGGTCATGCGGTGTAGCCGATTGAAGGCGGTAGCAAGGCGTTGGTCGCGGGTAGCGTTTGGGAGGAGGTCGCCTGCGAGTTGGTAGGTGAGGAACTTGTCGTAGGTTAAGTTGCTATTAAAGGCTTTTATCACCCAGTCGCGATAGGGATAGGTGGGGCAGAGTTGGTCGCTTTGGTAGCCGTAACTGTCGGCATAACGCGCCACATCCAGCCAAGGAACCGCCATCTGCTCTCCGTAGTGAGGCGATGCAAGGAGCCTATCTACTACGGTTTCGTAGGCTTTAGGCGACTTATCGTTGAGGAACGCCTCTCGTTCGGGCAGGGTGGGCGGCAAGCCAGTAAGGTCGAAGGTAACGCGACGTAACCATTCGGAAGGGGTTGCAGGTTTGGAGGGGGCGATGCCCACGCTCTCTAGTTTCGAGAGGATAAAGGAGTCTATCTCATTCCGTACCCATCCGCTCTGTTTTACTTTGGGAACTGGAGTTTGGGCGGGTAAGGGGGCAAACGACCAGTGTGCCTCGTAGGTCGCGCCTTCTGCTATCCAGCGGGTAAGGGTAGTTATCTCTTTTGCGGTCAGTTTTTTGTGGGTAGAGGGCGGCGGCATAATGCCTCCCTGCCCAATAACGCGCCTTAGTAGTTCGCTCTGTTGCGGCTTGCCCCGTGCGATAATCGCGTGTCCATTTCGTATTGCGTAGGCGAACTCCGGTCTATCGAGACGTAGCCCCGCTTTCCGTGCTACCGAGTCTACCCCATGACACGTAAAGCAGTTCGCGGAGAGAATCGGGCGTATATCGCGATTATAGCGTATCGCCTGCTTGGGTATCTGCGGAAGCGCTACCTGCGAGAATATCGGTGCGGCACAGAACAGAAGTGTACCGACGGTTATCATAGCTACCGAGTGTTTATGTGTTCGAGACATCATGTAGAGATATTACTCCCAAAAGAAGGCTTTTAACCCTTAACCCGTTCTTATCCCAATACCCACTAACTTTTGTAAACGGATTGGGGTAGGCGTGGGGTTTGTGGAGACAAAGTAGCCCTGTTAGATACAAAATAGAGGGTTGCTTTGTTCTTCAAAAATTGTACCCGATAGCGGTTTCTAAGCGCAAAAGATTGGTCTCAATAGAAAGAGATTAGTTTATTAGAAGCTTTATTTAGAGTGGAGAGGCAGTTAGTTACCCCATTAAGATAGAAGAATCGGTACCCTCAAAGGAGAAAGCCCGATTACCAGACAGATAGTTACCGCCCAAAGTTGCACTCTCCTGCCCGAATTCATAATTTTTGATTGACTTTAGCCCTAAACTATGCCATACTCTCCTTGTATTTTGCACATAGGAGGACATTCGGCGTTGCCGCTGAAAACCGAACTGAAAAAATCCGTTATTACCGATAACGCCACACACGAGACCGACACAGGCTCCCCTGAAGTTCAGGTGGCTCTGCTCACGACTCGTATCTCCCAACTTACCGAGCATCTCAAAACCCACAAGCACGACCACCACTCTCGCCGCGGGCTGATGATGATGGTAGGTCGCCGCCGCCGTATTCTCGATTACGTCCGCAAAAAGGACATCGAGCGATACCGCGCACTCGTGGCACGCTTGGGAATACGAAGCCGCTTCTAAGTCTGCGCGAATCTCCGCGTGAACTCCTGCAAACATCGCTTGCGGACGACATCCCCCTCATAAGGATACGCCCGCAAGCACACGGAGTCACTTGGTGGTACATAATTAGGTAATGTTGTAACCCCCGGTAGCAAGGAGACCGATGGGTTCAGAGTAAGCGGAGTGACGCTCCCCTTCCTCTGACCCCTTCACCTCAAGAGGTTCGCACCGGGCATTTCTCGATTCTGGATAGAACTATTCAGATACACCCAACCCTACCTACACACCGATACCATTCTGAACTTCACTCCGTTTTTACTCTATACACATCTACCGACGTTAGGGCAAAAAGCCCCCTAAAGTACGTCGGTAACTTCTGTTGCTAAG
>OMJJ01000065.1 GCA_900299305.1 bacterium | reverse complement strand
CATATTCCGTCAATATGAGCCGATTACAAGGGTGGTACCGCGTGAGCAACTTTGCCTCTCGTCCCTTGGGGATGAGGGGTTTTTTGTGTTTGCGGCGGCGAAAACGCCAGAGTTTCGCTCTTTACAACACTAAGAGCGAAGGCAAAACAGACAACGGCGACCCCGTTTCTTTAGGAGCATGAAACCAAATGGCTAACCGAATCTACATCTTTGACACTACACTGAGGGACGGAGAGCAGTCCCCCGGAGCCTCTATGAACGTAGAGGAGAAACTAGAGATTGCCCGACAACTAGAGCGGCTTGGTGTGGACGTAATTGAGGCGGGCTTCCCCATATCGTCCCCCGGTGACTTCGAGGCGGTACAGCGCATTAGTCGGCTTATTAAAAACGCGACGGTCTGCGGTCTTACCCGTGCCGTTCCCAAAGACATAGATGTCGCGGCAGACGCTCTTAAAGAGGCGGTCAACCCTCGTATTCATACGGGCTTGGGGGTCTCAGACAGCCACCTACAGCACAAACTCCGCATGACCCGCGAACAGGCGATGGAGCGTGGAGTTACCGCCGTAAAACACGCTCGTAACTATGTAGGAGAGGTAGAGTACTTCCTAGAAGACTCCGGACGCGCCGACAAAGACTACCTGTGCCAAGTGATAGAACAGGTGATAAAGGCGGGGGCAACCGTTATCAATATCCCCGATACCACCGGCTACACCACTCCCGGCGAGTATGGCGCACTTATCCGCTACGTCTGCGAAAACGTTCCCAATATCGACAAAGCGACGATTAGCGTTCACTGCCACAACGATTTGGGTATGGCGGTTGCGAACTCGTTGGCGGGGGTACTAAACGGGGCGCGGCAGGTGGAGTGTACCATCAACGGGATAGGGGAACGCGCAGGAAACACGGCTCTGGAAGAGGTGGTTATGGCGATGCACGTCCGTAAAGACATCTACAACTGCGTTACGAATATCGTTACCCAAGAGATATACAAAACCAGCCGCATGGTCAGCGCGACCACCGGAGTTCTGGTACAGCCCAATAAAGCGATTGTGGGGGCGAATGCCTTCGCACACTCTTCGGGTATTCACCAAGACGGGGTACTGAAAGAGCGCACCACCTACGAGATTATCGACCCCAAAGACGTGGGCATCAACGAGAGCAAAATCATTTTGTCGGCACGTTCGGGGCGGCACGCGCTTCAGCACCGTCTACAGGAACTTGGATTTGTATACGACGAGGGGCAGATAGACAAAATCTATGCCCGCTTCCTCGACCTTGCAGACCGCAAAAAACAGGTGTACGACGAGGATTTGGAGAAAATCGCCGCCGACGAAACCAGTACCGTAGAGCAACGCTACGAACTCCTGCACGTACAGGTCTCTTGCGGCGATAAGATGCTTCCCACGGCTACGGTTGCCATACGCGACTCTTCGGGGGGTGAGTTTATCGACTCGTGTCATGGAACGGGACCGGTGGACGCAATCTATCGGGCTATCAACCGTATTGTGGGCGTGGAGAACGACCTGATAGAGTTTAGTATTCAGTCGGTGACGGAGGGGATAGACGCACTAGCAGATGTTACTATCCGTATCCGGCGCGGCAACGACATCTACACGGGGCGCGGGGCGCATACCGACGTGATTGTGGCAAGCGGACGCGCCTACCTTCATGCCCTTAACAAACTGCTGGCACGAGTGACCCCCTCCGATGCAGAGCGCGAAATGGCGGGGTCGGTGTAGGTACAAGGTTTCGTACACAACGTAAAAGGGAGGTCGCTCATATAAAAATGAGTGACCTCCCTTTTTAGATTCGGGTGGTGCTAATTTACGAGATGTTGGCGCACCATGTATTTGTAAATCGCGGCTCTCTCCTCATCGGGAAAGGTTCGGATGGAGGGGGCGATTTGGAGTTTTCTCTGTTTACACCAGAGCATGAACTGCTCGTCGGTAAAGTAGTATACCCATTCGGGTACACGAATCGGTTTCTCACCTTGCATTATTGGAGCAAAAGTCTCCATTGGATTTACCTTTACTTTCTTAACACGCTACTCTTCGATTGCCGTGCCTATCCAAAAGCACGTAAGAGGTGGGGAGTAGCGTTGGGATTCCCTCCCGAATTTCCCCCACCTCAAACTGTAGTACCGCTACTCTAGGTCGATGTTTACGAGCAGGTGCTGGTCTCCACGCCGTATCACCATATTAACCGACTTACCAGCGGGAAGGGCTTTGACCATAGAGGTAACGGCTTCTGCGTTTGCTGTATTTTTGCCGTCTATTTTCTCGATGATGTCGCCTTTTAGCAGACCCGCTTCCGAAGCTGGGCTACCGTCTACCACCTCCATAATAACGGCGGCAGGTTTGGCAGAAGCATCTAGTTTGAGTTTTTCGCGTACTTCGGGGTCGGTGGTATCGCCTACCATCAAGCCTAGTTTGCCTTTGGTCTCCGCTTTTTGGGTTGGGTTGGCTTGGGCGGTCTTCTTGTCGTCCATTGTTCCTAGCGTTACGCTTAGGCTCTTCTCTTCACCACCGCGCTTTACGGTAACGGGAACAGAGGTTCCCGGTGAGGTGCGTGCTACCACATCTCGGAAGTCGATTTCGCTCTCAATGGGTTTGTTATTGAAGCGGACGATAACGTCCTCTACTTGGAAGCCAGCTTTGGCGGCGGGGGTTCCCTCTTGTACTTGTGTTACCAGTACGCCTTTGGTGAGGTTGTAGCGTTTTTGGTCTTCAAAGGTGAGGGCTTTGGGGGCAAGCCCCAAGTAGCCGCGGGTAACGGCTCCCTTCGCAATGAGTTGCTCCATAACAAACTTTGCGGTGTTGGTAGGAATCGCGAAGCCAATACCCACGCTTCCACCTGTGGGAGATTCTATGGCTACATTGATACCTACCACGCGCCCGTACATATCAACTAGAGGGCCACCGGAGTTGCCGGGGTTGATGCTTGCATCGGTCTGGATTAGGCTAGGGTAGTAGCGTCCGTTTGTACCGAAGCCAATCTGCTGGTTGCGGTGTAGCGACGAGATAATCCCTAGCGTCATGGTGTCGCTAAGTCCGAACGGGCTACCAAACGCGACTGCCCACTGTCCAATTTTCACTTTATCGGAGTCGGCGAGTTGGGCGGCGGGAAGCCCCGTCGCTTCGACTTTTATGAGGGCGAGGTCGCTACGAAAATCGCGTTTTACCTGCCCAGTAAATTCACGTCCATCTTGTAATCGCACGACTACTTTGTCTGCGCCTTGTACTACGTGGTCGTTGGTAAGAATGTATCCATCTGAGCGTACAATAACCCCAGAGCCGCTGGCGGTGGCGCGTTGGCGGGGCATCTGGAAGTTACGGGGTATTCTCCCGAACGGATTATCTTGCCCATCCCCTTCTGGTACACCGGGAAAGTGGAAGGGATTGTCTCCGCCTTCACCCTGTGCGGGGGCGGCTTGTTTGGCACGAATGAACACGATAGAGGGGCGCAGAGTCTCTGCTACCTGCTCGAAGGCGTTCTGCATCTCAACGACTTGTGTGCCGGGCTGTACGGGGGGCTTGTTATTTTGCGCGCCTGCGTTGCCGCGTAAGCCCATCGCGGTTATCGCGCCCAAACCAAATACCACAGGTACTGCTACCAATAGAGGGGTTTTTTGTTTCCAAGACATCGTTTCCATTGTTTTTTCTCGCTCCTCAAGGCTGACTATCTAGTAGAGTGTGTGAGTGGGTACTAGGGGTAGTCCCCTACACGATTGTTTACTTGTAAACCATAGACGGCTGAGAGGTGGATTTTGTTTCACTATTGCCTCAAAATTGTCGGTATGGTTACTTAATGAATACGTAACGGGAGGGTATTTGTAGTTCCTACCAGTGAATAATTTTTGGGTAGTGGCAAAAAAATCTCCCCCTCAAAAACTGGGAGGGGGAGCAAGTAGTTCGGAGTAGCACAGATACAACGGAGTTTAGTGAACAATGGGTCTTAGTGCGAAAGGTTTTCGATTGTAAGGCAGTTTTGCCACTTGTGAGATGGGCTGACTGGTCTGCATCCAGGGGCTAGTAGCGAGTTGGTGCGCTAAATTCGGTTCTAGGGTAACAGAGGCAACCTCCTCAAAATGGAGCGGAAGGATATTGCAGTCACTGGGTGCGTCGTCTACCATAAAGCCCCGATGGAAATACTGGTAGCCTGTAGACATGACGCAGTAGGCGTTGCGGGAGTGTTCTAGCCCAAGAGCATGACCGAGTTCGTGCATCGCCGCGCCCATAGTGGTAGATGCCAACGCCCATAGGGTGTTTCGGTAGGCACTTTGATTATAAATCTGCTTGGTATCTACAGGAGTAGTGTTGGTGAAAACGTTGGAAACCTCCGCGATGCTACTTGCCCAACTGCACATTCCCAAGTTGCTGATAACCCCAAAATCCATCCCTCCCAAAGAGGTGTAGCCGAGTGGCTTGCCCTGCTTGCTATCGTAACGAGAGAAGGCAGTGATAACGAGGTTTTTCGCGTTTTCGTTGGGAAGGCGTTTGCGGATTTGGTCTTGTGCGATGCTCCATATTCGATAGGAGGAGACCGATTTGAGTTGTTCGGCACTGTAGGGAAGGCGTAGCGTGGTGACGACGGCTTTACCTTGTGCGTCGGTATCGAAAGTGAAGGTTTTGCGTCCTAGCCCCGCTTTATTCATGCGCTCTGCAAACAGCGACTGCATGAGTTTTGCGGCGGTGTCGATTTTTGCTTTGTAGTCTTGCGGGTCGTTGGCTATCTGGGTTTGGTAGCGGGTATCACCAGAACTATCGGTAACATAGAGGAAGCGTACTTTGTGAATGGAGGGTACAGGGCGATAGTATAGCGTGATGTTTTGAATGGTATCCCCGCACTGTAGTTGGAGGTGGTTCTCACCGGGAACGAGTTCGGCAAGGGCTTTGAACTGGTTTTGAAACATGGTGGCGCGGTAGGTACGCGAAGGCAGGTGCGAAGAGAGATTATTGACGACGATGGTGTGTCGATGGTCTAGGTTTGCTTGCTCTACCCACGAGGCGGAGGTGAGTTGGGTGTGATGAGTCGCTTCCCCTTGCAACTCGCCTTCTAAGATAGCGACGGGGTAGCGTAGCACACTGCCCGATTCGATATTTTGAACGTGAATTTGTTGGGCATTTAACGAAGATACCGAGAGTACACCTACCAAAAACGAAGCGAATAGAGTGGTCAAATGTGGTTTTGCGTCCTGCCGTTTCATACTATTACGGTCTCCTTACCTTACTTTACGGAGAGCCTCTGCTCTCCAAGTATTTATTCCATTCCAGAGCCGAAGGAGATACGCGCAGATTTGCGGGGATGTGTACCGTACTCTTACCAGATTACTTTTGAGGGGGAACTGATTACGAACTTTTGTCGTTTCGCATCTCAAAATTTGCTCTTATTTGGGAAACATGATTTGCTAATTAAAGGCTTCTATTAGGGATATTCGGGAGAAAGAGGAGACAAAGCACATTCGTAAAAATACGGGTTTATAGTAATGGGGAGGTAAGAGAAACTCTTACCTCCCCCCGCTTCAAAACAAGGCTATGCGGCTACTCAATACGCCGTAGCCCAAACTTGATAGTACCAGCCCACACCTCACCCACGGGGAGTGCGATAAGCCCTGCATCTACCCCTTGCGGCTCAAGATTTACCGCGTCGGTGGTACAGGTGTAGGGTTCTAGCGCAACTACTCTGCGCTCTAGGGGGGCATAGAGTACCCATTCGCGGAAAGTGCCATCTGCCGCAATATACATCTCCAAACCCGTCTCGGTATCGCGTACCCCCGACGAACTCCAGCCGTCTGCCGCGTGCTCTACCTGCGTAAACACGTTATCGAAGAAATGGGTCTCCAACGCTCTCCACTCGCGTAAATCGTACACGGTGTTCTCCGCAGAAACCACTTCACCAGTGGGCATCAGTTTTTCTAGTTGCCAAATAGAGGCGGCGGGAACCTGTACCTGTGCCTTGCCCCTATCTTCGGCGGTAACTGCCTCTAGCCCCGCCGGGGTACGGAGGGCAGGGCGCAACACCACCGGAAACCAGGGGTGAATTCCAAACCCCATCGGAAGGGTTTTATCACCTGTATTGGTCACTTCCGTTAGCATCTCCAATACCCCCTCTTTGAGGGTATAGGTAACGGCGATTTTACATCTAAAAGGGTACTGCTCGTAGATGTCGGGGATAGCATCGAGTTGTAGCGAACTGCGTACCGTAACCCCCAAGTCGTCTGCGGTTGCAAACTCCACCGTCCATGCTCTATCCGCAACCAAGCCGTGAATGGCTTGCCCTGCCCCCTTGTCCCACCCTTTTTCCAGAAGCCCCTTCATAAAATAGGACTCGCCCTCAAAGGAGAACTTGCCCTCACGTACTCGGTTGGGAAAGGGAAACAGAATAGGCTGACCGCTATGGAAGGGGTGCGTTTTTAGGCTCTCCAAATCGTCGGTAGCGACAAAGATGTCTACAGGGGGAAGAGCCTCTCCGCCTTTACTGTCTCCATCGGGGTCGGGGGTGGTACGAAACTCCACGCAGTTGTTGCCTAGTTCGGGGTATAGTACCGCTTCGGCGCGGCGTTGGTGGTCGCGAAGAATGTAGGCAGAAAGCCCATTCTGCTGGCGCAAAATAAGTTGATAGCGTGACATGAACAACCTCTCTTATCGTTTTTAACTACTCTTGGGGCGGCGGAACCGCCATAGGAAGGCTAACGGAGAGCAGGGCGCGGTTTCCTGCCCAGTAGGTCTCCATACTCACGGGGAGACTGCCGTAGTTTAGATACCAGAGGGTGCTCGCGTCGAAATCCGACTCTATCTGAACCTCTACGGCTTGCATCAACTCTTCCCCCGGAGCCAACTCCCATGCAAACACCTTTTTCTGGTTGGTGCGTGGGCTACTTACCCGAACACCGGGGGGCAGTATCATCTCAAAAACACCCGATTCTGCCTTTTTACCTTGATTCTTTGCCCGAATCGTCAGTTCTACATAGTGTTCCGGCTCTATATCGCGCAGTGCTTCCGCCTCGAAAGTCACCGCCAAGCCCCGTTCTGCCTCTGCTGACCTCCAATCGAAGGCGCGGAGGGCAGGAGCCACTCCCTCACTCTCGGATTTGGTTGCGCCGCCAGCAAGTTGGAGGTGCAGGGAACTCTGTGACACATAGTCCGACCACTCCATGCTCCAAGTACGGGGTACGTCTGCAACGGGAACACAACGGTACTGGTGAAGGGGGTACTGCTGACGGAACGCGGCAAGTAAGGGGTAGTTTACGAAGCGAACCATGCGGAGCATTTTGCCCTGAGCCGTTGGGAAGAAGTCCATGCTACGGTAGAGGTGGTGTGCCGTCCTGTTGTCTAGTTCCGTTTGGAGGAAGACTGCCGCCATGTCCCGTTTCGCCGCCTCATCCAAGCACTTTTGGGTTAGGATGCGCCCCAAGCCGTTACGCCGATACTCAGGGCGAACCGAGAGGTCACTTATCTCGGCGAAAGGGGGGCAGTACGCCTCTAGCCCAACACGGGCGGCAAGCACCCCATTCACTTCTGCCACAAACTCCCTAAAGTAGTGATGCGAAACCCACGCCTCTGCGCCCACACTAGCCCATGTACGATGATGCGTAGGCGGCTCTGCCCAGCCCACCGACCAGCGCACCTGACGGGTACGGGCGCGGTCTTCCTCTTCGCTATCTCGAATAGTAAAATCTGTCTCGTCCACTTACTTACCTCCCAATGCGTACACGTAGCCGTCCCCTGCCCCAACGATGAGGGTTCCGTTCGCGATAATAGGCGACCCGATAACAGGAGAGCCTATCACGTAGGAGTAGACCTCCTTGCCCGTCTGCAAATCCACCAAGTACAGCCGTCCATCTTCCGACCCGATAATGGCTTTGCCGTCGCAAATCACAGGAGAACTATCTACTTTGCCGCGTGTACGAAGTTTCCAGATGTTGCGCCCGTCCTTCCGCGAAATGCAGTGTATCTGCTTATCTCTGCCCCCAATAACGATGCGGTCTGGCGCGACTGCTGGGGTAGAGAAGTAGGGAAACTGCCTCTCGCGGTATCGCCAAACGATAGCGGCGGTATCGGTGTTCACACAAAGCACCTCGTTGCCGTAGTACCCAAAGAAGGCGAGTGCGCCATCCAGCGTAACGGAACCCGGCACATAACTCTCCAGAGCAACGGTGTTCAGTTTTTTGCCGTCGGTGAGGCGCACGATGTGAAGCACACCATCGCACCCTCCCAAAATCACCTTACCGTTACCGATAGCGGGAGTGCCGTTGATGTAGTTATCGGTGGTGTACTGCCAAACCTTCTTGCCGTTCGCAGTATTTAGGCAGTAGATGCTACTATCGTAACTTCCAAAAACCACCCAGAATCCTTTGCCGTTGGGTTCGGGAATGACGTTCGCGCCCCCCATTACCTTATCATCGGTTTGGAACTTCCAGCGCATTTTACCCGTCGCCGCGTTTAGGGCGTAGAGGTTGCCGTCTTCAGAACCCACATAGATCGTTCCCTGATGTAGAAACGGACGCGCCTCCACTACACCCTGCGTTTTGAACTCCCAAATCTTCTTACCCGTCACAAAATCTAGTGCGTAGATGCGGTAGTCGTTGGAGCCTATAAAGACTTTGCCCTCCGCAATCAGAGCCGTAGCATTGACCACTCCTTTGGTCTTGAACTTCCACAGCAGTTTGGGGCGATTCGAGAACGTTCCCGCCGCAATACGTTGGGCATTCTGCCCTACCTGTGCCGAAAGCGAACTGCTTGCGGTGGCGAGTAGCAGGAGGAGTAGGCATAGGCTAGAGATAAGTGTTTTTGATAGGTTCCTTAAATTCACTTGTTGAGTAATGCCTCCACTTCTTTGAGATCAAGGAATCTTGCTTTCTTCAACGCTTGCTTCTTCTCTTCTTCAGATTGTCCTGCCCCCTTCGCAATGAGGGCTTTCACTATTTTGAGAGCCGGTGCTTTGTAACTTTCAGTTGCTGAAATCAGCAGACTTATATTGTGTATCGCAAAGAGGAGTGGAGTTTGACCACGCTTGTTTTTGATTGTAATATCTGCTCCCTTGTCCAACAAAAACTGTACCATTTCAACACTATAACCGTTGATAGCACTCATAAGGGGAGTTATGCCAGACTTATCTTTATGGTTGACATCGGCTCCATTGTTGATGTAGAGGGAGGCAAGGTCTACCGAGGTCTTCGCTTTTGGGTCATTGCTTGGGTAGAAACTAGTGTACATAATAGCAGTGCTGCCGTCAGCATTAACTGCATCCACCTTTGCGCCACTCTTCAGTAGTAGTTCTGCGCTATCATAATCCACTATCAATGAAGCAAGCATGAGAGCAGTCATACCACTAGGGAAACTCATATCTCCCCTGTGCTTGGTTTGTGTTCCTAAGTTCGGGTCAGCCTTGTTTTGTAGCAGTGCCTCTACTATCTGCTTCTTAGCCTGTCGGTTGAATGTCAATATAGCACTACAGAGAGGTGTAGTTCCCTCGTCATCTCTGGCGTTTGGATTCACGCCCTCTTTGAGAAGGCTCTTCACCTTATCCAAATTCCCCTTCTTAATAGCAAAAAAAAGAGATTGAATCTTTGTAGGGGGCTTGGTAATAGGTTTAATAGAGCTTTTTTTCTGAGGTGAGGCACTGCTAAGGGCGACAAAAAACGTGAGTAAGGCAATAGGGAGCCACTTCCATCGAAGAGTAGGCATCGCATTTCTCCTTAGTGAAAGGCAGGGGGCTGTTGGTAGAAGAGAACTCCCTGCCTCGCGTAAGTCGTTTAGTCGAAAATCACCAGTAGGTCGTTGCCGTCTATGCGGTCGCCGTTTTTCACCAGAACCTCTTTCACCGTCGCTTTGATGGGGCTAGTAACAAAGAGTTGTACCTTCATCGCTTCGAGGGCGATAAGAATATCGTCTTTCTCTACCGCATCTCCCGGTTTTACGCGAACCTCTACGACTGCGCCGGGCATGGGTGCGCCCACGTGGTGCATATTGTCGGGGTCTGCTTTCGGATGACGCTTGACGGAGGCTACCGCAGAGCGGTCTTCTACCTTCACTTGGCGGGGCTGACCATTTAGTTCATAGAGCAGAGTGACCAGTCCGAGGTGGTCTGTTTCGGTACGAGCGATAAACTTGATGAAGAGCGTTTTGCCCGTCTCAATCGTAACCGTCACCTCTTCGCCCGGCTCCATACCATAGAAGAAGGCAGGGGTCGGAACCACGCTCACATCGGAGTACTCTTTGCGGTGAGAGACAAAGGTTGTGTACACTTTGGGGTACATCAGGTAGGAGAGAACATCCTCCTCCGACGCTTTGCGTCCGATTTTTGCCTCTAACTCCTTGCGTTTCTCCTCGAAGTCCACAGCGGGTAGCGTAGCACTCAAGCGTCCCTCTACCGGCTTTCGACCTTTGAGAACCACACTCGCCAACTCTTGCGGGAAGCCTCCCTCCGGAAAGCCAATGTCTCCCGCAAACAGTCCCACCACCGATTCCGGGAACTGAAGTTCTCTCCCTTTTTCGAGTAGGGTTTCTGGGGTGAGGTTGTGGGTGAGCATATAGAGAGCGAGGTCGCCCACCACTTTACTAGAGGGAGTCACCTTTACAATGTCACCCAAGAGGGTGTTTACAGTAGCATACATCCGCTTTAGTTCAGCGAGGCGGTCTCCTACTCCCATCGCTTCGGCTTGTGGGCGCAAGTTGCTATACTGTCCGCCCGGTATCTCGTGCAGGTAGACATCTCCCGAACTCGACTTGAGGTCGCTCTCGAAAGGCGCGTAGTGTTCGCGGACAATCTGCCAGTAGTCGGCATGGCGAAGAAGCGCGGGGAAGTTAAGTTCTGTGTCGCGCTCTTGGTTTTGGAGGGCGGCAACCACCGCCTCCATACTCGGCTGACTGGTTAGACCCGATAGCGAACTGAGAGCGGTATCCACCACATCGACCCCCGCCTCTGCCGCAAACAGTAGCGAAGCCACCTGCCCCCCTGCCGTGTCGTGGGTGTGGAAATGGATAGGTAGCCCCACCTCCTGCCGTAACACCTCTACCAATCGACGGGCGGCGAAGGAGCGGCATAGCCCTGCCATGTCCTTAATGGCAATCATGGTAGCCCCCGCCTTCTCTAGCTCTTTCGCCATACGGACGTAGTAGTCGAGGCTGTAGCGGGGACGTGAGGTATCGAAAATATCGCTGGTGTAGCAGAGGGCGGTCTCGGCGATTGCTCCCGCCTCGCGGGTCGCTTCTATCGCGGGAATCATGGCATCAATGCAGTTTAGCGAGTCGAAAATACGGAACACGTCGATACCCCGTTGCGCCGCTACTTTCACAAACTCCTTCACCACATTGTCGGGATAGTTGGTATAGCCTACCGCATTGGAACCCCGCAGGAGCATCTGGAAGAGAACATTGGGGATACGCTGACGTAGTTGTGCCAGCCGCTCCCAAGGGTCTTCGTATAGGAATCGCATGGTGACATCAAAGGTAGCCCCACCCCACATCTCAATCGAAAACAGGTTGGGGAAGTCTCGTGCAATGGCATCTGCCGCCGCCAGCATATCGTAAGAGCGCACTCTTGTTGCGAGCAATGACTGGTGTGCGTCCCGTAAGGTGGTATCGGTGATAAGCAGACGCTTCTGCTCTCGTACCCACTGCGCGAACTTCTCTGCCCCCATCTCTTGTAGTAGGTTGCGCGTCCCCTTCTGTAGCGGTTCATCGGGGTTGTAGGGGGGTAGCGGGGGGATACGTAACGTTTTGGGCTTGCTTTTGGGGGGAACGGTGGGGTTTCCATTCACGATAATATCGCCCACAAACTGTAGTACTTTGGTGGCGCGGTCTGCACGTTGTGAGAAGCGGAAGAGAGCAGGGTGCTCCTCAATGAACGTGGTAGTCACTCTACCATCTAAGAAGGTGGGATGCTTTATCACGTTTTCGAGGAAGGGGATATTGGACTTCACCCCGCGAATACGGAACTCGCTGAGGGCACGGCGCAGTTTGTTGCAGGTATCTTCGAAAGTAAGGCTCCACGCGGTTATCTTCACAATGAGCGAGTCGTAGAAAGGGGTAATCACCGCTCCAGAGAAGGCGGTTCCTGCGTCTAAACGAATCCCAAAACCCGCCGCCGAACGGTAGTGGGTTATGCGTCCATAGTCGGGAGTGAAGTTGTTGGCGGGGTCTTCGGTAGTGATACGGCACTGGATAGCGTACCCCCGATAGGTGACAGCCTCTTGGTTGGGAATCCGGATGGTGCTATCAGAGAGCGGTCTGCCCTCTGCAATGTGAATTTGGCACTTTACAATGTCGATACCGGTTATCATCTCGGTAACGGTGTGCTCTACCTGAATACGGGGGTTCATCTCAATAAAATAGTAGTTGCCCGTACCATCGACCAAAAACTCCACCGTTCCTGCATTGGTGTACCCTACCGATTTTGCAAGGCTTACCGCATCGTTTAGAATCTGGTTGCGAACGTCGTCTGGAAGGGAGAGGCTTGGCGCAATCTCAATCACCTTTTGGTGGCGGCGTTGCACCGAACAGTCACGCTCGAAGAGGTGAACGGTGTTGCCCTCTGCATCGGCGAGAATCTGTACCTCAATGTGCTTGGGGTTCGCAAGATACTTCTCT
>OMJJ01000064.1 GCA_900299305.1 bacterium | reverse complement strand
TCGCACGTCGATACCTTCGACCCCAAGCCCTTGCTCACCCGCGATAACGGCAAGCCGCTTCCCTTCGAGAAGCCCAAACTAGAGCGCACCAAGACCGGTAACCTCTTCGGCTCTCCCTTCCAGTTCAAGAAGCACGGGCAGTCGGGGGCGGAGGTGAGCGAACTGTTCCCGCATCTCGCGACCTGTGTAGACGATATGTGCATCATCCGCTCGATGGTGGCAGACAACATCAACCACAACGGCGCGTGCCTCCAGATGAACACCGGCGAACAGGCGTTCTCGCGCCCCAGTCTCGGCTCGTGGCTTACCTACGGCTTGGGTACAGAGAACCAGAACCTGCCCGGCTTCATCGTGATAAGTCCCGCCCAACCCGCACAGGGCGCACCGCTCTGGAGTTCCAGTTTCCTCCCCGCGACCTATCAGGGTACACTGGTCAACGACCTCAAAAACCCCATTGCAAACCTGCACAACAGTCAGATTTCGCTCGATAAACAGCGCAAGCAACTGGATACCCTCCGCCAACTCAACGAACTCCACCTCAAAGAGCGGCAAGAGGACAGTCAACTCGCGGCGCGTATCGCTAGTTTTGAACTCGCCTACCGAATGCAGAAGGAGGCTCCCGAAGCCTTTGATGTGGATAAAGAGTCGGCGGAGACCAAAAAACTGTACGGCATCGACGAAAAAGTGACCGAGACCTTTGGAACGCAGTGCCTTATGGCACGGCGGCTTGTGGAGCGCGGGGTGCGAATGGTACAAGTCTACCACACCGCAACCAGTAAAAGGTCGAGTTGCCAACTTTGGGACCAGCATGGCGGTCTACGCGAAGAACTTCCCGCTAACTGCGCCTCTACCGACAAGCCGCTTGCGGGGCTACTCAAAGACCTCAAGGCGCGGGGGATGTTGGAAGATACCCTCGTGATATGGGGCGGCGAATTCGGGCGTACTCCCACCGCCGAGAACGGTAACGGACGCGAACACCACCCCTTCGGGTTTACGATGTGGATGGCGGGGGGCGGTGTAAAACGCGGTCTCGTCTACGGCTCTACCGACGAGTATGGCTGGCACTCCACCGAAAACCGCGTCCACGTCCACGACCTACACGCCACCATACTGCACCTCATGGGCATCGACCATACCAAACTAACCTACTTCTACGGGGGACGTAACTATCGCCTAACCGACGTATATGGCAACCTCGTAAAGGACATATTAGCATGATTCGAGGGCGGCGCGTAGGCGTGTGGAGCGGGGTAGCAAGCCTCGCTCTGCTGACGGTAGCCGCCCTTAGTTTTGCGCTACAGCCCCCCAAAAAGTTCTGGGCGTTTGTACCCCCTAAGTCGCCCCCCATTCCCAAAGTCAACACGGCTTCATGGGTCAAAAACCCAATAGACGCTTTTATCCTCGCCAAACTAGAGGCGAATGGGTTGCACCCTGCCCCTCCTGCCGATAAAGCGACCCTCCTTCGCCGTGTTACCTTCGACCTTATCGGGTTGCCACCTACTCCCGCCGAGCAGGACGCTTTCCTCAAAGACACCTCCCCCAACGCCTACGAAACGGTAGTAGACCGCCTTCTCGCCTCCCCTCACTACGGCGAACGTTGGGGGCGACACTGGCTAGACGTGGTACGCTACGCCGACTCGCTAGACAAGCGCGACACGGGAACTATTCGCGACTTTAACGAGATGTGGCGGTATCGGGACTGGGTAATTCGCGCCTTCAATAGCGACCTTCCCTTCGATAAGTTTCTCACCTACCAAGTGGCAGGAGACATCCTCCCTGCCCCCAAGCGCGGCGACCTCAATATAGAAGGCACGATTGCGACGGGGATGCTCGCCATAGGACACTGGAGCAACGGCGACGCGGACAAAACAAAGATGCTCACCGACATCGCCGACGACCAGATAGATGTGGTAAGTCGGGGGTTTATGGGCTTGACTATTGCCTGTGCGCGTTGCCACGACCACAAGTTCGACCCCATCACCATGCGGGACTACTATGGGTTAGCGGGTATCTTCCTCAGCACCCACATTCTGCCCCGCCCCTCTCCCAACGACGCGGTAGAGACCCCTCTGCAAATCCCCCTCCTCACTCAAGAAGAGCGCAAACTACGGGATACTTTTGTCACACAACTTTTAGAAGCGAAGCGCAACCTCCAAGCCGTAGAGCAAGCCCCCTTCTCCCTCTTCGCAAACCAGAAAGCAGGTGAGACAGCGCGGTATCTGCTTGCCCTATGGCAGTATCATCACCGCCCCACCAACCTCGCAAAACAGACCCCAGAGCAGTTCGCACAACAGCAAGGACTACTGCCCTACGCCTTCCGAAACTGGCTTACCTACCTCACAAATGGGAACTATCCCCTCCTCAAAACTCCCGTAAAAAACGTAGAGGGCTACGCTAGTATCTACGCTTGGACGGGAGAAGAGGAGGGCAGTCCCACCTTCACGCTAAATGGGAATATGGCTCCGCGCACATTGGGAAGCATTACCTATCCCTCCCTCACTTTTGGGGCAACGCTGGGCAAGTACGGAGTTATTCTCGCATGGAAAAGCCCCATCGACGGGGTGGTAAGAGTGCAGGGCGGCTTAGTGGGTGTTGATAAGCAAGACAGAGAGGGTACACGTTGGAGCATAAGTAAGCGAACCCTTGCAGGAGAAGAGGTACTCACTCGCGGAACGGCGCAACCACAATCAGAGACCCCCTTCTCGTCGGGAGTAGGTTCGGTAGAGCTCTTGTCGGTATCGGTGCATAAGGGAGACACCCTCCAACTCAAGATACTCCCAAACGCAAGTAGCCCCCACCAGACGGTTATCATCGACCTCAACATCACAGAGCGAGACGGGAAACGCGCTTGGAACCTGTTTCCCGATACCGCGACCACCTTCCTACTCGACGGCAAAGGCAACCCTCACGCCGACTCGTTTGGTAATCCCGAAGTGTGGTCGTACCACGCAGAGACGAAAGGCAGAAGACAACAGGAGAGCGACAAGGCGTTACAAATCGCGCTACGCCGCTGGGTCTCCGCGTTCCCCCAAGACACTCTGCCCCAAGAGCGCAAAGAGGCGGCAGAGGAGGTACAACGCGCCTTCCCACACGACAACGACGGATCTCCCTTCTGGATAAACGACCCCGCAGACTGGAAGTACCTACCCACCACTGCCCAACAGACCCTCTCTCAAGCCAAATCACGGCTAGAAGCACTCTCAAAAGCAACTCCGCCCCCCATTGAGTACGCAAACGGGGCGCAAGAGGGGGGCTGTCCGCTCTCACCGTATGCGGGTTTTCAGGATGCCCCCATTTACAAGCGTGGCGACTATCAGCAAGTGGGAGAGGTAGTACCACGCGGCTTCCCTAGCGTTTTGGCAGGTGCAAACCCACCCGCTATCACACAAGGCAGTGGTCGGCTACAACTCGCGCAGTGGCTCACCTCTCCCAACCATCCGCTTACTGCCCGTGTATTCGTCAACCGCGTTTGGCAACACCATTTTGGAGAGGGGATAGTGCGAACTGCTAACAACTTCGGACTGTTAGGCGAGCGTCCCACCCACCCCGAACTTCTGGACTGGCTTGCTACAGAGTTTGTTCGCGGGGGGTGGTCGCTTAAAAAACTACACAAGCAGATTCTGCTCTCGAACACCTACCAGCAGGCGAGTACGGTATCCAACGCGGCAAAGCAGAAAGACGCAGACAACCGACTTTTAAGCCATGCCCCCCGCAGACGTTTGGAGGCAGAAGCGATACGCGACACCCTTCTCTTTTTGAGCGGGAACCTCGAACTCAAGCGCGGGGGCGTTGGCGATAAAGACTTTACCTCACCCCGTAAAAGCATCTACCTACAAACGGTACGCTCCGAGAAGAGCGGATTCTGCCCCCTCTTCGATGGAGCCGACCCGACCACCATCGTAGAGAGGCGTAACGTCTCTACCGTAGCCCCGCAGTCGCTGTTTCTAATGAATAGTGGCTTTGTGCAGTCCCAAGCAAAAGCCCTTGTAGAACGCCTTGAGCGGGAAACGAAAGGGGAATCGGGTATAGGAAGGATAGAGTGGCTCTACCGTCAACTATTTGGGCGATTCCCTACCCCCCAAGAGACCCAAATCGGTGAGCAGTTCCTGAACACCACCGAAACCTCAGCATGGCGCGAGTATGTTCACCTTCTGCTCTGTACCAATGAATTTGTGTATGTGGATTGATACCAAAGGAGGCGAGTCCGATGCAAGAGTTTATAGAGCCAACTGAACAGAAAAGCAATGTGCCAATACAACCCGTCCACACGGAACAGGATACTGCGCTTACAGAACAACTTATCGCAGAGGCAAAAGAGGTCATTCTTCAAACCAACCTCGTAATAAAAAAAGGCATTCGTGCAACCTTCGGTGCTCAGATAGTCCTCGCACTTCTGTTTGCACCGATCATAACCCTATATTTTGCGGCTATCGGTGTCCTGTTTCTAAGCGTCTCACTCATACTCTCTCTCTTAATAACCTCTGTCCATATGATAGTGCGAATAAGGAGCAATATCAACCAGACAGTTCGTACATTCCTAGAGAGAGTTCATCGACACCCTAGCCCAGAACTGGCTCCGTTTCTCATACAACTACTACAACTCTATGCCAATTTCGATATTTCTCAAGAAATAGTAGATAGTCTCAATCTCACCTTACTCAAGATAAAGCCACAACACGCCCCCCTCTTTGAACAGAAGGATATAAAGATGCTCAATTTCCTATTGGCAGATCCTCAAACAGTGCCGCTCAAATTACGCAATACACCCCCTGGCGTTATAAACGTCCTTCAATACGTTGGAGATGAGACCACTCTCTTAACGATGCGGAGAATCCTCGCAAAGCCCCCCTCTAAGCACGATACGGAGGGGCAAGCACTCTACAACGCAGTAGAGGCGGCGTTCCCACACCTAGAGGCGCGGCTGTCACGCGAAAACGCCCACAAAACGCTTCTCCGCCCCGCCCATTTAGACGAGGCAAACACCTTGCTACGCCCTAGTGAAGAACAGGCAGACCCCGAATCAGAGTTACTTCGCCCCCTAGACGAGTAAGGTATCCCATATTGCAACTATTTGAAGTGTGCATTGAGGTTGTCAGGCTTTAGCCCACCCCCCTCTCAACCTTCCCCTTCGCAATGCAGAGGCTTGCAATACACCCGTTCCTGCTCACTTTTCAGAGGTAGAAAGCCTCTCAGGATACAGTGCATTCGCCTTGCGAAGGGGTAAGGTTGGAAAGGGGTTAAAATCGGACTACAAGCACTCACTTTGTGTTATACAGCAATAGAATCCTAGAAGCCATACCCCTGTCAATTAAAGACAAGGGGAGAAGCGTCATATCTCATAAGTGATTCGATAAGCAATCACCTTACTTTATATTCGGTATATCAACAATTAAAGAGTTCGAGTATCCCTTACCCTTTCGATGGAGTGGAGTCCCTGTAGAGACTCGTATTTTCTTTCTCGGCAGTGTTTCGTGGGTTGGGTTATACCCTCTTTTGTGGTAAACTGCCCTTTGATAGTATGTAGGAATGACAGATTTGGCAGGGAGGAGGAGGCAGATGGCACAATCGAAACACTCTCAACCGGAAGAAGAGGAGGAGGTAACGCTCTCCTCTCCTTTAGTAGGCACGTCTGCGGATGCTCTGCTGAAAGATGCAGAGCGTCGCCAAGAACTAGAGCGCGACCTTACCAGAATGGGGATGTCGGCACAAGAGGTGCGCCAACTCCTAAACGCCAACTCCACGACTTCCGAAGCGAAGGAACTACTCAAGGTTCCTAAACCTACGCTTCCCACACCTAAGTCTACCGCGCCCCCTACCCTCTCCTCCCCTAAGCATAAAAAGCGCACCTCTGCGGAAGAACTACAGTCGTTCGCGGCAGACTTAATGGCGAAAAAATCAGCAGAGAAGGTGGAGCGGGTACAGGTCGCCATGAAGGGGCTACCGGAGTTCCGAGAGGCGAGTATCGACCAGAAACGTGCGGCGGAGAACTTAATGCGTGAGGCGAGCCTTCTGCGCCGCAAAGAGCGGTACAAAGAGGCGGAAGAGAAGTGCCGTACCGCGTTAGAACTGGTTCCAAAAGACGCTGCCTCGTTGGAGTTTTTGGGTGATGTTCTGCAAGGTGTAGCACGAAACGACGAGGCTCTTGCCGCCTACAAACGCGCCCTAGAAGCAGACCCAAAGCGCACCAGTGCCGAAGCCAAGTACGCCGACCTACTTACCCTACAAGAGAACTACGAGGCGTATGACCCCGAAGAGGTGAGCAAAAACCCTTGGGTCTCTGCGCTTATGTCGGCACTGCTACCAGGGGCAGGGCAGATATATAACGGAGAGTGGTTCAAGAGTATCTTTTTTGGAATGATTCTGGCGGCTCTGTATCTCTACCGTGCAGGAAGTCATGTGCCTACCCCAAGGGGCAAGATGGACTGGAATCAGATGATGTTTCTGATTATTGTGGGTGTGATTTGGGTAGTTGCGATAGCAGACGCAAGCATTAGCGCAAAGCGTCTGCGCGATAACTCGCACTGGTAACACCTATCCCCATCTCGCTTCGGGTGGGTCGAAAACAAAGCCATGAAAGAAGGAGCGTTGTTCGGGGGTTAGCCGCTGGTAGAACTCTTTGGAGTACCCCCAATGCTCTTGCGACCCTAACATCCAAGGGTGTTCATACGCGGTATAGAGCATAATTCGTGCCCCGTCTGTCTGTGTCCAAGGTCCTCCCGAATGCCACAGCGCGTTATGAAAGAGCACCGCGCTACCCGCTGGTGCACACACCTGTATCGCTCCCTCAAACAGTTCTGTGTTTTGTCGGTCTGCCGCGTCCGGTTCCAACTTTGCACGATGGCTACCCGGAACTACACACAGATTCCCCCGTCCCGGCTCCATCATGTCGGTAAGATAGAACCCTACCTTGAGTTGAAGGAGAGGAATAGGGTTTCCTAGCCCCCGATAGCCGTTATCGTGACCGTCGAGATGCCACCCCATACCCCTCCCCTCTTGCGGATGCTCTACAATGAGGTCGGAGGCGTGGTGATGCGGCTTTTCATTAAGGAGTGTGGTGATGTAGGGCATGAGCGGGGGATAGGTCATCATCTCCAAGAAGAGAGGGTCATCGTCGAGGATGTAGAAGATGCGGGTGCTGTCTCCGTTGATATGAGTCATGCCCGTATGCGAGAGACCCTGCTCTTTTTGCGCCCGCCGCTTTGCGATAACGCGCTCCGATACCTCTAGTAGCCGCTCCACCAGATCCGCAGGTAGAAACGAATCTAGTACCAGATAACCAAAGTTATCCCAGAAAAACCGCTCAGAGGCGGTAGGGTGTTGAGTTTCTATCGTCATGCCCTTTCTTGTGTAGGGTTAGTGAATCAGGCTACCGGAAGAGCTGGCATCGCCGCGAATATCGAAATCTTTACGGATACCCGCCTTCGAGCATACGTCCTCTAGGCTCTCGTCCGCCTTCCGAATGGCTTCGTCCATCTCTATGCTCGCTTTGCCTTGTAGTTGCGTTAGGCGTTTGAGAGCGTCTTGAGGATTACTGCTCACCGCATTCATTGCATCGTTGACCTGCATCATCATGGTCTGCATCTTACCCAAATGGTCGTAATACTTATCGTGTAGTTCTTGACACGCGGCAGGTGGAGTGCGTGTTT
>OMJJ01000063.1 GCA_900299305.1 bacterium | reverse complement strand
TACGCCCCGCTTCTGCTTCGTTTGCACTCGTTACTGGAAGAGCAGGTGGAAGCGGGAAGCCTACAACACCTTCAAGTAGAGTTTACCCGCACTGGCAGAACCGACCCCGACTTCTCTACTACCGCCATTCATGGAATAGATACTGCCCGGTTTCTGGTCGGTAGCGACTACCAAGAGATTCTTTTTCACTATCATCCTTTGCCCCATCTGGGAAATGGTGTGGCAAACCTTTTCTTATCTGCCGTTTTTGAGAATGGGGTAACAGCACGTCTCAACTTCTGCCCCACCGCGGGGGAGATAGTAGAACGTTATACGCTTCATGCAGAGGGGCAGACCTTTAGGGCGCACATCCCCTGCTGGAACACGCACGACGCACAGGGTCTTCTACAGCACTTCCGCGCAGGAAAGTGCTTACTAGATACCACCTGTGAGGTCGCAACACACGGGGAGATGTTCGAGGCGAACGGCTTCTATGGTGAGAACGCCGCCTTCTTCAATGCCATCCGTGCAGGAAAACCCGTTCACCCTGACCTTAGCCAATCGCGGCAATCCGTTGAGGTTATGGAGCACTTACGAAACCGTTCTACCCACTATGTTCGTGCTACATCGTAGTTAGGTATGCCCCGGTATCTTCTTCACGAACCGAAAGAATAGTCTCCATTAAATAGCAATCTGGGGCTTACTTCTCCACAAAATCCCACAGATATTTAGGTAGAATACAACTGTGCGACCACTTTATAGAATCCAAAGGAGGATAATTGCCTTGAAGCACCGTTTTATCTCTTTTGTGGCTATGGTTCTCATAGCTGTCACAACACTCTTTTCTCTCTCATTGCCTATTTATGCTCAAAACTGACAGGTATGGGCATGGGGAGACAATAATAGTGCCGAGCTAGGTATCGGATTTTCTGCTCTTACCTCTTCCAACACTCCCGTAAAGACAAACAATCTATCCAGTGTGGTACAGATTTCGGCTAGTTACGATTTTGCGCTTGCCGTGAAGGCTGATGGAACTGTGTGGGGATGGGGGGACAATAGTTATGGTGCGCTAGGTACCCTCTTTACCGGCTTAATTAGGACTCCCACCCAAGCCTCTACCCTCTCTGGTATTACTCAGGTAGCGGCAGGATTTGCACACGCTCTTTTCTTGAAATCAGACGGAACCGTGTGGGCATCTGGGTACAACAACCAAGGACAGTTGGGAAATGGGACTACCACAATCAGCTATACTCCTATCCAGGTCTCCAGTCTTACAGAAGTAGTGCAAGTAGCAACAGAAGAATCCGCTTACAGCTCCTTTGCCTTGAAGTCAGATGGAACCGTGTGGGCTTGGGGAGGCAATTTTTATGGTCGCTTAGGCGACGGAACTACCACAAGTAGCAATACTCCAGCCCAGACAGTCGGACTTACGGGGGTTGTACAGTTATCAGCAGGTCAATACCGTTCATTTGCGCTAAAGGGAGATGGAACCGTGTGGGCTTGGGGAGACAATACCTATGGGCAGTTAGGAGATGGAACCCGTACAAGTAGCAAAATCCCTTTTCAACTCCCTACTCTCTCCGGTATCACTCAAATATCTGTAGGTGGGCCCCACACTCTTGCCTTGAAATTGGATGGAACCATCTGGGCATGGGGGATCAACAGTACTGGTTCCTTGGGCGATGGGACCAATACAGACCAATATTCTCCAGTTCAAGTATCGGGTGCCACTGGGGCAACGAATATCGCGGCAGGCGGAGCTTTCTCAGTAGCCGTATATGCCATCCCCTCCATCTACATGAACAACGTCACCTTCAAATACGGCAAGCGATACCCGCTAAAGGCTAGAATGTATAACTCGGTGCTTAACCAAGGGATAGCAGGGGCTCCGGTAGTGTTCAAGGTAGATGGAGTTACTGTTGGAACTGCCACCACGGTAGACGATGGAACGGGTCTCACCTACGCATCGTTCTATCCTTATGTAGCCAACGACACGCTTGCTCTTGGGAACCACCTCCTTACCGCCTCTTACGATGGTAGTAACGGAACAGATCTACCTAGTTCCACCACCGTTACCCTCACGATTATACAGACCGATACCAACCTTATCGGGGTCAATGCCGCGGCAAAGCTGGGAGATACAATCGGTCTGCGTTCGCGCCTCAAACGCGCTACTGACAACAACCCCATCGCAAACCAGACTATCCCCTTCTATGTCGATGGAACCGCCGTGGGAACAGGAACCAGTGTTGCTTGGGATGGGCTGGCTACGTTCAATGGTTACGACACCAGCAATCTCACGGTAGGAACCCACACCCTCACATCTCAGTATGCGGCGACCACCAAGTACAAAGCTTCGAGTAGTTCGGCAACCCTGACCATCTCGAAGGCAGACACCACGTTAGCGGTGAACGATGCCTCCCGTGTGAGAGGTCAGATACAGGTGCTGTCGGCGCGGTTGTGGAATACTCAGAACTACAACTACCTATCGGGAAAGACGATCACTTTCCAGATAGATGGAACGGTGGTAGGAACGGGAATCACGGGCGCAGATGGCTATGCCCGTTACTCATACAAAGTGCCCAAGAATGCAACACTCGGTGCACACACGATAACCGCGATGTTCAACGGAGACACTTCCTACAACGCCTCTACAGGAACAGGAACCCTTACCGTAAACTAGCCCTCCTGTGTTTTACAGAACCTTCAAGCCGCTTCTCCCAAAGTAAGGAGGAGCGGCTTGAACTATTTGCTCTGACCTCTAAAGAGGTAGCAAAATCATAACGTTAAGTCGCTCACCTTACACAACATCCTAAACACAGTCTCACTACCCGACAGATTTTGGATTGAGGTTGTCTCTTAGGTATTCTTGTCCTTACCACAGTTCAGGAGTACCGAATGAGCGACAACCTCACCCGCTATTGTGCCATACAAACGGCTCTTACATCACTACGTTCGACAGAAGCAACCGGAAATACAGCACGTCACCTAAAAACACTGGGTATGCTAGTATCGGGTATCGTCGGTAGCCAGAAATGCCACCTACCTTGCCTATCTTTGGCTCGTCTGTTTAGGACAATGGGTGGTGCAGACGGGGCAAGTGAGACGGATACATCGCACTAACCGATGTGATTGGAGCCTATTTCACATAGTGCTTGTTTGGATTGAATTCTGTTTGGACGAAGGCATTCCTATCTGGGCACAGTTTGCTCTCCCTAATAAGGAGGCACTAAAAAGTGTCGGGTAGTGAGTCCACAAAAAGTATATATCCCTCCCTTCACCGCTACCCTAATGGCGAAGTCCACTCTCTTTGCACCACAGACTCTCTATGTTAAGTTTTCGTTAATATGAGATAGAAAGTGTTACCTAAGTCTCAAAGGGCAGTCTCTTTTAATAAGCAATACCCGCAAGACGAAAGTAAGTAACCCATGTTAAACAATAGGCAGGTCTACCCCACGCAACTTAAGTTGCTATCTCTCTCACACATTTTGGCAATTTTACTCTTAGTTCCCTTTCCCCCCCTATCCGCTCAACCTCCTCCCCCCAAAAACACCTCTACTTCACAAACACCCACAGACACATCTACCGTTCAAGACCTACGCGGGCGAGTCCCTTTCTTACCTTACGACTACCCCAATATGGTAAAGGCAAGTGAAGTGACCTACCTACCCGACAACGAACCCATTGTCGGGCTGGACTATCCAGAAGGTAGGCGCGCCTATCCGCTACGGATAGTTTCGTGGCATCATGTCATCAACGACTCTATGGGCAAACGCCCTATCGTAATTACCTACTGCAAAGCGTGCGACTCCGGAGTTGTGTTTGACCCTATGGTACGAGGTAACCTTCTCCATCTTGCCCTGTACGGTTCGTACAAAGGTACTATCGTGATGATAGACAAAGAGACTGAAGGACTATGGTATCAACTGGATGGTTCTGCCCTTCAGGGTAAGTGGAGGAAAGCCAGCCTCAAAATGCTCCCAATGGAACGTATGGAGTGGGGAAAGTGGAAAAAGCTACACCCTGATACCGAGGTCATTGGTCTCAGTAAAGATGTATTTAATCAGTATCCTTCTCTGGATCCTCCCACACCTCAACTGAAAACACCGGAAGGGTATCCCAAAGGAGTACTCGTAGCAGGCAGCGGTGCGATACTACTGGCACTACTCTTCTTGGTGAAGATTAGGCAGGCACAAGCGAAGGAAGGCACCATAGTAATAGAAGAACCGTAGGCTACTACCCGTCAGATACACACCTCTCCCTTCAAAACCGTTATGGCTTGCCCTGTAAGCAGAACACGGTTGCTCTCTAACTGTAGCCTCAAAACCCCACCCCGTTTTGAGGCTTGGTAGGCAAGAAAGCGGCTCTTCCCAAGTTGCTCTGCCCAAAACGGCACGAGGCAACAGTGCGCCGAACCTGTAACAGGGTCTTCGTCTATGCCCACCGCAGGGGCAAAAAAGCGTGATACAAAATCGTACTCGCTCTCACTACCTTGTGCCGTTGCGATTACTCCTCGTGCCTCTACCTGTAACAGTTTACGAAAATCAGGCTGAAGTGAACGTACCATCTGCTCACTCTCGAAGTGAACCAGTAGGTCGAAGCGGCTACGGTAAACGGCGGTGGGTTCTGCCCCCATAGCGTCCGCCAGTCCTTCTGGAGTCTCTATGGGCGTTGCGTACAGTGCAGGGAAGTTGAGCGTAATCCAACCCTCCGAGTAGTCTGCGGTAAGGAGTCCGCTACGGGTCTGAAACCGTGCCTGTTCGGTAGTGGCAAGCGTTCCTGTCTCCCAGAGGATATGTGCGCTTGCGAGGGTCGCGTGTCCACACAAATCTATCTCTGATAACGGGGAAAACCAGCGTAGTCGATAAGCGTCTCCCTCTTTTAGGAGGTAGGCGGTCTCGGCGAGGTTGTTTTCCATGGCAAGGCTCTGTTGAAAGGTGTCAGAGAGGGGTTCTGAGAGAAGGCAGATGGCGGCAGGGTTACCCGTGAACGGAGTGTTTGTAAACGCATCGACTTGGTAGAGAGGTATTCCCATGTTTAATTTCCTTTGTGTTGGTTTGGTACTCCTATAGACAGGCGTTCCCCTCCTCTGAGTTGCACCTTATTTTGTTAGATTCATTTGATTAGTCGTTTGCATCGCGCTCTATGGCGAGGGCACGAACCGGTGAACCGCCCTTACCCACTATCTGCAAGGGTATCGCAACCAGTTCAATCGTATCCGTCGATAAGAAGTCGAAATTGGCAATATTTTCGATAATCAGCACCTCATTCCCCAGTAGTGCGGTATGCACCGGAAACGGATAGGTATCTACCGAGGGGAAATCCACCCCCACCAGATGCACTCCACACTGAAGGAAAAACTCCGCGCACTCTTGGGTAAGAATGGGGTGGTCTGTATAGTAGTTGCCCTCTTTCCATCGCTTGTACCAGTCGGTATAGAGCAGGACGCGCTGGGTGTTTCGCAACTGTTTTTTGTAGGGCAGAAGGTCTTGTCGGGTGATTTCGGAGAAGGCAGGGCGTTCTGGGAGGTGTACCACCGTTGCCTTTCCCATACAGCGTTCGAGGGGTACTTGGTCTATCGTCAGTTTGCCTTCAAAAAAATGAAACGGGGCTTCGATATGGGTTCCCACTTGTAACCCTATCGAGAGTTTCGCATTACGGGTATGGGGGTTCTCGCCTATACTGCCCTCCCCATCCCTCCCCATAACCTCTACAGAGGGGTAGTTTGGAAGAATGGGGGTATCTGCTTCAATGGGGTGACTCAGGTTGATAACTCGCATAGAGACCTCGTAATACTCTTGATAACGCTTAATCGTTCCACTATAAGCATACCTCAAGACCTACCAAGCCGAGATAGAGAAGGATTCTGCTCACCCTGTTTGTAATTAACGCCTATCTACTCTACACAAAAAGGTACTCTTATGCGACTCTCCTTACTCTGTTCTTCTCTCTCACTGCTTTTTACAGCGGGGCTAATCCTCTCTGCCTCCGTTGCTACCGCTCTCACTGGTGATGCCCCCAAGAGCACACCGCAAGACGATGTTTCTGCCCCCATTCCGCTTTGGAGCGGCGTTGCGCCCGGTGAGAAGGGCGACATAGGAGAGGAACACGACTCGAATACCGACCCCAACCGAAAAATTATTCTGCTTACCAATGTTACCAAGCCGACTTTAACGGTATACCGCCCCGCAAAAGAGAAAGACAAAGGGGTAGGAGTAATCGTCTGCCCCGGTGGGGGCTATCACATCCTTGCCTACGACCTAGAGGGAACCGAAATCTGTAAGTGGTTCAACTCGATTGGGGTGACGGCGTTTCTGCTCAAGTATCGGGTTCCTATAAGGAAAGGGTTGGAGCGATATGCCCCGCCCCTGCAAGATGCTCAACGCGCCCTCAGTATCGTGCGCTCTCGCGCGAAAGAGTGGGGTGTTGCCCCTAACAAAATCGGGATACTCGGCTTTTCGGCAGGAGGACACCTTAGCGCAACAGCAAGCAACCAGTTCGACAAGCGTACCTACACCCCCGTAGACGATGCCGACAAGGAGAGTTGCCGCCCTGACTTTGCCCTGCTTATCTATCCCGCCTACCTCACGCGGGAAGACGACCTAACCAAACTGCCAGCAGAACTTCCCGTCTCTACAAAGACTCCCCCTACCTTTATAGTGATGGCGCAGGACGACCCCGTAAAAGTGGAGTGCGCCCTTACCTACGCACAGGCACTACAGCACGAAAAAGTACCGCTAGAACTGCATATCTACCCCAAAGGTGGACACGGGTACGGCTTACGAAAGGGGGCGTTTGTCGCTACCGACTGGCCCAAACGCGCCACCCACTGGCTACAAAACGAGATATTCTCCAAGTAGGTAGCAAGATACACGTATTCTTAGCACTGGCAAAAAACGCGAATATCCTGTACACTCTAACTACTTGTGTTCAAAATCCCCTAAAAACACCTGTCCTAAATGGGTAGGAAATAGAGAAGCCTTCGATTTTTTAAGGAGTGTTCGTACCCATGCCTCTCTCCACATCCAAGAAGATGCTTCGTAGCCTGTGCCTTGCCGCGGGGCTGATACTCGCTCTTAACGGCTGTACTATCTCTGGTGGAACCACTAATTTCGGTATTCCCGTTGTTACAAACCGTACCGCCATTAGTAACTTTACGCTCTCGGATGGCTCACTCTCGCGGCTCACGCTAAATATCTTCTCCAATAACACCCTTACGGGTTCTGTTCTCTTCGACGACGCAGGAACCAAAGCACTGGTCACTATTCTGCTAACCGGAACCTACGACTCTGGGGGGAACTATACTGCTGGCGGGACTGGCATGGTAAACGGAACCTCTACCACCATCACCATAACGGGTAAACTGCCCCCCGATTCCGGTGTGGGCGGTTCGGTGAATCTGAAGGTGAACGCGAAGACCTTTACTGGCTCCTTTACCTCTCTAAACACCCAAAACGTGTTCAACATCGCCTTTACGGAGATTTCGGGAACCACCAACGCCAACACCAGTTCCACCACATTTAGTAACGTAACAACACTTCTTAGCGCGACTAACCCCGGCAAGCGTCTGGATGCAGAGGCGAAAACCACCTCCTCCAATAACAGCCGTGTGCTTCATGTTATCCTCAATTTGGGCGATCCTAACGCTTTAGCGAGTGGGGCTGTATTTCCGATTTTCTATACAGGACAGTCGGGAACCTATACCATTACAGCAGTCTACGGAGAAGAGGGAACCTTTGCAACGGGGTTTGCACGGGTCTGGGTGGCACGGGGCGGTACGCTCATTATCGACAGCGTTCAGAACGATGGAACCATTACCTACCGCCTAATCAATGCGCGTATGACTCCCTTCACCGAAATTAACGGAAACCCCGCTACGGGGAGTTTCACCGTAAACTACACGGGGCGCACCAACATCAATAATGGAAATACAGGTGGGGGCGGAACGGGCGGAGGTGGTAATGGTGGGGGCGGTAACGGTGGTGGAGGTACAGGCGGCGGTGGTACGGGAGGTATCCAGTCTGCTTTTACAGGGCAGGTACTCCTAAGCAACTTCAACCTTAATAACTCTCAAAAAGGGAACCTAAACCTGAACGTACAGGGAGACGGCGGAATTACAGGCACCCTCCGCTTCGATTCAGACGCAACCCGTGTGGTGACAACGGTTTCGCTTGTAGGGGCAACCAAATCGGGAACCAGCGGCGACTTTACCGCAAACGGAACCCTGAACGTAGATGGAACCGATGTACCCGTCGCGCTAACGGGAACGATTCCCTCTTCGGGAACGGGCGGAAACTTTACCGCGAAATTCGGAACTAAATCGTTTACAGGGACGTTCACAGCACCCACCACCGTTCCCACCCTAGAGCAAGCCCTCTTCTCCAATGTAAGCGGGGTAAACGGCACAACCTCTAATATCACCTTCGACGACTTCAATACGGTGCTAGACCTACAGTCGGGTACGGGTGAGAAGTTTATCGCGGATGCACGACCTATTCTCAACAGCAAATCCCGTGCGCTCTCCTTCTACCTGAATACAGCACAGAAGGGGAAAATCGTTCCCGGTGGAGTCTATCCCATCACCTACAACAGCGGTTCCAGCACCCTCATAACACAGGTGATTTATGGAGAGAACGGCGACTCCTCTAGCGGCTTTGAGAGGATGTGGGTGGCGCGTTCTGGTACGCTCGTTATCGACTCAATCAACAGCGGAGTGGTGACGGCGCGGCTTATCAACTGCCAGATGTCGCCCCTCAGCGAAGTGAACGGCAACAAAGCGACGGGAACCTTCACCCTCGACTTCTTGGGGCGCACCACCCCACCCCGCTAGGCGAGTACCCCCTTCACAACCTCACCTTCCACATCGGTCAGGCGATAGTCGCGCCCCTGAAAACGGAAGGTGAGGCGTTTGTGGTCTATCCCCATTATCCGCAGTAGTGTGGCTTGGAAGTCGTGAACGTGAACGGGGTCTTTGGCGATATTGTAGGAGTAGTCGTCGGTCTCGCCGTAGGTCGTTCCCGCTTTCACCCCTGCCCCCGCCATCCATACCGTGAAGCATCTGCCATGGTGGTCGCGCCCCGCTTTGGGGTCGTCTAGTTTCCCCTGACTAAAGACCGTTCTGCCAAACTCTCCTGCCCATACCACGAGGGTATCGTCCAACATTCCTCTCTGTTTTAGGTCTTTAATGAGGGCGGCGGTGGGCTGGTCGGTGTCTTCGGACTGCATAGAGATTTCGCGAATCAGGTTGCCGTGCGTATCCCATCCCACATGAAAAAGTTGAATAAAGCGTACCCCGCGCTCTGCCAATCGCCGTGCTAGTAGGCAGTTTCGGGCATAACTGCCCGGCGTGTTTACGAACTTGCCGTACATCTCTAGGGTCTGCGGCGACTCTTTGGAGAGGTCTACAAGGTCGGGAACGGAGGTCTGCATACGGTACGCCATCTCGTACTGCGCGATGCGGGTACTGATTTCGGGGTCGTGCGTTTCGGCATGGTGGAGGGTGTTCATCTTACCGAGGTCGTCTAGCAAATCGCGCCGTGCAGAGGCAGAGACCCCATGTGGGTTTGTAAGGTAGAGAACGGGGTCGCCAGCCGCCCGAAACTTTACGCCCTGATACTTAGAGGGCAGAAATCCGCTTCCCCAGTAGTAGTCAAAGAGCAACTGCCCACAAGTTCCGTGCCTATCCCGCGACATCATCACCACAAACGCGGGAAGGTCTTGGTTTAGCGTACCCAGACCATACGAGAGCCAAGCCCCTGCGCTAGGACGACCCGGCTGTTGCCCTCCCGTAAGGAAGAGGCACATTCCGGGCGCGTGGTTAATGGCTTCTGTGTGCATGGTCTTAATAAAACAGATGTCATCCGCAAGAGTGGAGACGTGCGGTAGCAGTTCACTCATCCATGCCCCCGACTGCCCATGCTGCTTGAACTTGAAGTGACTGGGTTGGATGGTCAGTTTCTGGCTTGCGGTCATGGTAGTAAGGCGTTGCCCATTGCGTACCGATTCGGGGAGTTCTTGCCCCCTAAACTTCTCTAAAAGCGGCTTATAGTCGTACAAATCTACCTGCGACGGCGCACCCGACTGCGACAAAAAGATAACGCGCTTGGCTTTTGGGGCAAAGTGCAGTACCTTGAGGGCAGGGTTTCCAAAGGCGGCATTCTGAAGACTTTGTGCCCCTGCCTCCTCTGCAAAAAGCCCTGCAAGTGCTGCGGCTCCGAGTCCTGCCCCCGCTTTGGTGAGGAGTTCGCGGCGTGTGGTTTCGAGATATTTTTCTGGTATGGGTTTCATGCGGTGTTCTACTCTACGTTTGGCACAGGATTTTTGGGGCGAATAGCGAAAGTGCGCTCTCCATAGACAGGGGCGACGTGTGCCTTGTTCTCACGGTACTCGTCGTCGATAACAAAGGTAAACGCATCGGTAAGACGACAGAAGCGGCGCAACTCTGCCACCTCTTCGGGGGTCTCTGGCACAAGACGCAGGGTAAGAGCAACTCGCCTACCCTCCTCATCGGTTATCATACGGTCTCCGGGGTGCATCCCCTCAATTACGGCTTGCATACCTCTTCTCTCCTTTTCGCTCCACTAGCAGAATAATCCGACACCACATCCCAAAATACCTTCTTAAAATCTGTCTCTTTACTACCCTTGCCCTAGTACTTCGCACAATGCCTCGCGTACCCCGGTACCAAAGGATGCTTGGGCGATACGCCCCTTCTCTCTGTCTAAGTACGACATAGCAAACGTAAAAGGCAGTTCTACTTGATAGGGCTTAAAATTCCCTTTTCGAGTGCGCTCTATGGCGCGTATCGCCCCCGCTTGCGCCCGTGCCAGCACCTCCGACTGCGGAAGGCATATCGCCCCCTCTCGTGTAACAGCGGTTTTAGTGATAACGGTCTCTACGTTCCCCAAAAGGGCTTGTGCCTCTAGGGCAGTTTTGTCGTCTCCACTTACCAATGCGGTAGGAACCCCAAACGCCCCGCCAATGAGCGCATCTACTGCAATTTCTCCCACCTCAACCTCATTGATAAGGAAGCGGGTATCATTGACAGAACTCCACGTATGGTCTAAAACGGCGTTGGGTGTCCCTGCTTTGGCATGGTAGCCCACCAAAAACAGGGCAGAAAAAGACTCGTCTAGTCCGGGAAAGCGAATAGGTCGGGTACGCCCCGTTACAAAATGAACCAAGTGGGGAAACGCCTCCCAATCCATGTTCGCCCCGCTACCGTGCGCGTCCTTCACCCATACCTCAGTGGCTCCTGCCTCAAAAGCACCTAAGATGTACGCACAGACCTCTCTCTCCATCCAACGGCACGCAACTGTGTATTCAGAAGTACCAGCCTGCACCTGTATCGGGCGAACTACTCCCCCAATCCCCTCCATATCCACAGAGATATAGACTTTCACTGCTTTTGTCTCCTTCCTACACATTTAGACGTAGGTTCGCGCTGTCAGGTACGCTTTCCTTCTCTTGATTCTACTTTAAGGGCTTTGCGGGTTCTTCAAGAAGGGATTTGGCGGCGCACGTCGAAATAAGGGGTAACGATTCCAACTGGTGTGCTATGAGGAGTAGATAATGAGCCAAGACTTTAATTTTGAACTACTAAAGACCCTGTGCGAGACCCCCGGCGTTCCTGCCCGTGAAGAGGCGATACGCGCCGTTGTTGCCAAAGAGATGCGCCCCCTTGTGGACGAACTCTCCTCGGATGTGATGGGGAACGTGATAGGGATAAAACGAGGGAACCCCGATGCCCCCCGCGTAATGATTGCCGCGCACATCGACGAGATTGGCTTCTATGTAAAGCATATCGACGACAAGGGGTTTATTCGCCTCCTGCCCGTTGGGGGCTGGGATCCGCGTATGATGGTCGCACAGAGGGTAAAGGTGCATACCCGTAACGGTGACTGGTATCGGGGTACACTGATGTCTTCCACAAAGCCAACCCACCTTCTTTCGGCGGACGAAGCAGGTAAATCGTTGAAAATTGAGGACTGTTTTGTCGATTTGGGGATGTCGGGTGAGAAGGTAAAACAACTCATAGAACTCGGCGATATGGTGACGATGGACAGAACTGCGGAGTGCGTGGGTGATATGGTCGTCAGCAAAACCCTAGATGACCGCGTTTGTGTTTTTGTGATGATAGAAGTGCTACGCCGCCTCCAAAACACCTCCATTCCCGCGAACATCCTAGCCGTTGCCACCACACAAGAGGAGGTGGGGCTACGAGGTGCAGGAACTGCTGCCTACGCCCTAAAGCCCGATATTGGGATAGCCCTCGATATAACGCTCGCTCTTGATATACCGGGTATGC
>OMJJ01000062.1 GCA_900299305.1 bacterium | reverse complement strand
GAAGTTAAGTGCTGATGGTTCCAAACTCCTCTACTCTACCTATCTGGGAGGAAGTAGTTGGTATTACAGCACGGGTATTGCTGTAGATAGTACAGGGAGTGCCTACGTCACAGGAACCACAGAATCTTTCGACTTTCCAACCACCAAAGGTGCTTATCAAGAGAGTGTAGTGGGACGCGCCAGTAATGCCTTTGTCTCAAAACTAAGTGCTGAAGGCTCTTCCCTCGTCTACTCTACCTATCTAGGTGGGACTGGTTATAGTCAGAGTGGTGGTATTGCACTGGATTCAGCGGGGCACGCCTATATTCTAGGGCACACCTACTCTAAAGACTTCCCAACGACACTAGGGGCATTCCAAACTACGAATAATTTGGTTTCTGTCTTTGTAACAAAGCTGAGCACCGCAGGGGACTACCTTCTAAACTCTACCTACATTAATGACATATTCGCTATGTACGGACAGGAGGGAGATGGCATTGCGGTAGACAAGAAGGGGAGTGCCTACATAACAGGAATCAACAGCAGTACCGCCTTTCTTACCACAGCAGGGGCGTTCCAAACTACTTACGGAGGTGGGTATTTCGATGCCTTTGTTACCAAACTCAGTATGACCGATGTTGTGGATAAAGCAGATACGATACTTGATATGTTTACCCAAGCACCTTGCCTGGGCACAAGACTATATGCAAGGCTGTGGCGTAAGGCAGATAAATACCCACTGTTAGGGCGTACCCTCTCCTTCTATCTTGATGGTACGCTTATGGGAAGTGCAAAAACATACGGGTACGATGCATTAGCAGTTCTTCCGATAAGTAACATTGCGATAGGTCAATACACATTGAGGGTAGATTTTGCAGGAGATGGGAATAATAACCCTGTTACCAAAACCAGCACTCTCACAGTTACAAAAGCAAGTACTGCTATTGACGCGATGAGCACCCGTGGGAAGTATGGAACTACCCAAACCCTCTCCGCTACTCTTTATCCCTATCTGCCCAACAAGAAGTTGACCTTTAAGGTCGATAAGGTAGAGGTGGGAACTGCTCTTACCGATGCACAGGGAGTTGCTACCCTCTCCTATGCAATACCAGATACCTCGACGGTGGGCGACCATCCCTTACTTGTAGAGTTTGCGGAAGACGACCAGCTCTATTCCGCGTCAGGAAGTGCTACCCTTACGGTTATCCAGACAGGAGCAAACCTCTCTTTGGGTAATGTGTCGGCACGTATCGGAGAGACCAAAAACCTGAGTACCACCCTTACGCGAGAGACCGACAAAGCAAAACTTGCAGGTAAGACGATTACCTTTACCCTTGCGGGTAGTGTCTTAGGAACTCTGACTACAGACAGTAAGGGGCAAGCCGCTATTGCCTACAAAACAGACGAGAGTTTGGGGGTAGGTAAGTTCACTCTACAAGCCGACTTTGCAGGAGATAGCCACTACGTAAAGTCTAGCAAGAGTGTAACCCTCACTGTCAGCCAAGCCTCTACCAAGATAACCTCCACCAGTGTAAACGGAAAGGTGGGCGGGAGTGTAGCACTGGCGGCAACTCTCTTCCGTACTACCGACCAGAAGAACTTGAGTGGGAAGGCACTCAAGTTCCAGATAGACGGGGTAGATGTGGGAACGGCGACGACGGACGCAAACGGAGCCGCCAGCCTAAGTTACACGATACCGAGTACCATGAGCGTAGGAAAGCATCCCATTAAGGTACTCTTCGATGGAGACACCTACTACCTCAGTAGTACCAAAACGGGAAACACTCTCACCGTTAAATAGCCTCCCTTGAAATAACGCAGGGTGCTATCTCCTTTGGCTTGGAGATAGCACCCTGCGTTACATTTCGTTACGGTACAAAAGCCTACTACAGAATAGAGTGAATGTACTCTTGGCTAGTGGCATCGAGTTCGCGAACGTCGGGTATCTCGAAGCGGTTGCCCTCTACGTCGAGCAGAAGCAGGTGATGTTCCGAAAGCCAAATTGCGTTCTCTTGTAGGCTTTGCGTTACGAAATCCCGCTCTCCTCTATGCGATAAGACGTGCCAGTAGGTCGCACCAAACTCCACCTTTGCGTGGATGATTTTGTGTACCGTTGCGGTGAGATAGCGGCGGTGTAACTCCTCCTGTACTGCCTCCAAAGACTCGTTATCGAGGTCTTTGGGGTTGGCTACCATCACGATTTCGTCCCCCTTTGCATTCAGGAACGAGAGGTACTTCCCTGGCTGTGAGAGGGGCGCAGACCAGACCGGCTTTACCGTCATATACGAGCGGTCATCGTTAATGGTGAGGCGTAGTCGGTCTTTTGGCTCATAAAAAATAGTAAGGTTGTTTGCGTTCATCGTCTCTCCTGTTACAAAATGGGCGTTATCTCTCTATCGTTTTCGGTAGGCACTTTTGCTAAGTTCCACATACTTTCGTAGTGCCCCCTCTATATCTGCCTCCAGAATCAGTGGAACCCCTATTACCGCGATGCTTGCCCCCATCTCGAAGGCGCGAACCCCATGCTCCACGCTAAACGTACCCACCCCCACCGGAATCTGTACCCGCTCTAGTACGGGGGGCAGGTCGCTGAGGGGGTCACGGGAGGGGTTTTCGTTACGCTGGTCTGCCCCCCAATGCACGTATACGGAATCGACACCCATCGCCTCTAGTTCCGCCGCACGTTGCCCAACATCGGGGGCGGCATACAGGTCGCTAATCAGCAGAACTCCGGTCTCGTTACTGGTACGCACGGCTTCGCGGATACTACTATCACTTGCTACAGAGCATATCGTCGCGATTTTACCACCCTGCTTCTCCGTCTCTACCACGTACTTTCTTACTCCGTCCATCATCTTATAGTCGGCAAGCACAGGAACCCCCGGAAACGCCCTTGCGACTGCCCCAATCGCAGAGGTTCCGGCAAACGTAACGAGCGGAGTTCCTATCTCTAACCAGTCTACGCCGGCTTTCACGGCGGATTCGGCGATGCGGAGTGCGTCGTCGATATTCAGAACATCTATCGCGACTTGAACAATGGGGGCTTGTATAGTGAGTTTTTGCATGGGGAGACCCTTTCTGGTATAAAGTTACCACAGAGAGATACGCGGAATAGAGACAGATTCCTGCCGTGTTTTGTTGCAGAGAGTAGCCTGTTTTGATAGAGTTGCGGTATAACCACAAATCAGGCAGGAGTTTAGCCCCTTTTTAGAGAAAGGAGGTTTGGCAAACAAAAAGGTGTTGCCTCGTAAAACCGAAAGCAACACCTTTCAAAGCGGAGAGGACAGGATTCGAACCCGTGAACGCTTTCGCGTCGCTTGTTTTCAAGACAAGTGCCTTAAACCACTCGGCCACCTCTCCCCAATAAACCTATTATACCCCAAGCGTAAGCCTTTGCGCGGGTGCAGTTTTTCGCGATTACAAGCAACTTTGCGATAGAATGAAAACTAATGAAACGCAAGCAAATGGGGTACGTCAGTAGAGATAACAGGATGCAACAAGCCTTTCGGAACTCTGATTAGACAGATACCGTAAATTCTCTTAGGAGCCAGTAACGCAGATGATGAATGAAGTGGTGTTTCAAACGGGAGGGGATTGGGACTCGACGACGCTGTTTGCCAACGGTGAGGAGTTCTTCGCCGCCCAACTCTTTGTAGAGGTGACAGCAGGGCGCAACGAATGGGGAGACCCCGCCGGGGGAGGCATCTATAACGGAGGCACGATAACCGCGATAGTACGCCCCCAAGACAATCCCAATGAGGAGATTGGCATTTTCCCAGGGCGGCTAGAGATGAATTTCGTTACGCATAGCCTTATTATTGAGAACGTGCACCCGGGTTTCGCTTTTGAAATGACTCATGTCTGGCTAGATGGACACGATATTACCCGCGATGTACTAGATATTCATGTAGACATCAATGCCATCGACGACGTTGTGCGCGGATATGTTACGGTCTACCGCTCTCACTGGATAGCCCGCGACGAGGTAGCGACCTATAACTTGATTTAGGTCTTAGGGGAGTTTTGTTTTTCCTTGTTGTGGTACTGCAAGGCGCAGTATACAACCTACAACTAACGAGGTACTGGTATGAAATCGAAATCACAGTCTGTTTTTCGCATGGGGGTAGCCCTTCTGCTTACAGCCGTTCTCCTTTCAGGGAATGTCTCCGCCTTCGCACAACGCTTCGGCGGCGGGGGACGCTCGTTTGGGGGTGGCTCTTTTGGAGGTAGCCGCTCGTTTGGTGGAGGG
>OMJJ01000061.1 GCA_900299305.1 bacterium | reverse complement strand
GTGTATCATCGTGCCAGCAACCGCTCTTCGGGGTATGGTGAACTCGCCGCAAAAGCGTCTGCGGTTCCTGTTCCCGCAGAGAACACGGTTAAGTTCAAAGACCCCAAAGAGTACAAGATTATTGGTCGTTCTACGGCGGGGGTAGACCTACAGCCTATCGTAACGGGCAAACCGATTTATGGTATCGACGTGGTTCTGCCCAATATGCTTTACGCGGTGTTCCACAAATGCCCAGTGTTCGGGGGCAAAGTGGTGAGCGCAAACCTCGACGAAATCAAGAAGATGTACGGGGTACGCCATGCGTTTGTGGTAGAGGCTCCCGAAATCAAGGGCAACGTGGTTCCCGACGAGCCCGGACTGGAGTCGGGTATCGCGATAGTAGCAGATAACTGGTGGGCGGCGCAGTCGGCACGCCAAAAACTAAAAGTGAAGTGGGATGAGGGCAAATGGGCAAACCAGAGTAGTGAGGGGTTCGCACAACGCGCTGTAGAACTCTCGAAGCAGACCCCTGCTCGAACCATTAAAAAGGATGGCGATGCAGATGCCGCTTTGCAGTCTGCGGCAAAAGTGATTGAAGCGGAGTATGTCTACCCCTTTATCTCCCACGCTACCCTAGAGCCGCAGAACTGTACCGCGCACTACAAAGACGGCAAAATCGAGATATGGTCAACCTCTCAGATACCCGGTGCTGGGCGGGGTTTGGTGGCGAAAGTACTCGGTATTCCAGAGAGCGCGATAACCCTCAATATGCTACGGGCAGGGGGTGGCTTCGGACGACGCTTGACCAACGACTACATGGCGGAGGTTGCCTATATCGCCAAGCAGGTGGGCGTTCCCGTCAAACTCGTCTGGTCTCGTGAGGACGATATGACGCACGACTACTATCGTCCCGGTGGTTTCCAGTTCCTAAAAGCGGGCTTGGATGCGAACGGGAAAGTAGTCGCGTGGCGTAACCATTTCGTAACGTATGGCGAAGGCAACCGCTTTGCCAACTCGGCGAGCATGGGGGGAATAGACTTCCCTCAACGGTTTATCCCGAACTTTGCGATACACTCCTCCGTAATGCCACT
Organism: bacterium; assembly: GCA_900299305.1. GTDB lineage: Bacteria > Armatimonadota > Chthonomonadetes > Chthonomonadales > Chthonomonadaceae > CAIJLM01. Next base: position 2,358 of record OMJJ01000061.1, on the reverse strand, counting down.
AGGTATCAAGACAGGCGCACTCCGCGCACCGGGTAGCAACGCCTACGCCTTCGTGATACAGTCTTTTATCGACGAACTCGCACACGCGGCAGGAAAAGACCCCCTCGCATTCCGCTTGGAGATGCTGGATAACCCCGCGTTTCCACTCCCAAAGGGACCGGGAGGCAACCCCTTCGCGGCTCCGTTGGATGTAAAGCGAACCCGCGATGTCCTCGAACTGGTGGCAGAGAAGTCAGGGTGGGGTAAGCGCACTCTTCCCAAAGGGCATGGTATGGGTATCGCCTTCTACTTTAGCCACATGGGCTACTTTGCCGAGGTTGCAGAGGTGAGCGTGACCGCGCAGAAGAAAGTGAAAATTCATAAAATCTGGGTAGCGGGTGACATCGGTAGCCAAGTTATCAACCCGACAGCCGCCGAAAATATGGTGCAGGGTGCGGTTATCGACGGACTGAGCGAACTGATGGCACAGGAGATTACCCTCAAAAACGGGCGCGTAACTCAAACCAACTACAACCAACACAAGATGGTACGAATGTCGCAATGCCCTGCCAGTATTGAGGTTCACTTCATCAAGTCGGAGAACTCTCCCTCTGGATTAGGTGAGCCGGCTCTGCCTCCCATCCTCCCTGCTGTCGCCAACGCGATTTTTGCGGCTACGGGAGACAGGGTGAGAACCATTCCCTTTGCGAAGAGCGGCTATAGTTGGGGGTAAGAGGTGTAATTCGTGAAGACTATCGGCATTTTGGGAGGGATGAGCGACCAAGCCACTATGGAGTACTACCGCCTTATCAACGAGGGGGTAAATCGGCGACTGGGTGGCTGGGAAATCGCGGAGACCGTTATCGTTGGGGTGAACTTCTGAACTATAGAGAGGTTTATTCGTAACGAAGAGTGGGATGACGCGGGGGCATATCTCTCCCAAAAGGCGAAAGCCGTAGAGCGTGCCGGAGCCGACTTCTTGGTATGTGTCTCCAATACCATGCACCGCGTGGCTGAGGCTTTTTGTAGCGAACTGACTATCCCGTTTCTTCATATTGCAGACCCTACGGGAACGCGCATTGTGGAGGCGGGATTAAAACGAATTGCCTTACTCGGAACCAAGCCCGTGATGTCCTCTGCCTATATGCGGGAGTACTACGAGCAGAAATTTGGGCTTGAGGTACTAGTGCCGAGTGAGGAGGATATCCCGCTTATCCACTCTGTTATCTTTAACGAACTGGTTCGTGGGGAGGTGCGGGAGGAGTCTCGCCATGAGTACCTTCGCGTCTGTAGCGCGTTGCAACAGCAGGGAGCGCAAGGTGTGGTTCTAGGCTGTTCCGAGATATTTATGCTACTGCGGCAGGAGGACTGCCCACAACTACCCCTCTTTGATACCACTGCGCTTCATGTTGAGGCGATAGTAAACTATGCTCTAAGCGAAGAGCCTTAGATACACAACTATCGCTTTTAGGAGAGAGACCCGTCATGTACCACCTAACCTCTACTTGCCTTCAATTTCGTTGGTTGTGCCTTTGCGGAAGCGTTCTGCTACTGCTTTCGGGAGGCGCAATCTCCCTAGCACACGCACAAGAGGTAACGGTTCGGGATGTGCGCCGTGTAAATATCATCGCAAACTCCATTGTCTACGATGCCCACTCTCAGAAGATATACGCCTCTGTTCCTGCCAGAGCCGGGCGCGGGGGTAACAGTGTCGTTCCCATAGACCCCAATAGCGGGGACGTAGGTGCACCCATACCCGTTGGTAGCGACCCTAACGCAATGGTGGTAACAGATGATGGAAAATACCTCTATGCAGTTTTACAAGGTATTAATGAGATTCGGCGTGTAGACCTACCCATGTTGAAAGCGGATGCTCAGTTTCCCGTACAGGGTGGGCTACGCAGTATGGCATCGGTTCCCGGAAACCATGATATGCTTGTTGTTTCAAGAGGAGCCACGGGAATGACAGGTAGCGGTATTGCTGTGATGGAGAAAGGGGTGTTAAAGCCGGATGTTGGTGCCCCAAACGGTTTTGCGGTCACATTTCCAAATCGTGTTCACACCTACCAAAATGAGATTTCTAGTTGGGATTTTATGACCTACGCTATCGGGGCAAATGGCTTACAACTTCGGGGGGCAACAGTTAGCCTGTTATCGGGCTATATAGGGATATTTGGCGATGGAAACGGGCGCGTATTTACCACCAATGGGCAGGTGATAGACCCCGAACAGAGGCGAATACTGGGCAGTTTGGCACGCCCTGCTGATGTGCCGCCTATGGTAGACCCCTCTGTGGGGCGTATCTTCTTCCTGAATGGGAACCACATTCACACTGCGGACTACAGCACCTTTGTGAATCTGGATACGCTGGTAGTACCC
>OMJJ01000060.1 GCA_900299305.1 bacterium | reverse complement strand
TGCGATTTGTCGGGCTTGCTTTACGGCTTCTGCGACCATGCGTTGGTGCTTGGCGCAGGTTCCTGTGGTACGGCGGGGAAGGATTTTCCCACGATCTGTAACGAGTTTGTTACGATATTGCTGTACCAGTACCTGTTTGTAGTCGATACCCTTCACTTTATTGACGCAGAAGACACAGACTTTGCGCCGAGATCGGGTAAATTTTTTGGGGCGAGGACCGCCGGGAGCGCGTCGTGCGCCTCCGCCGGAGTACCTTTCGCCACCACCACTAGATTGTGGGGTCTGTTCAGTTCCAGCAGTCATACCTATATGAGTCCTTTAACTCCATGACAGGAGCGATAAGGCTCTATTCGTCGGCAAAGGGGTCGTCGTCATCGTCTTCGGGTGGAGCGGGTTTGGAACTACGTGCCGGAGCGGTTGGCGGGGCAGGTCTCCTTGCAGGGGGCGGAGCCGAAACAGTCTCTATTTCGTCGTCATGACCTCCCATTGCGGATGCCTCGCTATCGTGTTTTCTATCTAGTCCTTCGATGTTGTCGGCGACAATCTCGACCATCGAGCGTTTGCTACCGTCTTGGGCGACCCAAGTGCGGTTCTGCAAGCGTCCATCTATCGAGACCAGCCGTCCTTTACCTAGATAGTTTTGAGCGAACTCGGCGGTACGCCGCCATGCGGTGACATTGAAGAAATCTGCTTCGTACTCCCCTTGCTCGTTTTTGGTGACGCGATTCACCGCAACGCGCATCGAAGCGACAGCAACACCTTGAGTGGTGTATTTTACTTCGGGGTCTGCCACCAAACGCCCTACTAGCACTACACGATTCAACATTTTCGTAATTCCTTTCCCTGATGCTCTCCTTTAGTTGTGGAGGGCAACGGTCCTCATAAGTTTGGTTTTGCCGAGCGATACGCCGTATCACTCAATCTCTATACTCAACTTTCGTTTTGGAAAGCGGAAAGCGTTTTCCAAAAAGTTATGAAAGTTTTTACTCTTCGTCGCGATTCTGGCGCACGATAATGTGCCGGAATGTGTCGTCACTAATACGGAAGATACGGTCAAGTTCGGTAGGAACCGCGTTACCAGCAACAAACTGCATCAGAAGATAGATTCCTTCGCGGCGTTTGCCGATGGTGTATGCCAGTTGACGGCGACCTCGGTCCCACTTCCCAATCTCGCTCACCTCTCCTCCTCCATCGGTGACGACCTTGCTATATTTTGCCATAATGGCGGTCAAGGTCTCATCGTTGGTTTCGGCATCTACGATGAACATGGCTTCGTAGTGGCGCATCACTTCTCACCTCCCCTCGGTCAGGATAGCGTTCCCTATGAGTAGGGTAACGCTTCGGGCTTCGGTCTCGCCGAAGCGGGAAGATTGGGCAATAGTTTGCCCTCACGCACGATTAAGTGCGATGTCCTCTCTTCAATTAGACAGGTTATTATACCCCAACCCCCTCAATAACGCAAATACGATTTTTGTAGAAAATAGGCTATACAGCATTGCTAGGTTGACCCTAAGCCGCCTACATAACGAAGAGGGGTTCTGTGCTATAATGCCCTGACAGGTTGTACCAATGAGGAGTGTGCTTATGTATATCAGCTCAATTCACCTAAAGAACTTCCGTACCTTTCGTGACGCGAAGATAGATTTCGTACACCCCAACCAAAACTTTGATTCCAAAGTGTTCCCCCTCCCTAAGCCTAAATACCCCAACATCAACCTTCTGCTAGGCAATAACGGCTCAGGCAAAACCACCTTGCTCAAAGCGATAGCACTCGCCTCTTTAGGTCCTCTGATAGACGACGCAGGTATCCCAATCTATCGGTTGATACGGCAAGAGCAGGGCGAAAGCACCGTATCTAAAGGAAGAAGAGCGGATATAAATGCTCAGTTTGTTCCGAGTGATTTGGAACTGCGTACCGTAAAGGAGAGGGGATGGATTTCTAATGACTACAGCGGCTTAATAGAATCGAGTTCTGCTATTACCAAACTGGGGGACATAGAGCGTATTCGGTGGGGAGGTGAAACCGATTGGCTCGAATCGTTTTGGTTTCCTATTTTTGAGGAAGATACGTCGCTCTATTTCACCCTCGGTTATGGTGCAACACGCCGTACTGAGCGAAACAGCGTTATAGACCCTGCCGCAAGGAGTGCCACACGCAGTATACGGGGGCAGCGTGTTATGAGTCTGTTTGAGGAGTCTTATTCGTTAATGCCTCTCTCTAACTGGTTTCCTTTAACAAGTGCGTTTATCAGTCAATATATCAAAGATATTCTCAACCACCTATTGGAAGGGACAGGATACACCTTTTCGAGCGATAGAGAATTGGGAGAATACTTTTTTGAAAAGGATGGGATAAAAGTACCTTTCCCTGCTCTCTCCGACGGATACCGTGCCTACATCGGTTGGATAGGAGACCTTCTGTATCATATTTACCTGTTATGGGATATGAGTAAGCATGGTATTGAGGGGTTTATCACGGATTGGCAAGGTATCGTGATGATAGACGAGATAGACCTCCACCTTCATCCAAGTTGGCAGATGCGGGTACTACCTACCCTCTCGAAAGCCCTGCCTAATGTTCAGTTTATTGTGACTTCGCATAGTCCACTGGTAGCAAGTTCGCTGGAGTGGATGAATATACTGGTGATGAAGACGGAAGACGACCAAGCAAGCACGGCAGAGCGCATACACCACTCCATACATGGGCAAGATGCCGACCAAGTTCTGCTTTCGGAGTTCTTTGGGCTGGAATCGACTCGCGCAGAAGGCAAATAGCGGAGGCTAAAGGAACTGACCCTCATGGCACGAAATGGAGACGACGAAGCCGCTCTCCTGCTGATTCAGGAGATGAGCCGAGGCATGGAGGACGCGCCATGATTGGCTACCGTATCTCTAAGGAAGACCTTGAAAAAGAGATTAACAAACAAAAGAAGGGTTGGCTTACAGATGCTAAAAAGAGTTGGAGCGATGTAAAACCGGTCTATATGAGGCTTCAAGGCGATTCTAAGTGCGGCTACTGCGAACGCAAACTGGAATCGGAGGAGTTTGGAAAGGGAGAACAAGCCGTAGACCACTTCCGCCCTAAAAACGGGCTGAAAGCGTGGGATAACGCCTCTCTACCGGGCGTACCCGTTACCACCGTGCCGCCGGACGCTAAGGGGTACTCTGCACTTACCTATCACCCCCTCAACTATGTAGCGGCGTGTAATCCTTGTAACTCCATACTAAAGCGAGACTTCTTTCCCGTTGCGGGGGCATATCACACCGACGGCGACGACCCTATCGCACTGCAAGCAGAGGAACTGCCATATCTTATCTACCCCATTGGCAATTTTGACGAGAACCCCGAAGACCTCATTCGATTTAATGCGCTATCGCCCTGCCCTGTTCATGCAGAGGGCTACTGTCGTAATCGGGCTTTGGTAACGATTGCCTTCTTTCATCTGGACGACGAAACAAAGCGCAAAAACCTGTTTAGAGAACGTGCGCTACTCATTTCTGCCTTCTATCCTCTCCTAAAAGCGAATAAAACCTATCTCATACAGGCATACACGAGTTCCTCCGCTTCCCATACCAACTGCCTTCGTAGTTTCAAGCGTGTGTATGAGAACAACCCTATCTTAGCAGAGCAGTACGCGAAAGCCGCAGAGGATTGGGTTGTAACCAACTCTTGAGTTTTGCATCTGCTAAATAGTGCGCCCACCTATTCGGACGTTGTGCGTTTTACGGTATACTTTTATCACCCTGTAACGCAAGTTACACCATCTTATAGAGAATGGGAGTATCCCCGTGTCTGATACCTTAGTTCTACCCCCAACAGAACCCACTACGTCTCCCGAAAAGACCTCCCCGCGCCTACACCTCGACTATTTAGATGGAGCGCGTGCCTGCGCCGCCATCTACGTCATTATGTACCACAGTATTCAGCATACGTGGAGCTTTACGACGGGGGCATCCGCGCCGGCATGGTTTTTGATGGCGCACTTCTTCTTGCAAAGTGGGCGTTTTGCGGTTAGCCTGTTCATTATTATCTCTGGTTTCTGCCTTATGCTTCCGGTAGTTCGCAACAAGGGAGTGCTAAAGGGCGGGGCTATCAACTTCTTCAAGCGGCGAGCAAAGCGAATCCTGCCTCCCTACTACGCAGTACTCCTCCTCTCTGCACTTATTTTGTTTACGCTACTGGCGAAACAAGAACGGGTTACGTGGGAACACTCGCTACCCGCCGCAAAGCAGTGGTTTACTTTTCATGGGCTACTCATACAGAACTGGCAGAGCTTCTTCAATCCACGCTACTCCGAAATCGCGACCCTTAACCTAACCGATATGTTTACCATGCCCCCCGATAAAAAGGCGAACCTCATGGGCGCAATGGGGATTGGATTCAACCCAAATGGGCCCCTCTGGTCTATTGCGGTGGAGTGGCAGATATACTTCTTCTTCCCGCTTTTAGTGCTTATGTGGAGGCGTATTGGAGCGGCGTGGACGGTTACGACTGCCATGCTTCTCACCTACTCGTTCTACATCAAGTTTCACTATATGGCGCACGGATGGATGGCTCCGCACTACTTGGGGCTGTTTACGCTCGGTATGCTAGGGGCGAATATCGCGTATGGGGAGGAAGAGAAGTGGGTACACTGGCGTGAAAAACGGTTCTGGCATCCCCTCGCGTACACCCTTTGGGCGATAGTACTGCTCATCAACATCAATCCCCTGATGGGGCTACAGTACTCCTATATGGTAGACCTTATCGCCGGACCTGCGAGCCTGTGCCTCCTTGTCGCCTCCTCGAAAACGGGTACCAATCGCTTGAAGGCACTGCTGTCGCGCCCCAAACTGGTGTTTCTGGGAACGTTCTCCTATAGCATCTACCTAGTACACGACCCACTTCTGCGCGTGGTGCTGACCTATGTACTGTTCCCCTTCGAGAAGATGAAGATACTACAGTGGTATCTGCTTATCGGACCCGGTATCGCGATGATAGTGGGAGTTGCCTACCTGTTCCATCGCGCCTTCGAGCGTCCCTTTATGAACACACCACCCCAACTTCGTCCTAAGCGCGTAGAGCAGGGCGAAAATAGTGCCTAACAACCCCTGAATCAAGGGAACGAAAGTACTTGGGTTTGCTGTATTAAAGATTGACGTATGGGGTTAGCAGATTTCTTTTTGCTAACCCCACCAAAAAGTGAAAAATTGGCGAACCGAAAGAGCGTTAATACGTCTCTTCTATAGGAGAGTTTGCCGTGTGATAAAGGCTCTAGTTCTCCTCTGGTGTTAGAACGCTATGAGGGCAACATGGGCGTTTTTTTGTCTACTTCCAAAATCTACACAAGCGAGGCAGAGCGTGAATCCTAACGAGCTGGCGCAAAAGGCGCAAACCGTCATCAATGCCGTTGAGACGGTCATTTTAGGTAAGCATAGCACCATTGAAATAGCCCTCTCCGTTCTTCTCTCGAACGGACACCTTCTTATCGAAGACATTCCCGGAGTGGGAAAGACCACTCTTGCCAAAGCCCTCTCCCGTGCTTTGGGTCTCTCCTTCAAACGTATCCAGTTCACCCCCGACCTGCTTCCTACCGATATTACCGGTTCGTCTATCTACAACCAGAAGACAGGTGAGTTTGAGATGCGCCCCGGTCCCGTCTTTGCGAACATCGTTCTTGCCGATGAGATAAACCGAACTACTCCCAAAACCCAAGCCGCCCTCTTGGAGTGTATGGAGGAGCGGCAAGTAACAATAGATGGGCTTTCTCACACTTTGCCACGCCCCTTTTTCGTTATCGCAACTCAAAACAACATCGAACTCGCAGGAACCTACCCCCTTCCCGAGGCGCAGATGGACAGATTTGCGGCGCGTATCGCTATCGGGTATCCAGACCGTGAGGCGGAGCTAGGAATACTACAGGCGCAACGCCATGTCCACCCTGTAGAGAGCCTAGGTGCGGTACTGACCAATGAAGAGATAATCGCCATGCAGAGCGCAGTCCGTGAGGTCTATGTAGACGACGATGTACGCGGCTATATTCTGGATATTGTACGCGCAACCCGCGAACACGCCTCCGTATCGTTGGGAGCCAGCCCCCGTGGTGCGCTCAACCTGCTACACGTAGCACAGGCGCGTACTGCGTTTCAGGGACGTACCGCCGTTCTGCCAGACGACGTGAAGGCGTGTGCGGAGGCAGTACTCTCGCACCGTCTCGTTATTCGCCCCGACCAGAGAGTGCGCGGCGTGAATGGAGGCACGGTGATTGCAGATATTCTAAGCCGTATCGCCGTTCCTATCGCGATGCGTTCGTAGGAGAGGGGATAGAGTATGCAGGCGATAAAGTGGTCTACTCTCCTTTTTGGGGCGATATTTGTGGTGGTGGTGGCGGGGGCTATCAACGCCCCGCACCTCTACTACATGGCGGCAATCCTGCTTACTCTGCCCGGTATCTCGTACCTATTAGGTGCGCTTTCGTTACGGAATCTCCATTTCCGCCGAGAGCCACCCTCGATTGCGTGGGCAGGGGAAGAGGGAGAACTGCACTACGTGGTGGAGAACCCTACCCGTATTCCCCGCTACTTTCTCTCGTTTCGTGAGTCGCTTCCGGACTGGATAGAGCCTAAGTCGGAAAACCCTCCTATCTTCAATGCCTCCCCCGATTCTACTACTAAGGTCGCCTATCCAGTGCGCTTTCTTCGTCGTGGAGCCTACGCGCTTACCAGTTTCGATAGTGTAGCAATAGACCCTCTAGGTGTCTTTGCGTTTGGGCAAGCGCACCCTGCGGAGGGGGAAATCGTGGTCTACCCGCTACCAGAGCAGATGAAAACGTGGAAGATGGTGGGTGCAGACCGTTACGGTTGGCAAGAGTTTACTGTGGTGGCACTGCGCGGCAGTAGTGTAGACCCCGACGGGGTACGGCAGTACGTTCCCGGCGACCCCTTGCGGCGAATCCACTGGCGGCAGACGGCACGAACAGGACACCTTAGCGTTATCGAGTTTGAAGAGCCGCAGTCGATACAGGTGCAGATGATACTAGACAGGCAGAAGGGGCATAACTACGGAGAGGGGGCAACGGCTTCCTTTGAGTACGCGGTGCGCTTCTGCGCCTCTGTTGCTTATGAAGTGATACAGCAGAACGCCTCGGTGCGCCTTCTGAACACCCCAAACTCCGCCAACGAGACGGCGGTAAACGCACGGGGCGAACTGCAACTGATGCGAATTATGGATGCGTTGGCGCGAGTTGTAGACGATGCCAAAGAGGATATTAGCGAGGTAGTAAGAGCGAGAGTAGGGAGAGTACCGCGGGGAACCACGCTCTTTGTAGTCACCTCGAACCCCGATAAGAACTTAGGAGAGGCGTTGCTACTGCACAAAGCCGAGGGGGTACTCTGCTCGGTTATCTACGTTGCGCCAAACAGTTTTGAGCAGAACCGTGTGGAGGCTGTAGAGGAACAGAGGTTCTTCCAGTCGCTGTCAAGTGCCTCTGCAAAGGTCTATGAAGTACGCTATCGAACGGATGGAACGCTACTACCGGAGGGGATAACCAGTGGCAGTATCTAATGTTACGGGGAAAAACAGCCCCGAAGAGACCACCAAACCCACTGAATCAATCGACACCGAAGAGCCAGAGGAAGAGGTCAGCCTGTGGCTGTACTTGGCGGGGCTAATCTCGGTTATCGCCGCTATCTATGCGGTGAACTTTAGCCTAGAGATTCCCGATTTTGGAAATATGACTTTTACAGCGGCAACCGTGGGCTTTTTGCTAAGTTACTGGCTACGCACACGCGGAACCTCCTCACAGTCGCTAAAACGCCCCCTCTTCTTTATCTTAATACTGCTGGTGGTTGCGTTTGCCTCGTCGGATAGGGGGATGGAGTGGTTCTGGCCATCCGTGATAAATGGAGAGCGTCCTAAAGCGATACAGGTTTTGCTGGTCTGGTTTGTGGTGGGGCAGAGTTTTCTGTTGAGTTCTAACGGGGCAGTGCTGTTCTGTATTGTTCCCTGTTTTGCCATGCTTGCGCTCGTAAGCCAAACCTCTACCCAAACCGAGATACAGAACGCTTTTCTGATATTTGTTACCTCTACCACCTTCCTCATGGTACATGACAACTACCTCCGAACCCTTTCGTTTCAGGTAAAAGGGCGTACTGAGGGGCAGGATAGGCAACTATTTGGGGGGCAGTTCCAACTGACTGCGATATGCATTCTTGGCTCTTTGGCTCTTGCGAACTTGGTAGCGGTTCCCCTGCGTGCCATTGGGCAGACCCTCTTTAGCCCTGCCAACATGAGCCAACTCTCCACCAGTGCCGAGAAGGCGGCGGCAGTTGCCCCCGTGACATTACAGGTAACAGAGCGTAACACCATCGACCTTGCCTCTGGTCCGGTTTCGTTGAGTGATAACGTGCTTATGCGTGTGCTTTCACCGCGTGGGCTTTACTGGCGGGGAACCACCTTCGAC
>OMJJ01000059.1 GCA_900299305.1 bacterium | reverse complement strand
ATCCCCGCCCCCGCCCCCGCCAAGAAGTACGGCGACTCCGCATCCAAATCACGCCCCATCGTATTGAGGTGTGGGCGCAGTTTTTCCAACTCCTCCATGCTCTGCTCGGTATCAATAACGGTAGTCTGAATCTCGCTGTTCAAATCCAACTCGTCCATCATAGTACAAATCCGCACCAACTGCTCTACAGGTAGGCGGGGGATAGGAACCCAAGCCGGAGCACGCACCACCTGCTGTAGAATGGTGATGGTATGAAGGCTTACCCCATGATGATGATGCCGCTTCTCTGCAAAACTGATTCGCGGCACGAATACGGGAGTGCCTCCCAACGAGGCGACAGCGTTCACCGCTTCACCTTGCGATAGTCCCGAAAAGCCGAGGGGGGTCTGTGTACCTGCGTTGCCGGGGCCTTGCCCCGTCAAAATAATATCGGCATCCAGTGACTCTTTCGCAAACGCTAATCCCGAATAGAGATTAACCGCCTCGTAGTCTCCGCCATACGCCTGACCTACTGTTATGGTGGCGTGTAGCAGGTTACGCTCCTTGAGAACAGAAACCACACGGCTAAAAGGGAGGCTTAACGAAGCGGAGTCGGTCATAATATAGACGATTTTAAGGGGGCGTTCGAGATGGTGTACCTGTTCTGCCCACCGAATACCCGCGCACACCGCAGGGAGTTGGCTATGTAACTCCATACAGACCACCGGTAACTCTCTTAGGCTTTGGAACTGAGCAACCGCCTCGTGATAGGGGCTTTCAGGGGCTTCTACTGCTAGTACGGGGGTCTGTAGCGGGGTATAACGTAACTTGAGAATATGCCCTTTAGGGGACACCTCTGCAAGTGGGTTGGGAGTTACCGAAACTACAAAATCAAGCCCCCCCGTCCCTAGTTGCATCTCAACCGCAACCGTATTGAGGATAACCGTATCCCCAACCACAACCTTCCCCGTTAAATCGGTAAGATTGAGGGCATTGCGTAGCGAAGAGCCGTCATTAGGGCGCACCTGAATCTCTTGCGCTCCCAAACGCTCTGCAAGTATCGCGATAACTGTACCGACGCTACGAGCCATCATCTGGCTGAAATCCCCTCTCTCTATAATGAGAGACGAACAAAATAGAGTTATGGTTCCATCAACGGGTAAGCGTGACTTTAGAAAGCCCACGCGGTCTATCGGGGTTTTGCCCCCGTGCCACCGAAAGATAGTTCGCCCACAACTGCCCCGGCACAATATAGAGAAGGGGGCTAAGGCTTTCGTTAATGTTTACGGGAACGGCTATGGGGCGTGTCGCCAATCCTAATATCTCGGCGGAGTGTGCAAAAATGACCGTCTCTGCCCCCCGGCTCTCCAGTTTCTGAGCGAGTTCCAACATAGAGGGGTAGGCATATCCATCGGGGGCGTACAGAAAACAGGGAAACCCTTCCGAAACAATCGCGATGGGTCCGTGCAGAAAGTCCGCCATAGAGTATGCTTTTGCCACTAAGTAGCTCGTTTCGGTCATCTTTAGGGCGGCTTCCAGAGCCGTCGCCTGATTCAAGCCACGCGCCAACACCGCACACTCTTCTATATAACGATATCGCTCCACCGTCTTCTCAATTTGTTCCGCAAGAGGCAGTACCTGCGCAATCTGTTCCGGAAGTTGCTTCAGCCCTTCCAAAAGGGAAGTCTCTCCCGACCAGTGAGCGACCAACAACGCAATTAACACAAGAGAAGCCGTATAAGTTTTCGTCGCGGCAACGGCTTTTTCCTCTCCTGCCAAGCAATAGAGCGCAAAATCACTTACTTTTGTTAAGGAAGAGCCTTCTACATTGGTGATACAGGCGGTCAACGCGCCCACCTCTTGCGCCGACTCTAGGGTCTGCACCACATCCAACGCCTGCCCCGACTGCGAAATGCCTAGCACCAAGCACCCCGAAAGGTCTACTTTACGAGCGTAGAGCGTGTATACCGAGGGGGCGGCAAGCGAGACTGGAATGCCGCAGTATATCTCAATAAGATACTTTGCATAAGTAGCGGCATGGTCAGAGGTTCCCCGCGCCGCAATCACCACTTGACGAATGTTTCGAGCGCGAATCGCCTCGGCAAGTGCGGCTACCTTCGCGGATTCCTGCTCAACTGCCCGTGCCAGTACCTGCGGCTGTTGATGTATCTCCTCTAGCATCAGCGTCATGAAACATATCTCCTAAATCCAAGTACAAAATACTTTAAAAATTATACCCTTTAAGTAAGGCTCTCTTAATAGGTATGGCTTAGGGGACATTGGAGGTAGAAGATAGACACAAAGCCCACTCTTCTTTCATAATGCCCATATAGACAAAATCCACGTAGTCACCCGCATTACCACTCCAGATATGCTTTCTCTGCCGCCCCTCCTCTACAAACCCACAGCGTAGATAGCAACGAATGGCACGAGAGTTGTCTCCGGTGGTGGTAAGCCATACACGCCGCATATTGCGGTACTGAAACGCCCAGTGCAGGAGAAGTTCGATAGTTTCGCTCCCGTAGCCTTTGCTCCAGTACGCCTTATCTCCAATGCCAAGCCCTAGTTCGCAGGTTTTCCCGATGTCGTCGAAGTGGTGCAGAGCGCACTGCCCAATAAACTTGTTCTCTACCACAATCGCAAACCAAGGGGCATCTCGCCCCCCTTTGCTCGCATTTGCGTCGAACTCCGCTTGCAGACGTGCTAACGATTGAGGGTAGGGTGGGTCGCCCCCTCCGGCGAGCTCTATCTCTAGGTCGTTGTTATAGGCGCACAGAAGGGGGAGGTCTTCGCGCTCTATGGCGCGTAGCGTAACGCGGTTCCCTTTTAGCATACAGAAGATATCCTTTAATCAGTAGATGTACTCTCGAAGCGAAGTGAGACGTTGCCAATCTCAAGACTATCCCCATCGGTAAGGCGAATGGGTTGGCGCAGTTCGAGGGGTACGCCGTTGAGCGTGGCATTGGAGTCGCTTAGAGTCTCAATGGTGTAGGCAGAGCCGTCGCTGATAACGCAGGCGTGGCGTGTAGAGACCGAGCGGTCTGGCAGTACTATATCGTTGGTGATGCCGCGCCCGATAAGGGTTTCGGAAGCTAATGAGAACTTCTCTTCTGGCTCTCCTTGCTCGTTGAGTTTTACCAACCGTGCCGTTTGGGGGCGCAGTTTACGAATAGGAGGCGAGGAACTCCCCTCCTCCATAAAGGGGGCAGCGGCTCCTCCAAAAACCCCACTGGGGCGCACGCTCTCTTTGGGGGCAGAGACAAAAGTACCTTGTTTTGGGGCGGAAGTGTCTTGCTCAAAGAGGATGCGCGTTTTGCCTACAACAAACTCGTCTCCCGATTGCAGAATACGGTTGTCGATAAGGGCTCCATTGACACGAGTTCCGTTGGTACTACCCAAATCGTAAAGAACAAACGTGCCATCGTTATCTCGTTCGAGGCGAGCGTGTCGTTTGGATACCTGCCCGTCGCTCTCTAGTAAGAGGTCATTACCCACTTTGGTAGAACGCCCGATACTGATTCCGTTTTGATAGATGGGGAACGGAAACGGCGCACCGTTTGGGGGGGTTACGAGGAGAGTTGCGTATACCCGCCCAGGAATGGTGCTGTTCTCTGCGACCTCTAGCGCGGCTCGGATATTGACGATGGTGCGCTCTTCAATCACGGGAGGTAGTATCTCGTCCTCCTCCGAAGCGAGTGGCTCTGTAGGCGCGTTAGGAGAGGTGGGTACGTCATTTTTGGAGTAGCGGGAACGGATACGGAGTTTGGGAGGGTTGCGGGTCTCTTCCAACTCCCCGTCGCCCTTCTCGGTTGTGTCGGTGATAATCACTTCTAACGCCCCGCGTATCTGATACTTGTTCTGCTGGCAGTAGCGGCGAATGGCTTGCTCTAGTTCGGTCTTATCCAGAAACGCGAGCAGGTACTCCTTCTCCTCGCTATCGGTGACGTGAACCTCTATGAGGTACTGGTTGGGTACATAGGTGCGGTTATCAATTCCCTCTTTGCGGCTGTCTTCCAAAACAGCAATGATACGGCGCAGGATGTCTTTGGGGCGTATATCCTCATTACCACCAAAGAGACCCTCATACCACGAACCAAACGAGCGGCTTATTTTTTCCAATAAATCCATAAATATCTCTCCTTAGTATAGAACGGTAGCCTTCGTGGGCTTTTTTTATTATCTGTTGGGTGTTACGAAACGAAGCAGAGTTTGGTTTCTGGGTGTACCTGCTATTTGACGCGAGAATCGTCGCGGCGGTTCGTAACACGGTGTACCCCGATAATATCTCCTAACGAACGAATTCGTTTTACGAGGTCGGCAAGGTGTTCGGTATCGCGTAGCTCTATGGCGAGTTCGAGGGTGGCGGTTCTGTCTCGGTGCGACTGCGTTTTTATGGCAGTGATAAAGGTTTTGCTTTCGCTAAAGATATTGGTTACATCGGCGAGTAGTCCCGTTCTATCGAGTGAGTCGATTTGAAGGTAGACCTGAAAGACCTGTTTTTCGTTACCTACATACTCTACGGGCATACACCGGGCGGGTTCGTTTTTCAGGTTGTTCTGTACGTTAGGACACTCGCGGCGGTGCAGAGCCATGCCCGACCCCCGTGTAATGTAGCCCAACACCTCGTCGCCGGGAATGGGTAGGCAACATCGCGAACGCCGAAAGAGAACGTTGCCGACATCGTTCCCCTCTGCCACTATCTGTAACTTGCTGTCGTTTGCTCTGCCCCCGCTGATTCGCATGGTAGGAGGCTCTACGGGGGTGGGGCGCAGTTTGTTTAGCACCGTAAGCGGGGCAATGGTTCCGTATCCAATCGCGGCGAGCATCTCGTTGGCGGAGTGCATATTGAACTGCGGCGCGACATCTGCAAGAGTATCGTCTTTCACAAAAGAGCGGGGGTCGTCTCCCCATGCTTGTGGGTTGCGTTCGAGTTGGTTGGTCAGCTCTTTTTCGAGGAGTTCACGCCCGTGAATAATGTTCTCTGCCTGTGTTTGCCGTTTGAAGTAGGCTTTGATTTTGCTACGAGCATGGGAGGTTTTTACTACTCCTAACCAGTCGCGGCTAGGATTTGCGTTGGGGCGTGTAAGAATGTCGATTACATCGCCGTTGTTCTCTAGGGCGTAGTTCATAGGAACCAGACGACCATTCACCTTCGCGCCTACATAGTGGTCGCCTACCGCACTGTGTACCCGATAGGCGAAATCGATGGGAGTACTGCCGAGAGGGAGGTCGATAACATCGCCTTTGGGGGTGCGTACAAAGACTTGGGCGGTAGAGATGTCTTCGGTGATGTTCCGCATAAAATCGCCGGGGTCTTTGTTATCTGCCCGCCAATCAAAGAGTTGTTGGCGCAGGAAGGAGAGCCGCCGCTCAAACTGGTCGCTAACCTTGCCTCCCTCTTTGTACTGCCAGTGCGCCGCCACTCCGAACTCAGCGGTACGGTGCATCTCCCAAGTACGAATCTGAACTTCCAACGGCTTTTGACTGGGACCCATCACCTTGATATGGAGCGACTGATACATATTGCTTTTACTTTGCGCGATGTAGTCGCTAAACATTCCGGGAATGGGTGTCCAGAGGTCGCTAACAATACCAAGAACCTGATAACATTCGTTGCGGGTGTGAACGATAACACGGAGAGCGAGGAGGTCGTAGAGGTCGGTGAAGTCCAGTTTTTGCTGGCGCATCTTATTATAGATACTATAGATATGTTTGGGGCGCCCCTGAACAAGGGCAGAGACTCCTTCCGTACCCAACCGCTCTTGCAGAACCTTAATGGCGGTATCGACTTCGTTTTGCCGTTCGGAGCGGGTTTGCGCGAGTTGCTGTGCGACTGCGGCGAACTCTTCGGGTTCGGCGTACTTAAAGGAGAGGTCTTCGAGTTGCCATTTTAGTTGCCATATTCCCAAGCGGTGCGCGAGGGGGGCAAAAATCTGAAGGGTCTCGGTTGCCATGCGGAAACGGCGCGACTCTGAGAGTGACTCGAGGGTTCTCATGTTGTGCAGGCGGTCTGCGAGTTTAATAAGGAGAACGCGCAGGTCTTTGGCGGTAGCGACGAGGATTTTACGGAGATTAGCGGCGTTTTTGGCTATCTCTATCTGCTTTTTGTGCCGCTCTATAGCGTGGGTACTAAGGGGTTCTCCATCCTCTTCAGTGTCTTTGTCTTTGCCATCATCCACCCCTATCTGGAGTTTTGTCACCCCGTCTACTAGGCTCGTAACTTCTGCACCAAACTCTTTTTCCAACTCTTCGGGGAGTACCTTACAGTCCTCAATTACGTCATGCAGAAACCCTGCCGCGAGGGTCTGTTCGTCTAGTTCTAGGTCGGCAAGGATTTCGGTAACGGCGACGGGGTGGATGATGTACGGCTCTCCACTACGGCGTTTTTGGTCTTTGTGCTTCTCTTTGGCGTACTCGAAGGCGCGTTGAACGAGGTCGGTGTCGGCTTGGGGGCGATAGGTGGCGAGGTGAGCGAGAATCCGCTGTAGGGAGGCGTGTATATCCGTTGCAGGAAGGGGGGCAAAGGCATCCTCCGGCTCCAAAGTAAACGTGGGTTTTGGCGGCACATTCGTCATGGAGTCCCTTACCTCACTGAAAGGTGAATTAGAGTATACCCAATTTTAAGGCAAATAGAGTAGGGTTATCCTAGCAAAATAGCCTCTTGTGAGATAGTTGTATGTGCTGGTATACGGGGGGTGTGAGCGTTCGGGTATACTGCTTCTCAAAGGAGGGTTTGAGATGCACCATTCCTCTGTTTTTAAGTACCGTTTGCGCTTCTACGGGTCTATTTTATTGGTAGCGTTGGGCTTGGGTGTAATGCCCTCTGTGTCCGCGCAGGTTGTCGATAAGACGCATCGCGATGAGCATATCGGCGGCTACCTGATAGTTCCCCATGCTCAGAAGGTAGAACGTCGTTATAACGCTGGCTACTCCATGTATGTAGCCGCCTGGCCCCTTATGAACTACTACCCCGGACATAACTTTCAGACAGGGCTACCCGGCACGTGGATGTTCGCGCAGTACGAAGGTGCCGCCCCCAAAGATATGTATTCGGATGTGGAGGGGGGGCTTGGATGGTGGAGAGATACGCGCTTCCCTACCACGACACCAAAGTTTATTATGGGAGGTGTCGGACCGAACTTTTCCGACATCGCCAACGGTCCGGCACACGGCTGGGGTACGTGGGAAGAGCCACGCGGACTCTACGGGGTAGCACAACTTAGCCCGTGGCTCCTGTTTCCGCTAGATGGTCTGAACGTGAAGCAAGGTGAGAGCGGTGGGCTTTTCGGATACGGCTACCTGAACCTCCCTCTCTGTACCCCAAAGCCAACTACGGAGGGCAAAAACATTCCCACTGGCGGCAACTGCTGGACTCTCTTTCTAAATACGGGCAACTTCAAAGGACCAGTGGCGTTTTTCCTGCCTAACTTCTGGTCGAATGGCGCGGTGCGCGAGCCACGTCTGGTAGGGCAACTCCTTGATACTCGTCCCGTAGACCCGAATAGAGCAGTGCAGATGGAGACGCAGTACACCCCCTGCCGCCTGGCATCCGACGCAAAAGGGGAGTGGTATGCACGTATCGCGCCACTCTCTTTTCCGCAGGATAAGCAGGGCAGGTCGGTACTGGTGCATCAGGATACTGCCTACGATAGAACGGCTCTCTATGAGGCGGTGGCAGACTGGTTCGCTGGTGGCAAGCCAAGCGACGGTGCTATCGCCCCACAAGGCTCTCATCAGCGTCTTTTTGGCGAGAAAGGATACGCTTCTTGGCAGATATGGTGGAACGAAGGGGACGCTCCGGAGAAGAAGATACCTGTAGTGTGGGATGCTTTTAACGCACTCAAGACGTTAGACCCCTATACGTTTGGCGGAGAGTTCAAAGACGCACTGACTACGAAGACGGGTAATCTTGTTACGCTACCGGAGTACTATCACCTAGAGAATACGACGGATGCAAAAAAAGCGAAGTGGATACCTGTAGCCCCTGATACGGTTCCCAATGAGACGGGACTAAAAGAGGTTAAGTGGACACGTCCGACCGAGGAGGCACCTCAACCGTATACCACCCCCGACGACCCTGCAAGTCTATGGAAGAAGCCCGGTCCCGTTGCCGGTCCTTTTAAGGCGCACTTGGGAGATGGTAGCGTGGTAACGTACTACTGGTATCGCTTTGTAGACCAACCTGCTGTAATGAACGCCAATCTCACGGCGGAAGAGCGCACACGCCTTCAGGCGAACGTAGAGAAGTTGCATCGGGCTTGGCACAAGAATCGGAACTACCTGCCGCCGCCAACCACAGGCAAACTTGCCTACCTCGACCCGGCGCAGGTGGTAAAGCCCCCCAAGGGAATGGAGGTCGGTTATGTGCCTATCGCCACACGGCAAGAGCTGGAGCACCACTAAACGTCAGACAGAGTATCGCACTTACAGGGAGTAATTTAACCCAGCTTGCTAACGATATTGGCATTAACT
>OMJJ01000058.1 GCA_900299305.1 bacterium | reverse complement strand
TGCAACTACACCTAATCATTACTAGGAGCTACGTAGCAATACGCCTAACAATACACATGGTGGCAAATCAGGTCGATACACGAAACTCTTGCGTTCGCAAAACTTTTCGGAAATCCACCCTCGTAGAACCCACAGAAGTCGTTCCCATACTTGATTATCAAAAACAAAATAGTCCCCTCCTCCCGTTTTGGGAGGAGGGGACTATTTTGCGCCTCGACTAACTAAGAAATGATTCGCTATTACCCAATCGAAACACGAGGTGCAGATTTCCGCCGCCGTGCAGGTTTCGCCGTTTCGGAGGTTCGTGTGGGGCGTTTGAGGCGTTCATCCAGAGACTGCTCGGTAGTCACTCCTTTCCACACAACGTTTTTTCGCACAGACAGGTAGTGCCATGTACTCAATATGTCTTCCGGGTTTTTCTGAGGCAAAATCTCCACAGCATCGTAACGAGCATTTTTGTATACGACGTAATTACTCCCTACGGTTTTCACGAAACCGAGGTCAATTAACACTTCCTCTAACCGCTTATAGGTCATCGGCTTACTGCATAGATTAGACATGAAGAGGCACTCCCTTATCAATGTTCTCACGAACTGTTTGCTTATACACTCTGAACTGCTTCACCGCATCGGCATCCAGCACATTCTCTGCGGGAATATGCAGTGTGGCAGTCCCTTGTGTTGCCACCATCTTAAAATTAGCGGATTTCACATACTTTTGAATATAGAGCCAAAACGCCCTGTCATTCTGCACATCATAAAGAATGAGAATCACGGGCATAATCTCGTCACACCACAAATTGATATGCTTTGCAGAGACGGCGAACGAGACTAATTGCCCTTTCTGAACCATCTTGAGATGGTCAGTCGCTTTTAGTTGAATGAGCACTTCTCCATTCTCTATATCGCCGTGTCGAAATTCCGGGTCGCCTTTGTAGTCATAGGTATTGAGCGTAAGGTCGTACCCATAGTCGTTTAACTTGCCTTCCACTGTCCAACCGTTAGCCAATACGAACCGCTCAAAATGATTACGACTCAAATCGGCGATGTGGTGATCGCGTGTTCGCGTTGGGGTCGCGGACTGGTGCTTTGGCTGTTTCGCTGGCACACGCTGTATCCGAGCCATTGTCCGTTGCTTCTCCTGATATACAATTATACCACTGTTAATGACATCTGCGTTCCCCGAACTCTATCCTACTCTACAAAGCAAAAGAGAGTTTCATTCCGCGCCAAGCAGGAATTCCCACCTCCTATAACGAAACCTAACCCCATCGAAGTAAAGGAGAGACCCGCATGGATTCAAATTCGCCCTCACGCCGCGATTTTCTAAAAACCACCGCCGTCACTGGAACCGCTTCCCTACTCGCTACGGGTAACTACGCCTACGCACAAGGCTCTGGCAAGTTAAAAGTCGGGCTAGTAGGATGCGGAGGGCGCGGCACAGGAGCCGCCGCCCAAGCCCTCAACGCCGACCCCGGTGCTGTACTCACCGCCGTAGGTGATGTATACCAATCTCAAATCAGCAATAGCCTCACCGCCCTCAGGGGCGAAGCCGCTATCGCAGACCGCGTACAGGTCGCCGCAGACCACGCCTTTGTAGGGCTAGATGCCTACCTCAAAGTGCTAGAGAGCGGAGTCGATGTCGTTCTACTCACCTCCCCTCCCGGCTTTCGCCCCCTACACATCAAAGCCGCAGTAGCCGCAGGAAAGCATATCTTCGCCGAGAAGCCCATGGGAACCGATGCCGCAGGAGTACGCATGGCACTCGAAGCCACCCGCGAAGCAAAAGCAAAAAAACTCGCCTTCGTAGCTGGGTTCTGTTGGCGATACGACTACCCCCGCCGCGAACTCTTCCGCCGCATCCACGACGGGGCAATCGGGCAGGTACGCCATATCCACTCCACCTATCTCACCGGTCCCGTCAAGCCTATGCCCCCCGCTTCTGACCGCCCCGCCGGCATGAGCGACACCGAATGGCAGATAAAAAACTGGTACAACTTCGTTTGGCTCTCTGGGGATGGGCTAGTCGAACAGGCGTGTCACAGTGTAGACAAAATCCTTTGGGCGATGAAAGATGTTCCCCCGCTACGCTGTGTAGGAACCGGCGGGCGTGTAAACAACAACCATGAAGGCAACATCTACGACCATATTGATGTCTTTTACGAGTGGGCAGATGGAACCCGCGCCACCATGGCACAACGCCAAATTCCCAACTGCCAACACAACGACAACTCCGACTATATCGCAGGCTCGAAAGGCTTTGGAAACATTCGGGGCGGGTTTGTAGAGATACAAAACGAGAATAAATGGCGATACAACGGGCAGGCACCCAATATGTATCAGGTGGAGCATAACGAGTTCTTCGCCTCTATCCGCAAGGGGATGCCCCTCAATGACGGAGAGCGCATGGCACGAAGCACCCTCGCCGGACTTATGGGGCGCATGGCGGCATACTCCGGTCAGGAGATAACATGGGAGCATATGCTGAAATCGCAGGAGAACCTCTTCCCCGCGAATCCCGATTGGAATGCCCCTCTTGCCATTGCACCTATGGCGATACCCGGCAAGTACACCGTCCTCTAAATTTCTATTTAGGATTGACATTTCTGCCGCAACTCGGCTAACATTAACACCAACACAGGGCTATCATCACTATTAGCCCTTAGGCACTGTTGCCATGCTTCCCTATACACCCCTATTTGGAAGCATGGCACACTTTTTATATCGGAGGTAAACACCCATGTCTCTCTCGACGGCTCGCCAACGCGCCTTTACGCTCATTGAACTCCTTGTCGTTATCGCCATTATCGCGATACTCACCGCTATTCTGTTCCCCGTCTTCGCACAAGCCCGCGAATCGGCACGTGCTACCTCGTGCCTCACCAACACCCGCCAAATAGGTACGGGGCAACTGATGTATGCCCAAGACTACGACGAACAGATAATCCCATGGAACACGGTACAAGACGGTGCTGGAACCGCCGCGCAGGTACTAGGTTGCTGGACAAACCTCATTCAGCCCTACGTAAAAAACAAGCAAATCCTGTTCTGTCCCTCCTTCAACCCACAAAGCACCCAAAAAGCCGCCGACCAAGGGCTTTGCGACGGTGACAACTCCGCCTATAGCGGACACCCTGGCGAACTGTTCCTCTCACCCGGTACCCCGCTCGGTTCCGACAACATCCTTGCCCACTACGGCATCTCCCGAAACGCAACCTTTGGTAGCACCACCGCAGGAGACTGCTACCCTCAAAACAGTAGCAACTATCCCTACACCCACTACGCCGGAAGCGGTTGGCAGATAGACCAGTACAACGCCACCACCACCAACTACTCCACGCTCGGACTAGCGGCAATCGTCGCCCCCGCCAAAACCGCCATTATCGGAGACGCATGGACAACCATCTCCGGAGGCTTTAGCGGAACCACATCGGGATACCCCACTCCCGCAGGGC
Source organism: bacterium (assembly GCA_900299305.1). GTDB lineage: Bacteria > Armatimonadota > Chthonomonadetes > Chthonomonadales > Chthonomonadaceae > CAIJLM01. The sequence continues at coordinate 2,281 of OMJJ01000058.1, read as the reverse complement.
TAGTACGCTCCCGTTTTGGATGTGAAGGAACCTACCGCCATAAAGGAGACGGTGCGAACCTAACCTTCTTAGACGGTCACTCCAAATACATAACGGGCAACCCCGAAAGCCACCTCAAAAATATGCCCAACGGTTGCGCCTACGAAGAGTATTTCGCATACGACATCGAATAGGCAACAGCCAACCCAATCGGTAGGGGCAGACCTACGTGTCTGCCCTCTCCCCTCCCTCTTCCCCGCCCCTCCGATACGCACGATAGTAGAGCAGTAGATTAGGCAGTTGCAGTAGCCCTGCCCCAAATATCGCCCAACGCAGTGAGTGGTACTTACCCACCATTCCAACCCCCGGTCCACCCGCAACCTGCCCCAATGCATTGCTCTGGCTCGTAATAGAGAGCACTGTAGCGCGAACCTTGGGGTCGATACTCTGTACCACCCACGAATCATAAAGCGGGTACAGCAAACTACCCACAGCCCCCCGAATCATCAAAAACACAACCGCCATCCAAAAATCTGTTGCCCACGCAAACAACAACAGCGAACCGATAGTCAGCACGTTAAACCAAAAGAGCAGTAGAACAGTACGCTTAAAATCCCCATCCGCCTCCCGAACCCGCCTCCCCCAAATGCCCACCACCCCAAACGAAAACAACGCCCCCAACACTTTCAGCAAGCCAAACCACACTACTGGCTGCCAGTGCCCAAACGAAGGCAACGCCATATCCTTTAATATATGTGCCTCCCACAGTCGGTCAAAGCCCTCACTCGCAAGCCCCACAAACAGATTCACTCCCACCACAATCTTGAGGAGCGGACTCGCCCGTACCGCGCTCACCCCCTGCCTTAGTGTCTCGAACAGATGTTGCCACGTACTACGCTCCTCTTTTGGCGTAGGGTGAAAGCCCTTCTCCGGCATAACCACCAGCAACAACACAAACAAAACCAGATACAACCCACCCCCCAACACCACCGGAATAGCAAGTGAAATCGTCCCCAAACCAATACCCACCAAACTCGCAGGAAGTTCTATCAGGCGGTTTATCTGCCCAGAGCGCAAAAACACCCGATTTACGCTCTCCTCCCCTATCTCGTCGGCAAGCCATGCTTGGGTAGCACCACTCAGAAAGGTGTATCCGATACCAACCAGTACCTCGGTGCAAAATATCGCCAATGCCAACGGAAACATCCCTTGAACCACACGCGAAAACCCCAATAGAAAAACACCACACAACACCGACAAGCGGCGACTAAACACATCCGCCACCACCCCCGTCGGAATCTCGAAAAGCAGAATCGTGCCTTCCAGCACCGTTCCCACTAATACCAGTTGCAACGGGTCGAGATGTACCCTCTGCACAAAATACAGGCTCATCACCGCAAACATCATCGAGTCTGCAAGCGACATCACCGCACTCATAACCAGATATACTGGCTCCGCCTGTTTACGTCTCAAATGCTACCTCCCCAAATAGTTTACGCACACTCGTCTCTTTCCTCTCTATCGCTCACGAGCAGGTAAAAGTGTAGTACGCACCCTATTTTCATGCCCCATAGCAGGTAATAACACAAGTTAATCCTGATAATAGGACTACATAAAATACTAGGTTTTCATAAAATCTGCGCTCCAAAGGTACAATCTTATTGTAATTCCACAGAGTCGTGATATACTGTATCTAAGAATCATATTGAGAACATTGGATGTTAGAACTAGAGTGAACAGAACACTCTTGTAGAAATGATTCACTCTCTAACACATTTGGGCTTTCGTTGTTTATAAAGGATGGAATAACCCCATGACACTAGGAAAACTAACAAAGGTATTAGCGGGCGTGTTTGCGTTTGGCGCAGTCTGCTTTGCAACCCCCAGCCAAGCCGCTCAACCAGCAATCGACTTCACCACTTCGCTCACCTCTGCTATCGGTGCAAACTACAACCTAGGTTGGGAGTTCACCGTCGGAGCCACCGACATCAACGTCACTAGCCTCGGCTACTTCGACAAAGACCAAGACGGACTTACCGACAGCCACCAAGTTGCCCTCTGGACATCGACGGGAACTCAAATTGTCTCCGCTACGGTGAATTCCGGTGTAGCCTCTGCCCTTACTGGCAAGTTCCGATACACCAATATCGCAAGCACCACCCTTACACACGGAACCACCTACGTTATCGGTGCAACCACTGGTACCAACGACCATGTAGCGTATGGTGACAGCCCCACCACCCTTACCGGTCTAACCGTAGACTCTGCGATTACCCTCACCCAGAACAAGCAGGATGACGGT
>OMJJ01000057.1 GCA_900299305.1 bacterium | reverse complement strand
GGGTTCTTCCTGCTTTGCCGGCTCTTTCTTAGGTGGCTCGACCTGTTTTTCCGGAGTTTTCTTGGGCGAAGTGGGCGCGGGACTTATCTTGTCTTTCGTAACAAGGTCGATACCATCTTCCGAAATTTGGGTGTCTCCATCATCGTTTTGTAGCTCTACGTAGACGGTGCGTTTGCCCTCACCCGGCTCCAAGTCCCACTCTTTATCCGCTTTGTAAGGCTCCCAAGCCGACCAGTGCTCTTTGTCATTACTGACACGCATCTTTGCCGCCCAACCCTCGCCGTAGATATACAGTTGGACTTTGGGGTTATCGGTCTCCGCGTGTTCTTCGTTGATGATAACGGGGTAGATTCGAGAGCGCATTCCAAAGTCTTGTACCCAGTAGCTTTCGTACTCTCCTTTGGGGCTGGCAACATACCCTACTCCGATTTCGCGGTAGGTTTTCCCAAAGAGGTTGGCGCGGTGAGAGGGGCTTTTAATCCATTCGGTAACGACATCTCGCGGCTCTTCTTGCCCAGCGGCGATGTTTTCGCCAATAGAGCGCAACTTCTGATACCCAAAATCTTGAAGGCGCAAGCCAACCGTTCTGCCCTGCTTGTCTTGGTGGGCAAAGTAGCGGTTTTCTGCCATATCTTTTGCCATCCAAGTAGCGGCTTGACAGAGAACTTCGTGGCGTTTTAACGGGGGTAAGCCCTGCATAACACGCTCTCTATTCGTAATTTCGATAACACGTTGAGAGCGTTTTTTGGCAACCTCTGGAGACATAGCGGGGCGTTGTGCGCGGCAAGGTACGCCGACACAAAGGAGAAGAAGCAGAGTACTACATAGAGCCATCCGGGTACTCACGGCAGTTCCTCACTATAAAGACACGCCGAACACCCTCTTCCTAACCTCGTTGTAGCAGGAAAAGGGGATGAGAAGAAGATAAGAGACTTATTGGTTAGATTCTACCAAAGAATCAAATGTTACACAAATAGTTTTCCACAAAATTTGGACTAATTTTAATTTTTTTCCTCTATTTCTACCTTTTAGTGTCTTCCACGGTAGCACCACATTAAGCGGTGAAAAGTGGTAATAGATTGAAGAGATTGTGGGTTCTGGTCGACAATTTAGGCTTTGACACCATCATTGTCGACCAGAACCCACACCCGCTATTTTGTCCCAATCACGCCTGTTCGTCAAGGGGTATTGTCGGCGGAAACAATCTTCGTGTCCACGACAGTCTGCGAAACCGCTGGCGATGTACCGTCTGCCGCAAAACCTTCTCTCTGGGACGTACTTGGTTAGGAGGACAAACTCATGTCACCACTCAATGTTGTCCTACTTGTAAAGGTAAATCATTTTATTATAAACGAAACTGATTGCCTTGCCGTGAGGTAGCCACTCTAACCCTAGTTCCGGTGGATTACCGTCCGCGCTTTGCACATAGGTCTGCACCCTGCCGAGCGAACGCATACCTTTACCATCGGCTCGACTTACCCATATCTCCCTCGCAATCGACCACGTATGGTCGCTCAAACTCATCATTCCGGCACTGCCCCTATTTTGCGATGGAAGCATAGGAACCTTCTTGAGTCTGAAATCGAGTACCCATGCAATCTGAGTACGGTCTGGAGAGAATGTCGCCTGTTCGATATAGGAATCTTTAGGCGGCCAAACAGATAAGGGGTAGGGAGGCGTTCCGCGTGAAGAGGCAGGGGATTTGCGATGGGGATACAGTCCCCATCTATGCCATTGAATTTTTTGTCGGAACTCGTTAGACCAAGCCTCAAACGCTTTTCTATACTGCGGTTGCTCTAGGGAGACTTCTGTTCGCTTGGAAGTCATTATGTCAACGATGGAACCTCGCCTCTTCGCGGTATCCCACAGAATTACTTTAGTGTTCGTAAGCCAGCAGTAGGGAAAGCGAATTAGCGAGGAAGCACTCTTTTCCCCTGTGATACGAACTATCTTTTTGGAGTGCGGTACAAGAAGAGATTGTGCATTTGAGGCTATCGGTAACGAACTCAGTAGGGTGCAACCCACCAAGATGCTTTCAACTTTTCGTATTGTCATGACTATCCCTCCATTCCACATATCCACTGACTTTCAGGTAGACAAATGTATGCAGGTGAGGGGTGCATTTAACGTAGACTAAATAGCACCTACATAAAGAGGTGTAAATTTGATGCAATTATTTTGGGGAAAAGTGGGAAAAAGTGGGAAAATTGCCCAATTTTACTTGACTGCACCCCCGATAAGGTGTAAAATATCCCCATTGAAGTAGATTTTTAGGGGAGATTGGTAGGGTTTTTGTGGGAAATGGCGATTTCCTGAAAGCCCCGTTTTTTAGTCTATTGATGCCGTTGGTACTAAGGATAGCCGATAAGGGATGCCTGAAACCTCCTACAACTTGATTGGGCGATACGACTATAATCTGGATGATAAAGGGCGGGTTACGATGCCTGCCGCCTTCAAAGAGCAGTTGGGTACGCATTTTATGCTTACCATGGGGGCTGACCATCATGCGCGTATCTACCCTGAATCGGTGTGGCTTGCCCTAAAAGAGAAACTTGCCGCAAAAGATGCCCTAGATGCTTTTGATAAGCATCGCTTACACCTACTTAGACTGCACAATAGTTGTGAGCGCATTAGTTTGGATACTACGGGGACGCGCATCACTCTGCCCCGCTGGATACAAGACTGGATAGACGCTCAAGAGAAAACACCTATCATTATGATAGGCAATGACGACTATATCGAAGTTTGGAGTAACACGGGTTGGAAAGCATACTCCGCTGGCTACACGCATGATAATGTAGACGATGCGCGTATTGTAGTGGAAACAGGGAAGCTTCCTGATCCCAAACCACCTAAAGAACCGCAAAGAACGTAATTATGACCGCCGAACCCCAAGGTTTTCATGTTCCGGTGCTTCTGGAAGAGGTGCTTGCCTATCTGCAAGTACACGCCGGTGAAACTTTTGCGGATTTAACGCTGGGTGGAGCGGGACACTCCTGTGTGATAGCCGAGAGGCTAACCCCAAACGGAACCCTGATTGGTATTGACCGGGATAGGGAGGCGATAGAGGTCGCGAAGCAGAGGCTTGCGCCCTTTCAAAATAGCCTTAATGTTAGTATACACCATTCGGGATTCGAGCGACTCGATTTTATATTAAATTCTTTAGGATTTCCAGAACAGTGTTTGGATGCGGTTCTTGCCGATGTGGGAGTGAGTTCTCATCAACTAGACGCAGAGCGAGGTTTTAGCCTTCGCCGCGACGAGTTTTTGGATATGAGGATGGACACTTCGCAGGGAGTGACCGCGCAGGAGTTTTTGGCTACCGCCAGTGAGGCGGAGATTGCCAGAGTAGTTTGGGAGTATGGCGAGGAGCGGTTTTCGCGTAGGATAGCCCAGTTTATTGTAGAACAAAGGCGGCGGGGTCAGCGCATAGAGACCACGGGGCAACTGGTGAAACTGGTGGAGCGAGCGGTTCCAAGAGCGGCGTACCCCAAAGAGATACACGTTGCTACCCGCACCTTTCAGGGTATTCGTATTCATATTAATAGCGAACTGGAGCAACTACAGACGGTGCTGGATACGATTATTCGCCGCCTGAAACCAGAGGGGCGATGTGCGCTAATCACGTTTCATAGCCTAGAAGACCGCATTGTGAAACAGACATTTGCGAAAGCCGCAGGGCGTAGCCCCTCGCCCCCCGGCTCTTCACCAGAGATACTAAGGTTGTTGGAACCAGAGGAGCCAATCCTCAAACTCGTGACGAAAAAGCCTATTATGGCAACACCCGAAGAGGTGGCACGAAACCCCCGCGCTCGTAGCGCAAAGATGAGAGTAGTACAACGGCTCTCTTGAGATTGTGTTTTTGTTTTTGGATGTGAAGGAGAAGACTTACTATGAATCAGAACACGGCTCAAAAACGAGTGGCGACCCCTCAAGAGGTATCTGCCCCTGTTCAGAAAACTGCTCCTAGCACCTCTAGTCGCAAAAGGATGCGAGAGCAGGCACGTACTCTGGTACAGGTGTGTAGTCTGCTTTTCGCGGTATCTATGGGGGTAATGTTCTACCTTTATGGCAAAGACCGTAGCGAGATGGAGCGCAACCGCAAAAACGTCTTGGTGAAGCATAGAGAGGACGCTCGTATTGAGCGCGACCTCATGCGGAATGCTCATGACCTAAACCGTAGCGGTTACATGGTTGACAAAAACCCCCGCGATAGCAACTTGGTTCCTGCCGACGAATCGAAGTCGATGATTTTGTAACGGGCTAGGAGGGCGTGGTATGGCAAAGCGAAAAACACGACAACCGGAAGCCAACCTCGTTACGAGAGCGCGATTTATGGAGGTTTCGTTTGGGGTGCTGTCGGCGGCACTCGTGGGTCGGCTTGGGTATCTGCAACTGGTAAAGGGTAAAAGCACTTTACTGGAAGCGGAGAATGGGCGCAAGCACCATATACAGCAGATGGCAAAGCGGGGCTCTATCTATGACCGCAATGGGGTTGCGCTGGCGACGAATCAGGTATTGGGGGATGTGTTGTTCGACTGTCGGCGGGTTCCTTCAAAAGAGCGGGACGGCGCACGCTATAAGCCTCGTTTAGCAGACTTTGAGACAGATATCGCCTATGTAGGCAGAGTGTTGAACATGACTCCGGCGGATATTCATGCGATTATCAACCAGCACATTGCGGAGATTGCGCCCAAAGTTGCCGCCCGTGAAGCCGACTTGAAGCGGCAACAGGAACAGTTTCCTAATCGTAAGCCTAAGCCTCTGCCCGTTAATTTTAGTGTGGCGATTGCGAAAGATAGAGAGTGGGATACTCTGGACGCGCTAAGGTACTCTGCGGAGGATGTTCCAGATGCTTCTAGCCCTACAGGAAAACGGAAACAGAAGAAGATTTTGGAGGGTTTTGCCGTCGCGGAGAAGATGCGCCGCGTGTATACGATGAACGAAGAGGCTCTTCATGTGGTGGGTAGACTGCTTCTTCCTGACCCGAAGGATATGCAGAAAAAGCAAGAGGATAGCGGAGAGGCTACCACTACAACAGCGAAGGCACCTACCAGAGAGGTGGGTATCTATGGGCTTGAGCAGGGGTACGAGGCGGATTTGCAAGGGGAGGATGGGAAGAGCGTTGCGGAACTAGACAACTCCGGCAATATCTTCGAGAAGACGCAGACTATCCTGAAAGCGAAACGGGATGGTAGCGACATCCATACCACCCTCGACCAAGAGATACAGCACGTCGCGATGAAGGAAGCCAAGCGTATTCAGCAGGAGTTCAAGCCGAAGTCGGTCTCTATTGTGGTACTCGAACCCACTACAGGACACCTACTGGCACTGGTCTCTACACCAACAGTAGACCTTAGTACTCCACATCCAGAGATGAGCGCAGAGGAGATGCTTCTTAGCCAACAAGACCGCTGTGCCACGTATCGCTTGGAGCCGGGGTCGGTGCTGAAAACGCTGACGATAGCCGCCGCGCTGGAGCTTGGTAGAGTAACGCCCACAGAGACGTTTACCTGTTATGGTGGGTTGACGGTAGGCAACAAAACGATTCACTGCGATAACAACAAAGACCATGGGGATGTGAACATCACCGAAATTCTACAGCACTCGTGTAATATCGGGGCGGCGCGGATAGGGCAGAGGTTAGGAGGTGCAGACCTCCGCATGATGCTAGAGCGGTTTGGGATATGTGAGCATCTTAACCTAAAAGTTACTAGCCCAGAGCGCATGGAGTACTACCAGTTTGGGAAGTTTAACAAACGTTCTCCTAAAGGTAGCCTTACCTCTTCGGACTTACCACGTGTCTCGTTTGGGCATTCGGTGGTGATGACACCGATACATCTGGCTTTGGCGTATGGGGCTATCGCAAACGGTGGCGCACTGATGGAGCCGCGTATTGTGAGCAAAATTCGGACTGCGGATGGAAAAGAGACTATCTTTCCCCCCAAGAAGGTGAAAGATGTTATTCGCCCAGAAGTGTGTACCCAAGTGATTGGGATGCTAAGAAAGGTGGTCTCGGAGGGAACGGGGCGCAAAACGGCGTTTCCTTTTTATCAGGTTGCGGGGAAGACCGGAACGGCACGTAAGTACGACAAGAACGGCCCGGCAAGGTACACCAGCTCTTTTATAGGGTTTGTACCCGCCGGCTCAGATGGTAAGCCTCGTGCTGTGATTTTGGTTATGGTGGACGAGCCGACTCAAGGGAATCTGTTTCATGGTGGTGATGTGGCGGGGCCTGCCTTCCGCGAAATAGCGAAGAAGATGATGGAACTTTGGCACGTTCCCAAAGACGACCCGAACTCCACGCAGTACGAGATGGCGCAGAAGCCTGTGAAGAGCAAGCAGGTCGCTAGTCGAGAGAGCGCAGACGACGATTCTGCCGCCGACAAGCCACGCCGTCACCACAAAAATTAAAAGATGTTTTTACCTACTACGTCTGACAGCTCCGGTTCGGCGTATGGGGCAACAGGAGGCGTACCAAGTGTGCGTCTCCTTTTTTCTTTTGTAAATTTGTAAGGAGTATATCATGCCTAGTGTTCTTATAGATAGCTTGGTACGCAATCTGCCGCAGGCTTACGTGGATGGTGACAGAACCCGCATTGTTACGGGAATAACCCACGACTCGCGAGAGGTGAAAGAGGGCGACCTTTTTGTCTGTTTGAAGGGGGAACGGTTTGACGGACACCTTTTTGCAGAACAGGCTCTGCTGAAAGGGGCGAGTGCCGTTGTTGTGAATGAAAACGGCTTGAAAGAGGCGGAGGTTAGTGTTCCCCAAAACAGTGTTGTGATTACGGTTCCCGATACGCGGAAGGCGTTGCCCTATCTGGCTTGTACGGTTTATGGAAACCCCTCGCAGAGAATGATTGTGATAGGGGCAACAGGAACCAATGGCAAGACAACCACCATTCAGATGATAGCCGCGATTTTAAGGGCGGCAGGGCATAGAGTGGGTACGATTGGCACTCTGGGGGCAGACTTGGACGGGGAGCCTATTCCTAGCGACCACACTACCCCCGAAGCCGACCACCTTCAGCGGCTTATGTCGGAGATGGAGGAGCGGGGAGCGACTGCGGTTGTGATGGAGGTTTCGTCTCACGCTTTGGCGCAGTACCGCACGGATGGAATCGCTTTTAATGCGGCGGTGTTTACGAATTTGACCCGTGACCATCTAGATTACCACCAGACATTTGAACACTATTTTGAGGCGAAAGCACGGCTCTTTACCCACTACCCGATTGCGTTTCCACGTCGGGATGGGAGTACGTTCGTTAGCGTTATCAATGTGAGCCAGTGGGAGGGGCGCGACCTCGTAACGCTTGCACGGGGAGATATTATCACCTTTTCGACCACTGCTACTCCTGCGGTTTTGGAGGCGGAGGAGGTTGTGCTTACTTCGGAGAGTGTTGCCTTTACCCTCGTCTACGATTCGGGAGTGGAGAGGTTTCGGCTTCCTATGCAGTTGCCTATTGGGGGGGCGTTTCAGGTAGCGAATGCGCTTGGAGCGATAGGGGCGGCGTTACGAATTGGGATAGGGAAGGAGGTGGTTCAGCGTGGTTTGGCACAGATGAACCGCGTTCCGGGACGCTTTGAGGCGGTCTCTACGGCGGGGCGAGGCTTTCAGGTGGTGGTGGACTATGCCCATACGCCGGACGGGTTGGAGAATGTGCTTAAATCTGCCAGAGAGTTGAATCCGAGTCGTATTATCGTGGTGTTTGGGTGCGGGGGAGACAGAGACCGTACCAAACGCCCCCTTATGGGAGGGATTGCGGGGCGAATGGCAGAGGTCGCTATCGTCACCTCCGACAACCCGCGCCGCGAAGACCCAGACGCGATTATCGCAGAGGTGGTAACGGGGATGGATGCCGCCCAAGACGCTACGATAAAAGCAGAGGTTTTTGTAGAACCCGATAGGCGGAAAGCGATTACGCTTGCTATTCAGCAAGCAAAACAGGGCGACCTTGTTCTTATCGCAGGAAAGGGGCACGAGGACTATCAGATTATCGGAACTGAGATATTTCCCTTTGATGATAGAAAAATCTCTGCCGAGATTATCGCGCAACTGCCTAAAGCGGAGGGGAACCTGTGATACCTCTTCCCCTTAATTGGCTTTCGGAGGTTTTGGGCAACCCGCAGAGCGGAACCGTGCAGGGCGATTTTATAGGGATTAGCACGGACACACGGCAAACTGTAGCGGGAACGGTGTTCCTTGCCTTGCAAGGAGAGAACACAAATGGGCATCGCTATCTTTCTACTGCTGTAGAAAAGGGGGCGGTAGGAGTTGTTGTAACTCAGTGGCAGGAGGGAGTATCGCTTCCGCAGTGGGTAGTAGAGGATACGCTTACGGCTTTGGGGGTGGTGGCACGGGCATACCGCGAACGGTTTGAGATACCGATTATTGGCATTACGGGGAGCGTGGGCAAAACCTCGACGAAAGAGATGATTGGGGCAATGGTCAGCGCGTTTGTACCCACCCTCATTAGCGCAAAGAACTATAATAACGAGATTGGAGTGCCTCAAACGCTTTTGCAACTTGCGCCAGAGCATCGGGTTGGGGTGCTGGAGATGGGGATGCGGGGCGCGGGGCAGATTGCGTATTTGGCGCAGGTGGCACGTCCTACTATCGGGGTGATTACGCAGATTGGGGTGGCGCACATCGAACTTTTGGGGTCGCAAGAAGGGATTGCGGAGGCGAAATCGGAACTGTATACCGAACTTCCAAAAGGGGGAAGTGCGATACTACCGCTTACTTCGCCCTACTCCGACCTTTTGGCGGAGCGTGTGCCGCAGGGCGTGGGTATTGTGCGTTATGGGGTAACTGAGAGTGAGGAGGCAGAGGTTCGCGCCGTTCCTGCTTCGGTACACCTGAACGATAGCGGCAAGCCCTCCTTTCAAGCGGTGGTGCAGGGCAAAACCTACTCTCTCTCGCTAAATGCAGTGGGGGCGCATCAGGTTCATAACGCTACGGCGGCTCTTGCGGTTGCGCTGGTGCTGGGGTTGGATATTCCCAAAGCCATTCTTGCTATTGAGAGCTGGGAGGGGGCAGAGGGGCGTATGGTGGTACGCGAAAGTCCGAGAGGCTACCGCATTTTGGACGACTGCTACAACGCCGCGCCTGAGAGTATGCGAGCCTCGCTTATCACATTGGATAGGTTGGTTCCGGGCGGTGTCGCGATTTTGGGGGATATGCGCGAGCTGGGAGACTATTCGCAGGAGGCGCATAGACAGGTAGGGCAAGCCGTTAGCGAGTCGGGAGTGCGCCTTCTGGTAACGGTGGGCGCGTTGGCGCAGGAGATTGCAGAGGAGGTACGCCGTACTGGGAAGCATCTTCCTGCCTTTGCCCACTACCCGAACTCGAAGGCGTGTTCAGAGCAGATAGCGGTGCACCTCAACACAGGCGATACGGTGTTGGTGAAGGGGTCTAGGGCGATGGAGATGGAGCAGATAGTAGCGGTACTTATGGAGCAAGGGAGCAAGGACGTATGATAAGCCTTGTTCTGTGTTTTGTGGGTGCGTTTCTGCTCTCTGCAGGGCTAGGTAAGCCGCTGATAGCCCGCCTACAACGCTTGGGAGTACGCCAAACCGTGAGTGAGGACGCGCCCTCTACTCATGCCGCAAAACAGCATACGCCTACTATGGGAGGGGTTCTGTTTCTGCTCTCGGCAACACTGGTTCCCTTGTTCTATCTTGCCTACTCACCAGAGAGAAATGAGGAGGCGAAGACCCTACTTCCTATTGTGCTATTAACCCTTTGTGCGGGAATTATCGGGTTTATAGACGACTACCGCAAGGTGACTAGGGGCAAGAACTTGGGCTTGAAGGCGCGGGAAAAGCTGGCAGGGCAGACGTTTGTGATGGCTCTTTTCGCGATATGGCTGTTTCGTACTCCCGGCTTTGAGGCACGGGTACAGGTAACTCCTTTTATTGCGGGGGGCGCGTGTTTTGTAGATTTTGGTCTGCTCTATCTGCCGTTTGCTCTGCTCTACCTGATAGGCTTCTCTAATGCAACCAACCTTACGGATGGGCTGGATGGGCTATCGGGTGGGGTATCTCTGATTATTTCACTTACGCTTACGGCTCTGCTAAACCACAGCAATTTTCAGCCGTTGGGTATCTTTACAGTGGCTATGGCGGGGGGGCTTGCGGGCTTTTTGTGGTGGAACGCGCACCCTGCTCAGGTGTTTATGGGAGATGTGGGGTCTTTGGCGATTGGGGCGGGGCTTGCGGGGGCGGCGATTGTGGGGAAGCAGGAGGCTCCGTTTATTGTGGCTTCGC
>OMJJ01000056.1 GCA_900299305.1 bacterium | reverse complement strand
CCGCTGGTTTGGGAGGCAGTAACCCCGAGTTTGGCTTTTTTGCCGGGTGCGTCGGGTTTGTCGGTGGCTTTAGCACGGATGCGCTCTGCCCACCGATGTCGCATTACGGCTTGGTTTTTGCGGGAGGGGGTGTTTTTCCACTTCTCAAAAAAAGCCTCTAGGCGAGCTATCTCCCGTTGTTCCCGCTCGAATATCTCCTGTTGGCGTTTGATGTTCGCCTGCTTTTGCACCCCGAACGCGGAGTAGTTTCCTTTGTATACGGTAAGTTTGGTGTTCTCTATTTCGGCGATGCTGGTAACTACTTTGTCTAGGAAGTAGCGGTCATGGGACACAAGTACGACTGCCCCCCCGAAATCCTTGATAAAACTCTCTAGCCACTCCGTCGCTTCGATGTCGAGGTGGTTGGTGGGTTCATCAAGATAGAGGATGTCTACCCCAGAGAGTAGCAGACGCGCCAAAGCAAGGCGGGTTTTTTCGCCGCCGGAGAGTTTGCCGCAGGGTTTGTGGAAGTCGTTTTGCGTGAAGCCTAGTTTTTTGAGGACGGCGGGAATGTCGCGCAGGTTGTGGTAGCCGCCCATCGCGTCGAAGCGGTCATGGAACAGGTTGTACTCTTCGAGTACGGCGGGGAGTTCTGCCTCGTTTGCGGTTCCCATCGCGACTTCGAGTTCGCGCATACGGGTCTCCATTGCGAGTACGGGGGCGAAAGCGGTCTCTGCCTCCTTGAGTACGGTGCTGTTGGGGTCTACTGCGTCCTCTTGTTTGAGGTAGCCCGCTCGTATGCCGCGCTCGTACTGCACGGTTCCCTTGTCAGGCTCCATCTGCCCAGTTAGGATGCGAAGGAGGGTGGTTTTTCCCGCGCCATTGCGCCCTATCAAGCCGAGTTTTTGCCCCCACTCCAACTTAAAACCGATTCCATCTACAATCATGTCGGGTCCGAAGTGCTTCTGTACCCCGTTTACATATAACAGGCTCATTTTGAAACTAATAACTCCTCACAAAGTGTACCTAGAGATTGTAGCACACGCTCTCCTTCCTCTATGTCGTTTTGGGAGGCAGAAGCGTAAAAGGGGTGACTACTAATAGAAACCCACACCTTTCCTAGCCCCTGTTGACATTTCCCCCCGTAGAAGGCTACACTATCCTTACCTAAATCGCATACCGCGCCAAAGAAGGAAATACTACCGTGTCAACCCGCCTCCTTATGGATACCATCCTCTCTCAAACGAACTTTGCTGTCACCGGTGTCTCCCGTGACCGAGACAAGTACGGCTACAAGGTCTACCAATCGCTAAAAGCCGCTGGCTACCGCGTCTACCCCGTCAACCCGAACACCGATAGCATCGACGGCGATACCTGCTACCCTTCGCTAGATAACATTCCCGTCGCTATCGACTGTGTTGTCACCGTTACCCCGCCTGATGTCACCGAAGAGACCCTCTATATCGCAGGTCGCCTTAAAATTCCGTTTGTCTGGATGCAACCCGGCTCCGAATCCACCGCCGCTATCAACTCTGCCCGTGCTTTCTCGCTTCAGGTGATTGCGGGAGGTCCTTGTATTATGGTGCTTATCCGCCAACGCCAAGCGAAACTCGTTGCCTACTAAAAGGAGGCACCCGTGTCGTCTTCGGAACCGCAACGCCCCTCACTAGGCGCAACTCCTCCCCCAAAAGAGCGTAGCCTCCAAGATTCGTTACAGTATATCAAGGGGGTGGGTCCCCACATTGCGGAAAAACTGAATAAGTTGAATATCCGTAACGTTGAGACCTTTCTGCGTCACTACCCAAAACGGTGGGAAGACCGCACCCACTTCCCCAGTATGGCGCAGGTACGTCCTGGTGAGTACGTTACGTTATGTGGCAAGGTGGTGGCGGTCTCTACCCGCTACACACGTCAAAAACTAGCGATAACCGAAGCACTACTCGATGACGGCTTGGGAACGGTCAAACTGATTTGGATGAATCAGCCGTATATGGAGAAGACCTTCCGCGCCCTCTCCTCCGCACAAAAAGAGGTAGTCGTCTATGGGCAGACGAAGCGGGAGGGTTGGAGCGGTAGCAGTTACGTTTTGGAGATGCAAAACCCCGAATGGGAGGAGTTGGGAGAGGATGGCGATACCCTCTCTGCCAACCGTATCGTACCCGTCTATCCCTCTACCGAAGGGCTACGGCAGGGGCGTTTGCGAAAGATGTTCTACACTACCGTACAAGAGTACGCCCCGCTGGTGGAAGAGCCTCTCCCCCCCGAAATCCTGTTGCGGCACAAACTGGTAGGGGTTCAGCACGCCATTCAGCAAATCCACTTCCCCGAATCTCAAAGCCAACTCGCCGCCGCTCGCCGCAGATTGGTCTTCGAGGAGTTCTTTGTACTGCAAGCCCTCCTTGCCCTACGCCGCCGCGCCAATAGCCACGATGTATCGGGAATTAGTTTTTCGGTAAATAGGGAGGAGTTGCAACAAACACTGTCGAATATCGTTCCATTCACGCTGACCAACGCCCAACAACGCGCTATTTCGGAGATTGCCGCCAATGTAACCAGTGGTCGCGCCATGAATAGGTTGGTGCAAGGCGATGTGGGAAGCGGAAAGACGATGGTTGCGCTTGCCGCTCTGCTTATGGCGGTACAAAACGGCTACCAAGCCGCGATAATGGCTCCCACCGAGATACTCGCACAGCAACACGCCTTTCTAATGAGCCGCTTGCTAGAGCCTATCGGCATCCATGTAGAGGTGCTACTCGGTAGCCAGACCCAAAAGCAGAAAAACCGTATCCGTGACCGCGTGATAACGGGCTTGGCGCAGATTGTGGTAGGAACTCACGCCCTGATTCAAGAGGGGGTCGATTTCTCGAAACTAGGACTGGTGGTTATCGACGAACAGCACCGATTTGGAGTGTTACAGCGTCAGGCACTCGCACTAAAGGGGGTACGTCCCCATATCCTAGTAATGACCGCAACTCCTATACCGCGTACCCTTACCATGACCCTCTATGGCGACCTCGATGTCTCTATTTTGGACGAACTACCACCGGGACGCAAACCCATAAAAACACACTGGCGTAGTCAAGAGAAGCGGGAACAGGTCTATAAGGGGGCGCAGACTCTTATCGACGAGGGAAGGCAGATCTATGTCGTCTGCCCGTTGGTAGAGGAGAGCGAAAAACTACAAGCGAAAAGCGCAACCCAACTCGCCGAACATATCTCCTTAGAGGTCTTTCCGCAGTACCGTGTGGGGCTACTACATGGTCAGATGCGCCCGGACGAAAAAGAGGAGGTTATGGCGCAGTTCAAGGCGCACGAACTGGATGTACTGGTCTCGACCACCGTTATCGAGGTTGGGATTGATGTACCCAATGCCTCGGTTATCATTATCGAAGACGCAGAGCGGTTCGGACTCGCGCAGTTGCACCAGTTGCGGGGGCGCGTGGGACGCGGCGAACACGCCTCTTTCTGTATTCTGGTAGCAAACCCCAAAAACGACGACGGTGTTGCCCGTATGGAGGTTATGACCGCCACCCAAGACGGGTTTCGCATTGCAGAAGAGGATTTGCGCCTACGAGGTCCGGGTGAGTTTTTCGGAACACGGCAGAGCGGTATTCCCGAATTCACCATCGCCGATATATTTAACGATATGGATATTCTTGCCGAGACCCGCGAAACCGCGTTTCAACTGGTAGAGGCAGATCCCAAACTGATACGCCCTGAGCACCACCCCCTGCGCCGCGCCCTCGAAAAACTACGCGACAATATGGGCATGATGAACGTAAGTTAGAGGAGAGACATGGTACGCGCACTGATACCCGGTAGTTTCGACCCCGTAACCAACGGTCACTTAGACATTATCGAACGTGCCGCCAAAATCTACGATAGTGTTCTGGTCTCGGTGGTACGAAACTACTCCAAGTCGCCCCTGTTTACCATCGAAGAGCGAATGGAACTACTTCAAACGGTTTGTGCGAAATGGAGTAATGTTTCTATTGGCTCTTTTGAAGGACTTTTGGTACAATATGCGTGTGAACAGAACGTGAACGTTATTGTGAAGGGGCTTCGCGCCGTTTCGGACTTCGAGTATGAGTTTCAGATGGCGCAGATGAACCGACGCTTAACCAACGAGATAGATACGGTTTTTATGATGACAGGTACGGAGTATGCCTACCTGAGTTCGAGCATTGTGAAAGAGATTGCCCGCCTTGGCGGGTCTGTGAAAGGACTCGTTCCCGAAGATGTCGAAACCCACCTACGACAAAAAGTCCAACGACAACCCTAATGCCCTTAACAACAACCCTGTTGATAACGATAATGGATTGAACAACGCGCAAACGGATGCACCCCGCTTTGTTACGCCCACTCATGGGGGCGTGGATATACTGAAACTTCTCTCCGAACTGGAGGACGTGGTAGAGAAAGCCCACAAGATTTTTGGGGGTGTCTACTACGGTTTTGACGAAGATAAGTTCCACATGACCCTGATGAAGATACGCGCCAACCTGCCCGACCAGATAAAAAACGCCTCTAAACTGATGCGCGATTCCGAACGGCTGGCAGATGAGACAAGTAAACAGGCAGAGCAGGTCGTAAAAGAGGCGCAGAAATCGGCGACCACTGAGATAGAGCGTACTCGTAGCGAAGCCTCCCGCCTAAAGCAAGAGGCAGATAAGAGCGCAAAAACCACCGTAAAACGCGCCGAAGAGGATGCGGAGGGTATTATTACCGCCGCTCGTGAACGCGCCGCCCTCATGGTCTCCGATACCGAAATCGTGCAACGCGCACAAATTGAGGCACAGGAGTTGTTACAACGCGCTCATGCAGAGGCGCAGTCCATCCAGAACGGTGCGAACGACTACGCCTACGAAGTGCTTACCAACCTCGAAGGGGTACTTGGTAAGGCGACAAGTGTCGTACAAAATGGACGTGTTACCCTCGAAAAGCCCCCTTCCCGCCGTTAAACTCTGTTTGGCACAGGGCAAGCTATCGCGTTCCGCTACCTCTGCATAACACAGAAAGAGGAGAGGGAAGGCGCGTTTTGGTGTGCCTCTCGCTCTTACCCCAAAGAGGACAAAAGAACCACTATGAGATTAGATATTTCCGAAATTTTGCACCGTGTGGGTAAGAACATCCCCTACGACCTAGACGAAACCCCCATTGTAGACGAAGATATAGAGTGCGTCGAACCCATTACCGGTAGGCTCGCCTTTACCAATGCGGGGTCTACCCTTATCATTAAAGGAAACGCAGAGACCTGCCTCGCGCTCTCCTGTGGGCGGTGTTCCGAGTACTTCGATGCCCCCGTGAAACTAAGTGTAGATGAGCAGTTTGAACTTCAATACTCCGGTGGGGGGCTACGGCAAGCACAGCAGATAGATGTTATCGAAGACGACGAAAACCCCATCGCAAACAAACTGTTTCAGGGGCACATCTTCGACCTTACCGAGATGCTACGGCAGTACCTACTGGTAGAGATACCCGTGCGTCCTCTTCCTGCTTGCGACAAAGAAGGGCGTTGTAGCCACTGTCATCGCCTACCAGAAGAGATACTTGCCCCCTACCAAGAGACCCACGAAGACGAAAACGCAATAAACCCCGCTTTTGCACGGCTTGCGGAGTATATGCAGGAGAGCGAATCGGAAGAGGTATAGAGGATAGTTCACGTCTAAAAAACTCCCCTTGACAAAACCCGCTTTGTTAATTTATAATTTAACCTAGTTCAAAAATTGTTATGACTAGGGTGAAATTATGTCCAAAAGTGCTTCACGCCCTTTCAGCCCCGCCGTAGAGGACTACCTGAAAGTGGTCTATAAACTACAACAGAGCGGGGAAAGCGTCTCTACCAACGCGCTTGCCAAAAAAATGAAGACGAGTGCCGCCGCCGCCTCTAAAATGTTTAAGGCTCTCGCGGATATGAAACTCATTGAGCATACCCCTTACTACGGCGCGAAACTGACCCCCGCGGGTGAGAAGGTCGCCTTAGAGGTGATTCGGCATCACCGCCTTTTAGAACTCTACCTGCACCAAGCGTTGGGCTACGGGTGGGATGAGGTAGATGCGGAGGCGGAGAAACTAGAGCACCATATCTCGGAGGAGTTTGAAGACCGCATCGACCACCTCCTCGACTATCCCACCCTTGACCCCCATGGCGACCCCATTCCCACCCGCGACGGCACTATCGAACCACCCCGCGGAACCTCCCTTGCACACGCAGAACCCGGTGAAAACGTGGTTGTTTTGCGGGTACAAGACCACGACCCCTCTGTACTCAGATTCCTTGCAGAGATGGGAGTTCAACTCAAGGGACACATCACCATCCTCGAAAAACAGCCCTTCAATGGGCCCCTTACCCTCCGTATCGCCGAAAAAGAGGTTACACTGGGGCGTGAACTAGCAGGGCATATTTTCGTGGAGAGCCGTGAAACGATAGAGGTAGGAATGGGAGGTGCGGCATGGAAGTAACACGGCAAGCCAGTGAGCAGGTCTCTCTCCCCGAAGTACACCGCTCTGTTCCTATCCCACACGGAGCGAGTTGGTGGCAAAAACTAATGGCGTTTGCGGGTCCCGGTTTCATGGTAAGCGTGGGTTATATGGATCCGGGTAACTGGGCAACCGATTTAGAGGGCGGCTCTAAGTTTGGCTATCGGCTGATATGGGTTATTATGGCATCCAACCTCATGGCGATATTCTTACAAACGCTCTGCGCTCGTTTGGGGTTGGTGTTAGGTAAAGACCTCGCACAAGCCTGCCGCGCCTACTATCGCAAGCCCATCTCGGTTGCCCTCTGGCTTACCTGTGAAGTCGCTATTATCGCCTGCGACCTTGCCGAAGTGATAGGCTCGGCAGTCGCTCTAAACCTCCTCTTTAGGATACCGCTTGTGTGGGGGGTGATAATTACCAGTTTAGATGTGTTGGTTCTTTTGGGGCTAATGCGTTACGGTTTTCGCAAATTAGAGGCGGTAGTGACCTCGTTGGTGTTTACGGTAGCGGCGTGTTTTGTGGTTAATATCGTGTGGGCAAGACCCGAATGGGGAGGCGTACTGCAAGGCTTTCGTCCTACCCTTCCCAATGCAGAGGCTCTCTATATCTCACTAGGGATACTGGGTGCGACGGTCATGCCACATAATCTCTACCTACACTCCTCCATTGTACAGACCCGCAGAACGCTACAGAACGAGAGCGGTTTGAAGCAAGCCATTCGTTGGAACACCTGCGATACGGTATTTGCGTTGGGGGCGGCGTTCTTTGTGAATGCGGCGATACTGGTATTGGCGGGGTCTGTCTTTCATCGGCAGAGCGTGGTAGTAAAGGAGTTGGCGGAGGCGCACCAGATGCTCACGCCCCTCTTGGGAGGTGCTTCGGCAACCGCTTTCGCGATTGCGCTACTGGCATCGGGGCAGTCGTCTACCATTACGGGAACACTGGCGGGGCAGATCGTAATGGAAGGCTTTCTCAAAGTGCGTGTCACCCCTTGGATACGCCGTATCGTAACACGGGGCTTGGCAATCGTTCCTGCCCTCTTTATGATTGTAGCAAAGGGGGGAAGCGGCACAGTAGACTTGCTCGTGCTATCACAGGTCGTTCTCTCCATGCAACTCTCGTTCGCCACCTTCCCTCTACTCATGTTCACCTCCGATAGCCGTAAAATGGGCGAGTACGCTAACCCACTCTGGGCGAAGGTGCTAGGATATGCTATCTGCTTGGTGATTGCCCTTCTGAATATCTACCTACTTCAGCAGACTATTGGGGTGGTGGGAGTGGGTATCGCGATGGGGCTAGTAGCGGGGTTTGCGGGGTGGGTACGATGGGTGTCTGGGTGACTAGCGTTTAGCAAAGGCAGAATAATTTCTGCTATTGCCTCCGCTTCGATTATAGTGTAGAGTGAATAGCATCAAACCAAAATTGAGGAGTAACTTAGATTGGGAAATTTAGCGGGGCGCGTAGCCATTGTAACAGGGGGCGCAAGGAGTATCGGCTTTGCGATTGCCACACGGCTGGCACAGGCAGGGGCGAACATTGTGATTGCAGACATCGACGCAGAGGTTTCGGAGGACGCGGCGGCGTGTTTACGGGCTGAAGGGGTAGAGACCCTCGCCGTTCAGACCGACTGTGCGAGCCGCGAATCTATTGAGGCAATGGTCGCACAGACGTTGGCGCGTTTTGGGAAGATAGATATACTGGTAAACAACGCGGGAATTACGGGTGGGTCGGCACGGCTTTGGGAGCAGACCGACGAGAACTGGGACAGAGTTATGGGGCTAAACCTAACGGGGGTGTTCTACGCTTGCCGCGCCGTGATTGGAACCATGCGAGAGCAGAAGAGCGGGGCGATTGTGAGTATCGCGTCGATTGCGGGTAAGGAGGGCAACCCCACCCTCATTCCCTACTCCGTCTCGAAAGCGGGCGTGATTGGGCTTACCAAAGCACTCGCAAAAGAGGTAGCAACCGAAGGGATTCGCGTCAACTG
>OMJJ01000055.1 GCA_900299305.1 bacterium | reverse complement strand
TGACAAAGCCCCTTCTGTCTGCTACGATTCTCCGTCTATTCTATCCCTACCCAAATGAAATGAGGCACTCTCTCTTATGAAATCCTGTCCGCGATGCACCACCCCCTTAGAGGAGACACGTGTGGGAGCCGTTCTTGTGGATGGCTGTAACGGTTGCGGGGGCGTGTGGTTCGACTTCCAAGAACTTAACGTCGTTGCTCAGTCCGCTCAGTTACCCTATCTGGAGTCACGGTTCCGCCCGAACGCTACGAACAAGCCTGTCCTGCACAACCCTATATGCCCTGTTTGTAACATCGACCTTGTGGCATTTACCTTTCAGCACTCCCCCGATATTATTCTGGATAACTGTCCGCAGTGTAGGGGGATATGGGCAGATGAAGGGGAGACCCAAGCGATATTCAAGCGAATGCTAGAGATGCAGGGCAGAAGCGAAGCAGAGTTCCGCAAAGCCAATGTGGTACGCCAAAATGCGCGTCAGGTGTTTCGTTTTCTCTCGTTAGTTGCGTGTCCGAGTTGTGGAAAAGCGAACCCTCGTGCTTCTCGTCAGTGTAGTGCGTGTAAGGCAGATTTAGACGGAGTAGATAACGCCCTGTGCCCACTATGCGACAAGCAACTCGACCCCATTTCGATAGGGGATAGCCCCCTAGAAGCGTGTCCGGAGTGCTGTGGGGTTTGGATTGCCCAAAAGCACCTTACGGACATTGTACGCCACCCTATAGAGGAGATAAAGCAACTAGAGGAGGCTTTGGGGATACCCCAAGTGGTCTATTCGGCTGAGGTGGTACAGGATATACACCCCGTCTGTCCGCGTTGCCATAACCTGCTGGAAGAACGCGCCTACGCCTACCACTCCACCGTAAAAATCGAGGTCTGTGTAACGTGTGATGCGGTGTGGCTAGAGCGCGGAGAGTTGACCCGTGCCTCCGAATACTTGCATAAGACACTGGGGTAAAAAGAACTCGTATGGGGCGCAAAGTGTCAAAACAAATAAAAATGCCCCTACCTTGCGGTAAGAGCAGAAGTTGATTTGTCTTGTCGTTTGCGACTTTCTCTGTGCTTCAAGCCATGAGATGCCAATAGGAGAGAGGAGACTCGAACGCTATGAGGACTGACGACTCACGATTGCAGCTATCCAGACAGGTGCAAAGGGGGAGGTACATCCCTTGGGCGTGGGATAGTCGCGAAAAACACCAAGTTTGTGACCAATACCAATGGCACGCTCTCGATGATTCGCGAAGTGGATACCAATCTCCGCAAGGCAGTAGTTCATTGTCCACTGTACGAATGCAGGTGCACCTGCCATTTCATTCTCAATGCGATCCAAAAGCATTGGGAGGGAAAGACCTTCTGGGTTCTTCGCGATGCACTCCGCAGTGAGACTCCATCCTGCGCGAGCAGTCGTTACCTCTTTGGAATCCATCCACTTTTGACGGAGGTGTTCTTTTAGAGGGTGGGCTTTTACCACATAAGAGTTTAGCCAGTCAGCAAGTTGCGGGTAGGTTGCTTCTAGCACCATCGCTTCCAGTGCGTCAGCGGAAATTTCCTTGGGGCGCATCAGGAGGGTTGCGAGAAGGCGGGCTTCGACATTACCCGTCGCCCACAATTCTGCCGCGAGTGCTGGGTTCAACTTTATCTCTTTGGCGAGTTGCCGTATATCTCCCATGTTTACACCGAACTGATTGTCGCCTGCGTTGTTGCGAGAGTTTCTCTCTCGCACCTTCGCATTGCCAAGCGATTCGAGGCGAGTCATGATGTCATTAAGAAGCATTTTATGCCATAGACCTCTTTCTTTTTTCGAGTTGCCGGTATCCAGTCTGCATACGGCAACTTTGTTATGTTACTACGCCATGGCAACAGAAAGTAGGAACCCTTTTAGTACCTCATCCTATAAATAGCCCCGCTGTTTTTTAAGAGAAACTATCTCCCGTCAATAGCACAAGCGCATCTGCCAACACCAAGCCCGAAAATAGGTGTAACTTTACGCGCCAAGCACACTCTTTTAAGTACAGAGTTTATTCGGAAAGGAGACCGTTATGTCCCTCAAATCGTATCGCTTTTTAGTGGTTTCGGGGCTGCTACTGACCAGCATCGCCTCTTTCTCTTACGCACAAGGCAACAACACCGCCCAGTCTATGCAAAATATCAAACAGGCACAGGGTACTCTGGATAAGATGGTGAAAGCCGTTGATGCGATTGACGCACGCAAGAAGCGTAAAGTACAGCCCCGCACCCAACGCAACATTCGCCTACCGCTCCGACGGACACCCTCTGTTGCGCGTCCCAAACAACCCAAACAGCCCAATCCTCCCAAACCTAAACCTTAGCGGCTTGTTTCGCTTACTAAAAACGCCCTGCTACCATGACGATAGGGGGCGTTTTTGTATTAGGTTCACTACTCCTCTTCGTCGTCGTCGAAGGTAGGAGGTACGTAGTCGGGGTTGAACATCCGCTCTACTTCGTCTTTCGAGACCAGAATTTCGCGGGGTCTTGCCCCATCTAATGCCCCCACAATGCCCCTTCGCTCCATCATCTCCACAATACGCGCCGCACGGGTGTACCCTATTCGGAAGCGACGTTGTAACATTGAGGTAGAGGCTTGCCCATTGTTTACCACAAGGCGCACCGCTTGCTCAAAGAGGGCTTGGTCTACCTCCTCTTCCGCAGAGTAGTTGCCTCCGCCTCCTTCACCGGTTTCTGTTTCGGGTAGCGAGAAGGCGTAGTCGGGCTTCTCTTGCTCTCTTAGGTACGTTACAATGGCGTTCGTCTCTGTCTCACTGAGGTAGCAACCCTGAATTCGCATGGGTTTAGGGGCATCTATGGGCATAAAGAGCATATCACCGCGCCCAATCAGGCGTTCTGCGCCGGGGCTATCCAGAATAGTACGCGAGTCTATCTGAGAGGCGACAGCAAAGGCTATACGTGACGAGATGTTCGCCTTGATGGTTCCTGTGATAATATCTACCGAAGGGCGTTGGGTAGCGATAACGAGGTGAATACCGGTTGCTCTTGCTAGCTGTGCAAGGCGACAGATTTGGTTCTCTACCTCTGCACCCTGTTGCATCATCAAGTCGGCAAGTTCGTCTACAATGAGGACGATATAGGGCAGTCTTTCGGTATCGGGAACCTTCTGGTTGTAGCCGTCGATATTACGGGTTCCTAGCGCGGCAAACAGGTCGTATCTACGCTCCATCTCTTTTATCGCCGAGCGGAAAATCCCCGCCGACTGCTTTACGTCCTTCACCACCGGATGCAGGAGGTGAGGTATCCCTTCCCACAGGCTCAGTTCTACGCGCTTGGGGTCTATCATCAAGAGGCGTACATCGTGGGGGGTAGCGCGGTAGACAAGGCTTGCAATGAGGGTATTGAGGCAGATAGACTTACCGGAGTTGGTAGAGCCGCCTATCAGTAGGTGGGGCATTTTGGTAAGGTCGGCATAGCGGTACTGCCCCGATACATCTTTCCCTAGCGCAACGGTGAGCATAGAGGGGGCGTTTTTGAACTCTTCGGTCTCAATACACTCCCGCAGGTTGACCATAACGGTTTGGGCGTTGGGAACCTCTACCCCGATGGCGGATTTGCCCGGAATGGGAGCCTCTACACGCACATCAATCGCGGCGAGGCTCATGGCGAGGTTATCGGCGAGGCTTACAATTTTGTTGACTTTGATTCCCGGTGCAAGTTGGATTTCGTAACGGGTTACGGTGGGCCCACTAGCGACCTCTACCACATTCGAGCCGATATTGAACTGTTCTAGGGTCTTCTCAATCGTATGAATACGGTCTGCTATCTCCTCTTGCGAACGCTTGGAGACTGAAGGCGGTGACTCTTTGAGAAGTGTAACGGGAGGTAGTGCGAACGGCTTTATGGGAGGGATTTCGCCTACTGTCTCGGTTTCGGAGGGGAGTTCCAACTGTACAGGCTCCCCAAGAGGGCGGCTCTCCTGCCTAGAAGATTTGCGCTTTACGGGTACAGGTTCCTCTTGCGGAGGCACAACCACCACTGCCTCTTCTGTCTCGTCTGTCTCTTTGAGGCGGTGCGAGTTTAGTACGTTCCACATCTTTGTAAGGGGGGTAGAGACCTCTGCGGGTTCCAAAGTGGACGCAGTTTGCGGTTCAGGGGCGTTGCGGGAGGTGACTACGGCGCGTTCGGCAACTCGTGCGGCGCGTTCGGCACGCTCCTCCTCTTGTGGGTCGGATTTCGCGCCTATACCCCGCTTGGTGGGCGTGTTCAGCACTCCTTTTACGCTACTTACCCCCTCTTGGGTTTTGTGATGCAAGTGCCGCATAATGTCGATAAAAGGGCGGTCTACAATCAGCAGAAAGCCCACCAATCCCACCGCAAAGAAGATAACGTAACTGATGGTATGCCCCATCAAGCCGGCAAGGGGAGTACCCACCATCGCGCCAATCCATCCCCCTGCTGTAACCAGATGGTCGTTATCCCAATACTCAATAGGTTTGAGGACATGAATGTGCCGCCAACCGACAAAAACGAGGAAAAAGAGGATGCTTCCGATAGAGGAGCGGGAGAGCGAAAAGTTTTGGAAGCCGCGTAGATACATCCCACCCAACAAAAAGAGCAGAACGGGAATGGTATACGCCCCCGACCCCGCCAGTAGACGTAAGAAACGCTCGATATACTCCGGTAGTACGCCTCCCTGCTTCCAAAGAAGACAGAGAAGACATATCGCCCCAAGAGTGCAGAGACCTATCCCCAACACGTCCTTATTGAAGGGTTTGGGTGGGGGAGGTTGGGACTTGCTTGTGGAGCGAGTTCGGCTTGTGCTAGTAGTCTTCGCCATAGGGTTATGTACCTTGTACCGTTACCTTTAGTTGCAGTATAGCAGACTCTTGACCACCTGTCAACTCCTCCCCTACCCCAAAGAGAGCGGGGTAAGTTCGGGAAGGGGCGATACTTTGAGAATAAAGGGTCTGCCTGTAAGCGGGTTTGTCTGAATTTCGGCGATGGCAGAGTAGGCGGTACGTAGGTTTTCGGGGGTGAGTACCTGCTCTGGAGTGCCTTCCGAAACGACTTTTCCCTCTAGCAAAAGGAGTAGCCTGTCGCAGTACTCTGCCGCTTGGTTTAGATCGTGAAGGGCGGCGAGCACCCCTCTTCCCTGCTGGTGCGCGAGGGTACGGGCGGTCTCCATCATCTCCGCTTGGTGCGCGATGTCGAGATGCGCGGTGGGTTCATCCATCAGTAAAAGGGGGGTATCTTGCACCAACGCCCGCGCCAAAAGCACCCTACGATGCTCCCCTCCAGAGAGTTGGGTAATGGGGCGGTCTGCAAGGGCGAGAGTGTCTGTCTGTACGAGGGCTTGGTGCGCCAGTGCAAAATCGGCATCGGTTAGCCCTCCTCGTGCGCGGTGTGGGTATCTGCTCATAAGTACGGTGTCGCGTACCGAGAAGTCGAAGTAGGCGGGTTCATTTTGAGGCACAAAGGCGATGCGCCGAGCGCGTTCGATTACTGTCCAGTTCCGAATCTCCTTACTGTCCAGCGTAACCGTACCTTTTGAGGGGACGAGAACATGGGTTAGTACGCGCAGAAGGGTCGATTTTCCACACCCATTGCGCCCTATCAGCCCCACAAACTCTCCGGTCTGGACATGAACACTCAGAGAGTGGAGTATATCGGTCTGCCCGTATCCAGCGACGATGTGGGTTCCTTCCAGTCTCATGGGGGGTCTCTCTAGTTCATGGTCTCGGTTTTGGGACGTGTGCCGCTTACGCGAACGGGTTCTTTGAGGGTGAGTTCGATAAGCCCGTCGTTGGTCTCAAACTTACTACCAAAGGTTTTGCCCACCACACCGGGCGTGTCGCAAGATACCTTTACCTTGTTGTGGTTGACCTCTATCTCCCAAGTTCCATCCTGCATCCACATCGCAACCGCGCAGTTTTCGCCCTTTTGGTTGGGATTGAGCCAGAGCATTGTCGCCTGTTTAGAAGGCTTGCCATAAGTGAGGACGGGCGCAGAGCCGGGAACCTTGAGCATATACTCCGAAATGGCGTTATCACCGGCGGGTACGAGGCGTTGCCCCGTGTTTTCGGCTTTGGAGACCATCTTGACCCAGAGGTGCTTGGAGGTCTGTATGGGGCGACCATCCAGAGAGTAAATCATGAGTGTCGCGATAGCAGTTGGGGTTGTAAAGCGGATACCGCCCCCCAAATCGTAGATACGATTGGGCAGAAAATCTCCTGATAGAACTCTAAGGCGCGAAGTGGTTATCTCTAGCCGCCCACCCCGTGTTATGCGGCGTATCTCCCCCGTATCGCTTACCCAGTCGCTATCGTAGACGGCTTCGGGGCGCACGGGTAGTTTTGTCTTTTTGCTGGTGAGGTAGTTTACCAGTTGCCCCGCCTCTTTGCTACGGTCAACAGGCGAAAGGTAGTCCATGATATTAAGCGGCGGCGCAAACACACTTCGCACCCCATGGCTCCACGAAGCGCGGTAGAGGTTTCCGATGCGTGTTACCCCGCTAAAGAGGTAGTCTTCGGGGAGCGTAATAACCACGTTGGTTTTTGCGGGACGAATAGCACGGGTAAGAAACGCCTGCCCCGCTACGGCGTAGGTTCCCCACACTACGGGGTCAGATTGAAAGGCATAGTCGTTGAGTTCGTTGGCACGCATCCCGTTGGGAGCGCGGTTGGTTTGGTAGGCAAACAGCAACACCGCGTCGTAGTCTTGGAAGGAGGCATACGCCATCATCTCCGGAACGGTTGTACCGCGCCACTGGTTGGGGCTAGAGGTTGCAAACTCACGTATCACCACTGGCTTTTTGTTCCAGTGTAGGGCGGAGGTAAACGGCGCAAGGCTCATGCTGGTATCCACACGCAAGGGGTTCCGGTTGGAGTAGTAACGGACACCAGGATTTCTGCTATCGAACCGCTCTACCTCGCCGTACCAGTTGCCCGCAAGGAAGTCGCAGGTGTTAGCAACCGAAAGTAGGTCGGGAAGAATTTCGTTCGAGACCACTGCCGTTATGGGTATCTTAACCCCTATGGTTTTGAGGTGCGTGTACATCTCCTTGAAGTATGCCTGTTGTACCAGATAGAGAAAGCGTACCCCATCCTTGACCCGTGTGGGAGAGCGTAAAACATCCAGTTTATCGGTGTCCTTTTTGGGGGGCGAGATGAGGGGGAGTTTTACCGTCCCCCCAAAAGGGTCTTCGTCGGGGAGAAGGGTGGTGCTTCCCTGCCATGCCCCCCAAAACGCTTTCAGTTTGTCGCGAGTGCCGTAGGTGTCGCGTATCCACTGGTTCCACATTCCGAGTAGGTTAGTTCGGTAGGGTTCTACCATCACCTCTAGTTTTTCGGGGTAGAGAAAGAAGCCATGTTCGTTGCAAATCTCAATCATCACAAAGGCGGGGTCGTCTATGGGGCGGAGACCGGAGTAGCGGTTACGGTGCGTAAGCAGATTGGTAGCGTACTCTTTTTGCAGTTCGATGAGTCGGCGGTCAAAAACGGCATAGGGGCGGGCGGCGCGGTCTAGTTGCTCTGCGTTGAGTATGCCGTCACCGGGTCGGAAGGTACGAAAATCTAGTAAATCGAGATAGTAGCAGATACCGTTCCGTCGTAGCGAATCCATCCAGTAGTCGAGCCTATCGAGATACTGCGGGTCGAAGTGACGTGAGTCGGGGCTATCAGGGGAACCGAGTAGGCAGTTGCGGTTATCGGCGGCTTCTAGGCGTACCAAGTTCAGCCCCGCTTTAGCGAAGTTCCGCACCACCTCATCTATCTGGCGGGGCGGGATATTAAGGCGGGTACTGGCTACATTGATGCCCCAAAACCGCGCTCTGGTTCCGTCTGCCCACTGGAATTTGCCGTCGCTACCGACCTTCAAAAAGCCCCTTTTCCCTGCCGGTTTTTGCTGAGTATAGGAGAAATCGAGGTTGCACGAGCTAGGCAGAACTACATCGTCGAGGGTGGCTTGCGCGGAGGCACACAACGCCCCCGACAGGCAGCCCCCGACGGCGATTAGCCCCAAAACCCCGCCCCATATCTTACGCAATACACTGCTTAAAATCACTTGCCTTGCCTACTTAAATCTAAAGGTCACGCTCTACAATGTACCTTGCAATGGCGCGTAGCGGCTCCGCGTTCTCATCGAAACCCTGAAGGGTCTCTATGGCGAGGCGTACCTCTTCATGGGCGCGGCGGCGCGACTCTTCCAAGCCGAACATCTTGGGGTAGGTCGCTTTGTCACGCTCTTCATCGCTTCCGATAGGCTTACCGAGTTTCTCTTGGTCGCCGGTAATATCGAGGATGTCGTCGGCAATCTGAAACGCGAGACCGATATGCTCTCCATATTTGGTAAGGGCATCGGCTTGCGCCTCTGTTGCACCGCAAAGTAGCGCACCCGATAGGACGGAGGCGGTGAGGAGTGCACCCGTTTTATGCTTATGGATGTAGTGAAGGGTATCGGGGACAATCTCTTGCCCCTGCGACTCCATATCTACCACCTGCCCCCCAACCATTCCCCATGTTCCAGAGGCTTGTGCGATAAGGCGCAAGGTGGGCAGAATGTTCTGAGCAGGAACCGTCTCAATATTCTCTGCAATGAGTTGAAAAGCGAGTGCGAGAAGTGCGTCCCCTGCCAGAAGTGCCATCGCTTCGCCATATACCTTATGGTTGGTTAGTCGCCCCCGGCGATAGTCGTCGTTGTCCATGCAGGGCAAATCGTCGTGAATGAGACTAAAGACGTGGATACACTCTAGGGCGCACGCGGTACGCAGAACGCTCTCGGCAGAGCCGCCTATCGCTTCTGCCCCCGCCAGTACCAAAATGGGGCGTAGCCGCTTACCGGGCGCAAGCACACTATAACGAATGGCTTCGTGTAGTTTTGGGGGCATGGAATCGGTGGTGGGCAGTAGGTCATCTAGTGCCTGTTGGATGCGCTCTTGTTTGGTTTTTAAGTAGGCTTTTAGGTCAAAAGTCAAAGTGCGATACCTCTTACTGAGGGTGTTTTCCGAGTGTGGTAAGTACCGATTTTACCGCCTCTAGGTGCGTCTCGAAAGGAAAAACAGGTGCAGACATCACTTTCGAGTCGAAAGTTTCTGTGTCGGCGGGAACGTGCAGAAAGCCCACTCGCGGGGGATTGGGCATACCCGCAACTAATTCTAAAGAGCGGTAGTAGAGATAGTTGCAGAGGTAGTCTCCCGCGCTCATGCTTACTTTGGTAGGAATGTTGTTTGCGTTTAGGTCGTTCACAATGGCTTCGGTAGGTAGGCTACCAGAGAGCAGAAAATCTCCTGCTTGGGTTATCCAAGATTGGAGCGGAGTTTTGCCCTCTCCATCGGGGGCTTGCCCACACTCATTTCTTGCGAGTTCTTCCACCCGCCAATGAGGACTTCCCAACGCGACCCCCAAGTGGAGCAGGGTATCGAAAGGTTGCCCTCCGCGCCCTCCTACTTCCAAAATCGCTCGTAGCCAGTCGAAGAGATAGGTATAGGAGACGGGTAGCACATAGCCCACCACCTCTTGCCCCTCAATACAGGTATACGAGA
>OMJJ01000054.1 GCA_900299305.1 bacterium | reverse complement strand
CTCCCCTTTACCGGCAGTTTCTCTACGGAGTTGGGCGGGTCTGTCCTATCAAACTCCTCGCCACTACGCTCTGGAAGCCCTACCAAACGCGCCGTATAGTTCTTACCTCCCACCTCCGTTATAGAGACCTCTGCCCCCGCATTCGCTTCGATGAGTTCGTGAAGGCTCAAAGCCGTCCGCTCTACCCGTACCCGACGCGGACTCGCCGTCACTCCCGATAGCCGTGCACTCCTGTCAAGGCTATAGGGCCAAAACGTTCCTACCACTGGGGTAGGCAGGTAGTCCATCTGCACATTCCCCGCGGCATCAGTGGGCATTTTGCCCTCGTGCAGTACAAAAGCATGACCGTCCTTAAAAACGGTTATCTCCTTCACAGGCATCTTCGCCAGTGCGCTAAGGGCGGGTGCCTCTGCAAAAGTAGCAGAGAACGGTAGCACCGAAAGAAGTAAGGTACAACCTATCTGACCAAAGGTGGGTCTACAAAGCGAAAGCATACGTATCTCCTTGATATGAGTGTCGGCTCTTAGACGCAGCGTATCCAAAATGCGTTACAATCCAACGTAATCCCATGTAAGCGTAGACAAAGTGCCCCAAAATGAGATAAAATCTAATTTCTAAAAACGCAACTATCCATGAGGATAGGCTGTCAACCCATTTAACCCGCCTACAGAGACGAAATCTGTAGAGACATCGGACATACCCAATGAGGAGGTTCCTAATTCGTGAAACACTGGCAACGCACATCAGACTGCGGCACACTTAATATCAACCATCTGGGCGAAGAGATAGTGCTGAATGGTTGGGTCAACCGTAGCCGAGACCATGGCGACCTAGTGTTTATCGACCTACGAGACCGCACTGGTATCGTACAGGTCGTTATCGACGCGGCAACCTCACCCGAAATGATAGACACCGCACGTAGCCTTCGTAGTGAGTTCTGCGTGAGTATACAGGGACGTGTTCGTGCAAGGCGTGAAGGCGCGGTAAACCCCAACCTCGCTACTGGCGAAATAGAGGTTATTACCGACCACTTAGAGGTACTCAGCACCTCCAAAACCCTCCCCTTCCAAGTATCCGACGAATCCGCCATGTCTCAGGTAGACGAAACTTTGCGCGTCAAGTACCGCTACCTCGACCTGCGCCGCCCCAAAATGTATCAGATGTTGGCACTGCGGCACAAGGTAGTCACGCTTATTCGCGACTTTATGAACGCAGAGTCGTTTTTGGAGGTAGAGACCCCCATCTTCACCAAAAGCACCCCGGAAGGTGCACGAGACTACCTCATTCCCTACCGTCTCAACCCCGGCTACTTCTACGCCCTCCCCCAATCTCCGCAACAGTACAAGCAGTTGCTTATGGTTGCAGGGGTAGAGCGCTACTATCAGATAGCCCGTTGTTTCCGCGACGAGGCGCAACGTGCAGACCGTCAACCCGAATTCACCCAACTCGACCTAGAGATGTCGTTTGTTACCCAAGAGGACATTCTCAGCCTTATCGAGCGGCTAATTACCCATGTAGTCACCAGCGTTAGCGACAAACAGATACTCTCACCCTTCCCGCGTATCACATGGGACGAGGCTCTACGTCGCTATGGAAGTGACAAGCCCGACATTCGTTTTGGCTTGGAGTTGGTAGATATTAGCGAACTGGTACGCGGCAAAGGCTTCTCTGTTTTCAACAATGTGCTTGCCAACGGCGGCGAGGTTAAAGCCCTACGCTACCCCAAAGGCAGTAGCCTCTCCCGCCGCGAAGTCGATGAACTTGCCACCTTCTGCAAAGAGTTTGGGGCGCAAGCGATGGCGAGTATCGCCGTAAACGAAGACGGCGCGAAATCTCCCATCTCTAAGTTCTTCGAGCCTGAGACCATGACAGCCATTCTGAAAGCGTGTGAAGCGGAAGTAGGAGACCTTATCTGTCTTGTCGCCGATACCCCCAAAACGGTAGCCAACGTACTCGGACGCTTGCGCCTAGAGATTGGCAACCGCCTTGGGCTACGCGACCCCAACAAACTCTACTTCAACTTTATTACCGATTTCCCCCTAGTACAGTGGGACGAAACCGAAAAACGCTGGGACGCAGAACACCACCCCTTCACCATGCCCAGAGAAGAACACCTCGAATACTTCGATACCGACCCCGGCAAAATTCGAGCGCAGTGCTACGACCTTGTGTGCAATGGGCAAGAGTCCGGTTCCGGCAGTATCCGAATCCATCGCCCCGATATTCAAAGTAAGGTGTTTAGCCTCCTGGGTATCTCCGAAGAGACCCAACGCGAACGCTTCGGGCATATCCTCGACGCTTTCTCGTTTGGTGCGCCCCCACACGGTGGATTTGCACCGGGCATAGACCGCCTCATCATGAACCTACAAGACGAACCCAACATCCGCGAAGTGATGGCATTCCCCAAAATGGGCTTGGGATACGACCCCATGATGGATGCCCCCTCTGCGGTAGATGCCGCTCAGATGAAAGAGTTAGGGCTAGAGGTACGCCCTCACAAAAAGTAAGGGGTGAGACTAAAGAGGGGATGGTCTAAAGCCTGACTACCTTAATACACATTTGATAGCCTCCAATACGCTTGGAGAAGTGGAGGGTAGGAATATGTCCGAAGAAACGAAACCGTCTGATAGTCTCCACGAGTGGGTGGTTGATACCATACAGTATCTCGATTCGGGAGAGGCTCCCCCATGCCCTGCTTATGTCTCCCCGCCTGTTGGAGAGGAGTCACCGGAAGTATGGGAGGCATACGAGGCGTATGCAGGACACCCTTTTCCGATGCTTGTCAACTGCCTATGTGCGCTTGCTATCAAGAGTAAGGCGTTCAGGTTTCAACTTGTGGGCAACCCAGAAGGTGCTATTTTTCTGTTGGATGGATACCCTCCTCTCTCTATTCCCCTTTCTTATAATCTGATGTCTCAACTGATTCAAGCGTACCAAGATATTGAACTCATTTTTTATAGTGGAGTAGGATACGATATTCAACGTACTTTGGAGCAGGGCTCCCTGCAAACCGAGTTTTCGCTGACCTTCCTACCGAGACCGCGCAAGGTATCCGTTGGCGGATAGTGGTTCATAAAAGGAGTAACGTGCGATGCAAAGGCGACTAAAGGCTCTCATGCTACTAAGCGCGGTGGGCTTGGGGTGGTGTGTAGCGGGAGGGACACTCGCACAACGGGCAGGTAAGGACTGGTGGTCGCTACAGCCTCTCAAGCCGCAACCGCTTCCCAATGTCACCAATAAGAGTTGGGTACGCAACCCAATAGACGCTTTTGTTCTTGCTAAGTTGGAAAAGGAGGGGCTACACCCCGCGCCTCCTGCCGACAAAGCCACCCTCCTTCGACGTGCTACCCTCGATTTGTTAGGGGTTCCTCCCACCGTTTCCGAACTCGATAGTTTCCTCAAAGACACCTCTCCAAACGCATACTCCAAACAGATAGATAGGCTACTAAACGACTCGCGATATGGTGAGCGTTGGGCGCGGCACTGGCTGGATGTGGTTCGCTTTGGCGAGAGCCACGGTTTTGAACGCGACCAGATGCGCCCCAACGCTTGGCGATACCGCGACTACGTAATAGACGCTTTTAATACCGATATGCCCTACTCTCGTTTTATAAAGGAGCAGATAGCGGGAGATGTAATGACCCCTGCGACTAAGCAGGGGGTTATCGCGACGGGGTTTCTGGTGGGTGCGCCTTGGGATGAGGTGGGACATACGCAGATTAGTGAGGTGATGCGGGCGCGGGTTCGCGAGGAGGAGATGGAAGACATTGTGGGTACGGTAGGTCAGACCTTTTTGGGTTTGACCGTGAACTGTGCGCGTTGCCACGACCACAAATTCGACCCCATTACCCAAAAGAACTACTACCGTATGAAGAGCGCGTTGGAGGGGGTTCAGCATGGTAATCGTCCCCTCTCTAGTCCCGAAGAGGACAGGGCAAGAGCCGAAAAACTGTCTCAAATTCGTAACGAGATGGACAAGGTACAGGCAAGCCTCTCTAAAGCGGAGGAGGGTATTCGGCTCTCGGTACGTAATGCGGTGCAGGGGGCAGTAGCACTCCCGACTCCGATGGCGCGTTGGACATTCGACCAAGATGCACGAGACAGTATCGGCGCACTGAACGGGGTACTTAGGAACGGCGCGAAGGTGGAGAAGGGGCATCTGGTTTTGGGAGAGGGGAAGGGCTACCTACAGACTGCCCCTCTAACTCGTGACATCCGCGAAAAGACGCTAGAGGCATGGGTACGCCTTCCGAACCTCGACCAGCGGGGGGGCGGCGTTCTTACCTTGCAGGCACAAGACGGATCTCCGTTCGATGCTCTCGTGTTTGGAGAGCGTGAGAAGGGACGTTGGATTGCAGGTAGCGACAGTTTTCATCGTACCCACGACTTGAAAGAGG
This sequence comes from bacterium, assembly GCA_900299305.1. Lineage (GTDB taxonomy): Bacteria > Armatimonadota > Chthonomonadetes > Chthonomonadales > Chthonomonadaceae > CAIJLM01. The sequence goes on along the minus strand of OMJJ01000054.1, from coordinate 10,838 downwards.
CGCAGGAGACCTCACTACCAAACGAGTGGATACATATGGTAGCGGTCTATTCGGCGGATAACAGCATCGCGCTCTATCGGAACGGAAAGCCTTATGGAACCCGTTATACTCCCGTCGGTGACTCCGCCTCTCTGCGTACCTACTCCGCAAATAAGTCGGTGGTGCTGATGGGATTGCGCCATACGGGGGCAGGAAACGGCTATCTGCGAGGTGAGATAGCGGAAGCCCGGCTCTATGACCGCGCTCTATCTCCCGAAGAGGTCGCTCTGTCGTATCGCATCGGTTTTGTAGATCTGACCCCTGAGCAGTTGACGGCGCACCTCTCGCCCGCAGAGCAAGCCGAACAGAGCAACGCACAGAAGACCCTCAGGCAGTTGGAAGAGGAGTATAATCGTGCTAGTGTGGCGGCGGAACATACGTATGCCGTGAACCCAACCCAACCCGCGCCCACTGTTGTTTTGATACGTGGAGATGTGGAGAAGCGCGGTGAAACCGTGACCCCCGCGGGGCTAGAGGCACTGCCCAATCTGAACGCGGAGTTTGGTCTCGCGGCGAATGCACCAGAGGGAATACGCCGCTTGGCACTTGCAAACTGGATTGCCAACCCCAAAAACGCGCTCACTTGGCGTGTAATAGTGAATCGGGTGTGGCACTACCATTTTGGGAAGGGCATTGTTAGCTCTCCCAACGATTTTGGGTTTAACGGGGAGTCGCCTTCCCACCCGGAACTGCTGAACTGGTTGGCGGGTTGGCTTGTGCAGAATGGGGGGAGTGTTAAAAAACTGCATCGAATGATAATGCTCTCTAGTACCTATCAACAGTCGTCAAAATTTGATAGCAAATCCGCCGCAAAAGACGCAGAGAGCCGACTGCTATGGCGATTTGCCCCGCGTAGGTTAGAGGGCGAAGCGGTACGCGACTCCCTGCTTTCTATTAGCGGACAACTGAATCCTAAGCAGGGCGGGGAGAGTTTTCAGCCGTTTACGGTTCGTATTGATAACTCGCACTTCTATACGCAGTTCGATTCGGGAGAGCCGGAGTATAATCGCCGTAGCATCTACCGAATGAATGTGCAGTCGGCGCGAAGTCCGTTTCTTGAAACTTTGGACTGCCCCGACCCGTCTACCAAGACACCTCGCCGTGCATTAACGACTACCCCGCTACAAGCCCTCGAACTGATGAACAGCTCTTTTGTGTTGCGGCAAGCGAAGCGTTGGGCGCAACGCCTAGAAGGGGAGGGGAGTACGACGCAAGAGCGGGTAACAGCCGCTTATCGCTCTGCTTTTGGGCGGCTACCTACTCCGCAGGAGAGTGTTCGTTCGGTGAAGTTTGTAGAGCAGACGAGCCTAGAATCGCTGTGTTGGGCATTGATGAACTCTAGTGAGTTTCTGACTATTCGGTAGACAGTGAAAGGAGAAGAGCATGGCAAAATCGGTACACCATCCGTTTTTGAGATTAGCAGTGACCAGTACGGCTTTGAGCCTCGTACTACCTACTGCCCTCTATGGAGAGCAAGGGGTACAGAATAAGCCCATTGTACTCAAGATGCAACCTAGTGGAATCGAGAGGGAGGGGCGGTTTACGATTGAGACGGACGCGAAGGGGAACGCCAAAATTGTACCCGCAAAGAAGAAGAAACTTCTAAAAGCAGATGTTGGGGTGGATGGGGTGAACTACTCCGTGTACCTCTCGTCAGAACCACCCTACTCTTTGGTGAATATGGGAAGCGATGATACCTACTTTGAGAACAAAAGCACTCCCCTCTATGTAGACAGTAATCGCGATGGTAAATTGGGTGATGATGAGGAGTGGTACGCGAATATGCCCGTGCGTATTGGCGATAAGATGTTTGAGGTGAAGCGTATTGCTAAGAACGGTAGCGAGATAGAACTGCTTCCCTCTCAACAGCCGTTGCGGGGCTTGATAGCGGGACGCAAATGCCCTCCCTTTCGCTTCTTGGCACAGAACGGCAAGGTGGTTTCGCTGGAGAGCCTAAAAGGAAAGCCGTTTCTGCTGGACGTGTGGAGCACCACTTGACATAACTGTATAGAAGAACTTCCCGAGGTTCGGGAGATACAGAACAGAGTGGGACGCAAAAACCTAGAAGTGGTGATGTTGAGTGTGGATGCTGGCTATGGCGGTACGTTGGAGCAGGCAAACCGAGATGTTAAGGCGATGTTGAAAAAGCATAACATCGACTGGACGAGTATTGTGGTTCAGGGTGGGTTTAACGGCGTGGTGCGTAAGTTTAACCTGAACGGTTACGGCTTAACGCTGATAGACGCGAACGGCATCGCGCAGGGTATTGATGTGCGTACCCCCGAACTGAATACGCTTCTTACAAAAATGCTTGGTAAGAGGTGAAAGGCTAAACCTCCTTTTCCTTCAAAGGCTCTGAAGGGGAAGGAGGCAGAGGGAGAAATGTGATACCAGAAGCACAGCTGTACACATAAAGTAGGAGCAGATTATGCTTGTTAACGAGGAGGTTATATCCGCCATTCGTACTGTGTTCCCCCTTGCACCACTCCCTGAGAAGCTAGTGGATATCGTATTTGAAACAGAAAGACCCTTTGAGGTTGCTTACATACATCAAGTATTTAACGCACACTCATGGGAAGATATCCCTAGACAAGTTCTGATTCAAAGTGTCTCAATGTTAATATATATGACAGAAGATGCTTATTTGTACTACTTACCCGCCTATTTGGTTTTGATACTAGATTACGATATAAGCGATTTTGCAAGTAGATGTATACTAGATATGTTCTCGAAAAACAGTGAACACCCTCAGCAAAAGTCGATTGTTTCTCTATTAGCGGTATCGCAAAGGCAAGTGCTGATAAAAGTATTCCAATACCTTCGAGAACATGACTGGGAGGAGGAGTTACCCGAACCCAGTGATTTGCTTTATCTCGCATAAAACACAGATTAGACAAGGTGGTTGACCGTACATCTCATACCCCATTTCGTATTCTAAACCTACTCTTCATAGGAAGAGAGAACTTGTGGTGCAGTGTAGAAATAGCGAAAAAGGGGAGGGCTTCCGCATCAGGAAGCACTCCCCTTTTAGGTTGTAGCAAACGCGATTGGAACTAGCCGAGCATCTCTTTCAGGCGGCGGCTACGTCCCCGTTTGCGAAGTTTGGCGAGTGCCGAGGTCTCGATTTGGCGTACACGCTCACGAGTGACCTCTAGGGCTCGTCCGACCTCTTCCAGTGTGCGGGGTTCGTCGCCATCCATGCCGTAGCGTAGGATGATAACGTCCTTCTCACGGGGAGTAAGGTCTTCTAGCGCACAGAACAGTTCGTCGCGGAGTGCGCTACGGGTCGCCTCTATGACGGGGTTTTGCGCGTCGTTCGCAGGAATCAGGTCTGCGAGGCGGCTTTCACCCTCCTCCCCGATGGGGGTCTCTAGCGACATCGGCTCAACCGCGCCCCTTAGCAGTTCGCTTAGTTTCTCTTCGGTCATCTGCACTGCCGCCGCGAGTTCGGCGCGAGTGGGCATTCGTCCCAAACTCTCGCGTAGGCTACCGCGGGTCTTGTTGATGCGCCCCAGTGTGTCGGTAACGTGGACGGGGAGGCGAATCAGACGGGCTTGGTCGGCAATCGCACGGCTAATAGCGCGGCGAATCCACCAGATAGCGTAGGTACTAAAGCGGTAGCCTTTGCGGTAGTTAAACCGCTCTACGGCGCGAATCAGTCCGATAGTACCCTCTTGCATCAGGTCTTCGATGGGAAGCCCATGCCCTAGGTAGCGGCGTGCCACTGACGCGACGAGGCGCAAGTTGCTCATAACGAGTTCGTTTTTGGCAACTTCAGCATCGCGAAGGCTACGCGGGTTCTCCATCCGCTTGGCGAGAGCAATCTCCTGCTCGTGGGTGAGTAGTGCCACTTTTCCCGCTCGGCGCAACCACGCTTGTGCGCTCTCTTCGAGTTCAATCATGGCGGGGGTCAACTCTTCACGGGAGGGTTCGCGCTCGTCATTGAGGGCAACCGGTGGGCGGCGAACCAGTGCGGTTCCCTCGCCTCCGTCTAACTGCTCCATGATGGTTTCGATGGTATCTACGTCTAGGTCTGGCTCATTGTGCAACGTGTTTACGAGTTCTTGCTCGGTTAGAAACCCTTGCTTTTGGCTTTTTTCCCTCAAACGATTCAATTTTTCTTCAACTTGTGCGGGCAAAATTGCCCTCCCTTCTCTCTCTTACTTTTTTTCTGAGAGCCATTCACGTATGTCTTTGGTGGGCTTGTCTACTGCGGCTCTTCAATAACAGCCGTGCTACCAAATACAAAATCTATTTTTAACTGCGAACTTAGAAGCCTTCTCCCCTACGGCTTTCTTACCCTTACTAGACATCCGAACCCGCAGAAAAGTTTCAAGTCCCCTTCAGCGGTACACCTCAAGGCGAAAAAGAACCTACAGCCTTCCGCTTTGGACGGCTCTAGGTCGCTGTAAAGGGGGCAGAGTAGTCTCTCTGTCGTCGGTTGTCAAGTGGTTACGGTTTGGTTCGTAGGCTTGTCTCCCCTAAACATTCATACGCAAGAGAGGGGATAAAAGTTGCCCTCTCTTGTAAACACCCTCATTAGTATACTCAATAGTGGGTTAAAACCATGCAAGCCAAAACGCTATTTTTTTGCTTTGAAACCAAAGATAGTTTTACTTTACCACTATATCGGCACAAAAACCCCTTTTGAGTAGATAATTACTCAGAAATGCGGTAGTTTTAGCGGGTTTCGCGGAACACTTCCTTAGAGCCGGGCTGGGGGGCAAACCGAAATACGTTCGCATCTATGGGCTTATCCATCACTTGGTTACGGTGCCTTTCATCTAGCACCATGCCTTGTATTACGATTTTGTCTTTGACCCCCGGACGCTGTACCTTAGACTGCCATAGGAACTGAATGACGGAGTGAATCAGCAAGTTGGTCTCTTTGTCTATGTAGAGTTTTACTTGGCACTTGTCTGGCAGGAAGTTTTGCCTGCCTACAATGGAGGTAAGCCACTCCAAATCGACGGGGCTAAGTACCATGTTGGTGGTGCGCCCGTTGACCGCTTTGGTTCCTAAAAACTTGAACGATTTCGCCTCGCGCAAGCCGTTCTCGCCAGCGGTCATAAAACTGATGGGACTGAGAATCTGGGTGATGTTCATGTCCAGCATCTCTTTGGCGACTTTTTCGTAGGTCCTTACTGTAGAGACGAAACTACCCGCGTAGTCACGGCGGGTGAAGATGTTTTGCCGTCCGCCAAAGATAGTGACCTGTGTACCATCTGAATAGATGCTGAGGGTTCCTGACTGTGGGTCGGAGGTCTGTACGAAGAACTTAGACGGCTTTTGGAACTTGAAGGTGGTGCTTTGAATCTGGGAAGGCGCACCTAGCATCACAATTTTTGCTTCGGAGGTCTCGGAAAAGGTGTTGTACGCTTTGTAGGTCTGTACCATCTTTTTTACGAGGGCATTTCCGTCTTGTGCTTGGGCGGGGTGTGTTATACTGAGTGCGAAGCCTACAAATGCGAGTAGGCTAGTGAGTTGTTTTTTTTGTGTAAGCAATGGGGTCTCCTCCATGAACTTCTTTCATCCTTATATATCATTATACGACATCTTTTTATTTTGGTAAATAAGGGGCGTTTTTGGAGGGTAAAAAGCGGTAAGAGAGACGATAACAGGTATCTCTTACCGCTTTGTGTACGGGTTACGTGCCTTTGTTTCCTTTTGTCTCCTTTGGCTTTTCGGGGGCAGACTTTTGGGGTTGGGGCTTTGCTACGGGCGGGTCGGGTAGTTTGAACGTCTCTAAGGGCTTGCCATCAAGGGCTTTTTGGAGGTTCTCTTGGGATACTAAGAGGGGGCGTAGTGTCTTGATTTGCGCGGGGGGCAGGTCTTTAGAAACGAGGGTAAGACGCGATTTTGCCTCCCAGTTGGGGGAGGCGGTAAAGTAGCCTTCGGGGGTGACTGCTATCCAGTCTTGTTGGTTCGTTTTGGGGTCGGGATACCATGCGGCAAGGGTGAGGCGTAGGTGGTAGTTCTCTTTTTGCCAGAGGCGCAGTAGACCGTCCGCGCCCCCTGCTGCAATCCATTTTCCGTCGGGGCTAACGGCTACACTATAGAGCCAGTCGCTCTCGCCTTCAAAAGCCTGTTGATAGCCTCCGTTTTCGGCGTTCCAGTAGCGTACTTTGCCTTCTGCATCTGCTACTACAAAGAACTTTCCATCTTTACTAAACGCGATTTCGTTCATGGGGCGGCTCCCGCTTCCGGCGTTACGGTAGTTGTTACCGTCTTCGGGGTTCCACCAGCGCATGGTGCTGTCTATTCCGGAGGCGATAATCGCTTTGCCGTCGGGGCTAAGAGCCATTGCGTAGATTGCATCGGTAGCACCAGTGTAGGTACGTAGAAGTTTTCCGTCTTTTACGTTCCAGCGGCGCACATTGCGGTCAAAACTCGCGGAGTAGAGGGAGTTGCCGTCGGGAGAGAAGCAGACCCGCGAAACTACATCGGAGTGCTCTCTCAGGTTTTGTAACTCTTTGCCGTTGGAAGCGTCCCAAATTCGGGCGGTTTTGTCGTGGCTTGCGGTTGCGATGAGTTTTCCGTCCTTGCTCCATGCCACGCTATAGAGCATATCGGTATGCCCTGTTAGGGTAGGCTCTACCAACTTTTGTGTCTTAACATCGTAGAGGCGTACCTCTCCGCTTACGCCGGGTAGCCCTCCTGCAATCGCGAGTACTTGCCCATCTGGGCGAAACGCTACAGACTGCGCCGAACCCTTGACCTCTGTGATACACGTAATAGGTTTGGCGGTCTTGGTGTCCCATAGTATCACCGCATGGTAGGTTCCTACGGCGAGTAGGGTTCCATCGGGGCTATAGGCGAGTGAGGTGATAGCGGGGAGAGGACCTACCTTGAGAACGGCATTTAGAGTTGCGTTGGGGGGCGTGGTTTTGTCTTTTAGGTCGGCGGTGGGCACGATTTTAGTGCTGATAACCACGTCCTTTATGCCTGTACTCACGGGTAGCGGTTCGATAGCGGCTTTGGTTGCTCCGGTGTTCTCTTTGCTTAGGTCTCCGGTAGGTGCTCCGCTGTCTATCCACTTTTTGAAGAGTTCTATCTGCTCTTTGGGAAGCGCGGGACCGCCTTTTGGCATGAGGAGAGAGGGGCTAGTGGCTTTTAGGCGTTTGTAGAGTGAACTCTCCGCGCTGTTGCCTTGCACGAAGAGGGGTTTCCCTTTGGTTCCCTCTTTAAGACCCGCAAAGGTATCTAGTGCCAACCCGCCCGAAATAACGGGGGTTTTGAGTGCCTCTCTATTATGACAGACCACACACCGCTCTTTGAGGAGGGGCTTGATGTCTTGGATATAGGTGGGCAGAGCCGCTTTGGGAGGGGCTTGGCTTTGCGCTTGCGATAGGGGACATACCAACATTGGTAGACCAAAAGCAACCAAAAGGGAAGATAGTTTCATGGGACGGGAAGCCTCGAATGTTAATGCCGAAATACGGTACACTTAGAGTATGACAATCGTTAGTACGCGGTTGTCACAACTCTTGTAGCAAGAAAGGTTGAAATGTATGCTCTCTATTCACCAAACACGGCGCAAAGCCCTTCTGTGGGGTGCCGCTCTTTTTTGTGCGGGGCTTTCTGTGCGGCTTCCGGCACAAGCCTTGCGAGACGAGGAAGGAAAGAAACTGAAGATAGGGGTACAACTCTACTCCGTGCGAAAGGAGTGCGAAAAAGACCTGCCGGGTACTCTGAAAGCCCTCTCTGAGATGGGGTTTAAGGGGGTAGAGTTTGCAGGTTACTATGGACGTACCGCTAAGGAGATGCGCGACCTGCTAGAGAAAAACGACCTCAAATGCTACGGAACGCATCTTAGTTTGGACGACTTATTAGGGGACAAACTGGATAAGACGATAGAGTACTGCAAAGTGTTGGGGTGCAAATTTCTTTCGGTTCCTTGGCTACCAGAAGCGCGGCGTAACACAAAACAGGCGACTATAGAGACCGCCCACCTCTTTAATGAGATAGCCGTAAAGTTGGCGGCACACAAGATGACCGTTGGTTGGCATAACGAAGATTATGAGTTTAAGCCCCTCGAAGATTCGACGGTATGGGATACGTTTAGTGCGAACTCGGATAAGAGTGTGGGGCTTCAGTTCGATACAGGTAACGCGCTTTCGGTGGGAGTACAGGCGGCTCCGTATCTGCTCAAGTATCCAGAGCGTGTGGTTTCGGTTCACCTAAAAGACCACTCAAAAAAGAACCCCAACGCTCTGCTAGGCGAAGGGGATGAAGACTGGAAGAAGGTGATTCCCATTCTCAAAACGAAGACTGCGACCCGCTGGTTTATTATCGAGCAGGAGAGTTTTGGGCAACCGCCGTTGGTCTGCGTAGAGAAGTGCTTGCGAAACTTTGAGAAGTTGTGGCGCACTATCCCCGCGAAGTAAGAACGGCTACCCTGCCACTATTTCCGTAATCCCTCCCCCGGCAACGCCCCTGTGATACGTTCGTTCTCTAGGACGAAGGTTCCGTTTACCAGTACGTGAACCATGCCCACAGCGGGGGAGGTGGGTTTCTGGACGGTAGCGGTATCCAAGATGCGCTTTGGGTCGAATATCGCTACATCCCCCGCCATGCCCGAAGCCAGTACGCCACGCCCCTTTAGCCCCATGCGCGTAGCGGTTAGTTGGGTCATTTTGTGTATGGCTTGTTCTAGCGTGAGTACCTTCGCTTGCCGTACATACACGCCCAAAATACGCGGGAAGGTTCCTGCGCCCCGTGGGTGGGAGCCGCCGATACCTCCATCGCTACAAATCATCGTATGAGGGTCTTTTAGGAAAGTACGTAGGTCGCTCTCCTGCATAGCGGTCACGATAACGTTCTCGAAGCCGCCCCCCTTACCTGTTCTCCGAACCATCTCTTGTACAATCGTTATGGGGTCGCGGCTCGTCATTTTTGCAACTTCGGCAACGGTCTTTCCTGCCCAAGAGGGTTCCGGTGTAAACATTCCAATACGCACGTGTTCTGCGCCGCCAATATCTTTTAATCCCTCTTCCCACAGTGCACGGTTTTCAAACTCTTCGGTAGCGATAAGTACGCGCACGGTGCTTTGCCAGTAGGTGTAGGGGTACACGTCGGCGGTAATATCCAGCCCCTTCGATTTCGCTTTGCTCATGGTGTTGAGGATGTCGGTTGCGCGGTTCCAGACCTTTGACGACCCTAGTTTGATGTGCGAAATCTGAGCGGGTAGGTGTGCCTCCTTTGCAATACGGAACAACTCCTCGAACGCCTCGAAAGCGGTGTTGTCTTCATTCCGAACGTGGCTGATATAGATACCGCCCTTTGCTCCTGCCTCCTTTGCCAAGGCGATAAGTTCGTTTGTGTTGCCGTACCTGCCAGGAACGTACTCCAACCCACTAGATAGACCCAATGCTCCCGCCTCCATCTCCTGCCGAACCAGAGACTGCATTTGTTGGAGTTCTTCGGGGGTTGCGGGGCGGTCTTCCATGCCCACCACTTTATGGCGAAGGGTTCCATGCCCCACAAAACTCGCCACATTCATTGCGATAGGCTGTTTTTCGATTCTCTGGAACCAGTCTGTGAGGGGGAACGCGGAACCACCGTCCTGCCCTACAATCGCGGTGGTGATTCCCTGTCGTATCTGCGTCTCTGCGGTAGGGTGCGAAAAGATACCTCCATCGGCGTGGCTGTGCGCGTCCAGAAAGCCCGGTGCGACCACTAGCCCTGCTACATCGACTACCTTTTCGTTAGGCTCTGGTGTTAATTTGCCGATAGCCGAGATACGCTTGCCCACGATACGCACATCACCCACAAAGCCCCGTTTCCCCGTTCCATCCACGATAAGCCCCCCCTTTAGCAAAAGGGAAGTGGGTTTGGTATCGGTTAGGGGGATTTCGGTACTCTCTACGGCGTAGCGCGTTACGTTTTTCAAACCGAAGTGGGTGGGCTTGTACTCACCCTTGCCATACATCTCGGCTTGTGCATTGAAGTAGGGGCTTTTGGGGTCTTGAGTGTCTCCGAAAGGCACTATCGACCACGACTCCACCCCTTCCGGCTTGAGGTGCGTTACCATACGAAAACTAGAGCCGAAATAGATACCTCTACGGTCACCTGCACCCACAACGCCCTGACTCGGTACGACGGCGGCATCTCCTCCCCAAACGTATCCGTACCCGCCGCAAGGAAACTCCGTATCGCCGTGCTTGAGGTACTGAAACTTACCCCATGCGACTCGTAAGTCTCCAAAGACCTTTTTGGTGGCAGTTCCCGCCTTCTTGAGTGTCTCTAAAGCCTGTAGGTTCTCCTGCGGAGTCCACACGTCCGAGCGTACCGCTTTACGTGCTAGGCTGTGCGTTAAGTCAGTATCCAGCGAAAGCCAAAGCGTATAAGGAACGCCCCCGCGAGACGAAATATCACTGCGCTTATCCCACTTAGAGAGTGCTTGCAGTACTTCGTGAATAAGCGGGTCTGTGGTTTTGGACTGCTTCGCCGCGTTCTGTAGGGCGTTTATAATGATTTCGGAGTAGGGGACATGGGTATCGGTGGCAACCCGCATCGCCTTTTGCGGGGTCATAGCCTCTTCGCTCTTTACCAGCTCCGAGAGCCTATCGTAACGGGTTGTGTGTCCGTAACTGGTGATGTACTCTGCCCAACCTTTTGCGGGGATGGTGTCGTCGGTGGGGGTGAGCCAAGGGGCGGAGTTGCAGTTTACCAGTACTCCCGAATCGGGGTTTTCGGCGTGGGGTAGTTCGTCGATAGTATGGGGGGCAAGCCAGCGGGTATTGGGGTCGCTACCTTGTACCGGCTTTTTCCAGTCGATACTGGGGTCACGGCGGGGG
>OMJJ01000053.1 GCA_900299305.1 bacterium | reverse complement strand
TCGGTCTGCTGAAGATGGACTTTTTGGGGCTTATCAACCTCTCTATTTTGGGGCAAGCCATTCGTAACATCGAACAGACCAAAGGGATAAAACTAGAGGTGCAGAAAATCCCCCTAGACGACCCGAAAGCCTTTGAACTGCTGGGTAACGGCGAGTGTGTGGGTGTGTTCCAACTAGAATCGCCGCAGATGCGCCGCTATATTCAGGAACTCAAGCCCTCGAACGTGCGCGACCTTGCCGCGATGGTAGCACTCTACCGCCCCGGACCCATGGCGCACATTCCGCAGTTTATTAAGTGTAAGCACGGGTTAGAGCAGATAAAGTACCCGCACCCTTGGTTAGAGGATCTGCTAAACGAGACCTACGGCGTTATCGTCTACCAAGACCAAGTTATGCAAATCGCGCAGATAATCGCGGGGTACACACTGGGGCAAGCCGACCTATTGCGCCGTGCTATGGGAAAGAAAAAGAAAGAAGAGATGGCGAAGCAGAGGGAGAACTTCCTTGCTGGGGCAACCGCCAAAGGGGTCGCAGAGAAGACCGCCGCCTATATCTTCGACCTGCTAGAGCCGTTTGCGGGGTACGCTTTCAACAAAGCACACGCCGTCTGTTATGCCATGCTCTCCTATCAAACCGCCTACCTCAAGGCGAACTACCCTGTGGAGTATATGGCGGCTCTGTTGGCGTGCTATATTGAGAAGAGCGACAAACTCGTTAGTTGTATGGACGACTGCAAGCGCATGAATATCCGTGTGCTTCCTCCTGACATCAATAAGAGCCTTGCAGACTTCTCGGTAGAGAACGGGTCGATTCGCTTTGGGTTGGTCGCTATCAAGAATGTGGGGCGGGCGGCGGTAGATACTATTATCCGCGTGAGAGAGCGGGACGGCGCGTTTAGTTCGCTCTCTGATTTCGCCTATCGGGTGCTAACTGAAGAGGGAACGGGGGTTACTCGTAGCGTAATTGAGACCCTGATAAATACGGGGGCGTTCGACCAACTACCGCGCCATAACGTGCGCCGCGCCCTAGTCCATATCTTAGACGACGCTTGCCAAATAGCCATACGCGCCCAAAAGGAGAAGAAGAGCGGTCAAGGCTCCCTGATGGATATGTTCGGCGGTGACGAAGACGATGCGGGAATTCAAGAGATTCCTATTCCAAGCCTCCCCGAATATCCTAGCGACCAACTCCTCACCTTCGAGCGTGACCTGTTGGGGGTCTATATCTCTAATCACCCTTTGCAAGCACACCAAGAGACCTTCGCCCGTCAGAACGTGCTGAAAGTGGTGGAACTTGCCGAGATAGCAGACCGTACCGAAGTCCATCTAGGGGGTATCATTACCCAAACCAAGCCGTTTACCTCGAAGAAGTCGGGAGAGCCGATGATATTCTTTACTCTCGAAGACATGACAGGAAGCGTCTCGTGTACGATGTTCCCCTCCAACTACGCTAACTACCGCGACCAGATAGAGAAAGACAAAATCGTCATTCTGAAAGGCAAAGCCAGCTATCGGGAGCGGGTACGCGATGATGAAGAGGGGGGGCAGACGGTGGAGATTTTAGCGGAGGCGGTTGCGCCTATCAGTGCGGCGGGGTCTGCCAAAGAGAGCGGAAACACCCGCATTGTGGTACAACTCGACGAGAGCAAACGAGCGGTTTTGAGGTTCGTGCGTGAGGCAATAGAGACGCACAGAGGAAATGGGAACGCTCGCCCTGTCTACATTCATGCCTGTACGGGGCAGAAGCGCACTATTATTCGTACCCCCCTACAAGCGGAGTATACCGACGATTTCCGTAGTTCTATCGAACGCCTCTTAGGGAAGCAGTCGGTTTGGGCAGAGTAGCCATACCGTAAAACAGACACCCCTCTCCAAAAACTACGGAGAGGGGTGTTTTACTAAGCAGACAGGTAAACCTACTTCGAGAAGAGGGTTTTTACCTGCTCATACAGTTCTACGGGAATGACCTTGAGAGTTCCTACTGCCGCCTCAATGGGGGCGGTTACGATGTCGGTTCCGCGTAGTGCTACCATCTTACCAAAGTCGCCTTCGTGTACGCACTGAGCGGCACGAACTCCCAAACGAGAGGCGAGTACACGGTCAAACGCGGTAGGTGCGCCCCCGCGCTGAATGTGACCGGTGACGGCGGAGCGGGTCTCTAGTTTGGTGCGCTCTTCGATAATTTTGGCAATGGTTTCACCTACGGCGCGGTTGCTTAGGTTGACATGACCAAATGCGTCCAGCGTAGCCTCGCTCTCGTCGGTATCGGGAAGTTCTACACCTTCCGAAGCCACGACAATCGCATACTTCTTGCGGTCATAAGCGCGTTGTACCTGCTCACAGAGTTCGTCTACATTCATGGGGATTTCGGGAAGCAGTACTGCGTCTGCCCCGCCCGCTATCGCCGAGTGGAGTGCCACCCAACCCGCGTGTCGTCCCATCACCTCCAGAACAATAACTCTCATGTGAGAACGAGCCGTGTCGCGTAGACGGTCAATCGCGTCTACGTTCACCCCAACCGCCGAGTCGAAACCAAAAGTGTAGTCGGTCTCCGAGAGGTCGTTGTCCATTGTTTTGGGGCAACCTACCGTATTAAAACCGTCTTTATACAGTTTGCTGGCAACCCCTAGCGTATCCTCACCCCCAAACGCACCGATAGCATCGAAGCCGTGCGCTTTGATGTTGTCTTTTACGGCTTGTAGTTGTGCGGGGTCTTTGTAGGGGTTGGTACGAGAGGAGCGTAGAGCCGTCCCCCCGCGATAGATAAGTTCATCCACATCGTTTAGCGTAAGGGGAGCCTCGTCGATGATAGGCTTTACTAGCCCACGCCACCCCTCACGAATAGCGTATACCGTGTGTCCATACTCGATGGACTTAATAACAAAACCGCGTACCGCAGGGTTCAAACCCGGACAGTCGCCACCACCAGTCAAAATTCCAATCTTCATGAGTTACCTTCCTCGTTCTCGTCCTTCAAAAACGAACCTTTTCAGATGTCTTTTGGGAGGGAGAGTGCTTTCTCTCCTTCCTGTCCCCGATAAGTCTACCCCAAAAGGGGAGGTAAAACTCAAGCGCATGGCGATAAATCTCGGTTCTAATCTTCCCCTAGACGCACAACGGCTTGCCTGAGCACCTCTACCAAACAGTCCGCCCCCGCAATACCCCGTACTTTACCCAGATGTCCCAGCAGTTCCCGCCGTGCCGAGAAGATTGTGGGCATCCCCGGTAAGCGCAGGCGAAACTCGTTATTTCGGTGGGAGCGATGGTGTTGATACTC
>OMJJ01000052.1 GCA_900299305.1 bacterium | reverse complement strand
GTCCACCGACCTGCCCGTTGCGGGGCTACTCGCCGACCTAAAGCAGAGGGGGCTACTCGAAGAGACGCTGGTTATCTGGACGGGTGAGTTTGGGCGTACCCCCTTCGCAGAGGGCAAAGACGGGCGTGACCACCACAAACGCGGCTTTAGCCTGTGGATTGCGGGGGGAGGTGTGAAGGGCGGAACCACACACGGCGCAACCGACGAGTTTGGATACCGAGCGGTACAAGACATCGTTACCGCCTCCGACTTCCACGCAACTATTTTGCACCTACTCGGTCTCGATTTCCAACGCCTTACCTACCACTACGACACCCGCGACCAACGCCTTACCGATGTACAACCCGCCAAAATCGTGCGCCCCGTACTGTCGTAGGGAGTGACTATGCTTATCGGATATGTGAGCGACGAGGACTACTCGGCTCTTGCGGATGTAGTGGTAGATTTTGAGAAGGACGGGAAACTGCACCTCTCTACCCGCTCCACCGCAACGGGGGCAGTTCTTGCCGATTTAGAGAGCGGAGAGTATCGGGTCTCGCTGGTAAAGGCGGGGTACGGCTCGAAGCGGGTCACTCTAAACCTCACTCCACACACTCCCCCCTACCCCTTCCGCCTCCTCTCCGATACGTTGCTAGGCTATATGTCGCCCAAATGGGTACACGGTGGGGAGAGGGCAGAGTTTAGAGTTCACTCGGTTCATCCCTACCGCCTTAGCCTGTACCGCTACGGCTTGCAAAAGGAGTTTATTCGGCTTATCGGGTGGTACGACGCTCACGGGGCGCGTACCGTGATGCAGATAACCCCCGACGGAGACTATTCGCAGACCGGAGTGGACTGGAACAGAATCGGTTGGGGAAGCCTACACCATACGCAGTACCTCACTGCGCCCTCACGTTCGGGGCTGTACTATCTTCATGCCGAAACCGATAGAGGAGAGTTTTTTGCCTTCCCTTGGATAGTCGCTCCCCCTCAACCCACCGCGAAGGTCGCCGTTCTCTGCGCCACCAACACATGGAACGCCTACAACCGATTTGGAGGGCGTAGCAACTACGTCAATGCGCGTCACTTGCCCGCTACTCCCACCGTAAACTCGCGCCAAGACCTCCAACGCTATCAGGGAGGAACCTACGACGAGTGGGCGTTTCCCGATTCGGAGTACCAGCCCCTCTCCTTTGACCGTCCCGAACCCGCCAACCACATCCCCAAAACCACCCAAGTCACCGACCCCATAGAGGGACGCGATGCGTGTCATCTTGCCCCCGCCGAGTGGCGGCTACTGGCATGGCTAGAGCGCGAAGGGTACGCTTACGACCTCTACTCCGAAGCCCAACTCCACGATGGAACCCTGAACCTAGAGACGTATAAAGTACTGTTGTTGCCGCCGCACCCCGAATACTGGTCGCGTCAGATGTTTGAGAGGGTACAGCAGTGGGTAGATAGCGGGGGTAGGCTGATGTATCTGGGAGGGAATGGGCTGAACTGTGAGGTGGAATTTACCTCTGAGAACGCGCTTGTTTTTCGCTCACAGATGCCGCAAGCAGACGAGGAGTACGAGAGCAGGCTACACCGTCGAGTGGCAAACGAAGCAAGCCTACTAGGGGTACGCTTCACCGAAGCCGGAATTATGACCGCCGCCCCCTACGCCGTACACAACGCAAATCACTGGTGCTTCGAGGGAACAGGGTTAATGAATGGGGATACTTTTGGAGAGCATAGCCTCCATGAACGTATACCGGGTGGGGCATCCGGTCACGAAACAGACAAGCGTAGCCCCCTCTCTCCACCGCAAACCGCTCTACTAGCACGTGGGCTAAACCCCGAAGAGGGAGGTGCGGAGATGGTCTTTTACGAACTAGAGAGCGGTGGAAGCGTGTTTTCAGTAGGCTCTATTACCTACTGCGCCTCCCTCTTGGTAGACGAACACACCTCCCAAATTACGCGAAACGTACTAGAGCGGTTCTTGAGAGAGTAAGGGTTGCCCTCCCAACACTCTGTAACACCCGTAAAGAAAATTCAGTCATCAGAAATAGGTTCCTGTTGCCAACCCCTCTTATGCCCGTCTATAGGTTCGGAACATGAGCATCCTCCCCAACGTTGCATCGAGAACACGAGCAAAAACAGATACGGAGTGCTCTCTCCTTCACACACTTTGTTACACACAAAAGGAAACCAATACAATGAAACGTTTTAGTACGTGGGTTTTGGCTTTTGTTCTCTGCACCCTTACCGCTATCACCTTTGCACAGCCTCCCGGCGGCGGGTTTGGTAGAGGTCGCGGCTTTGGCGGTGGATTCTCCATGCTCGGTATGGCAGAAGTGCAAAAAGAACTCAAGATGACCCCAGAGCAGGTGGGTAAGCTCAAAGATGCGGGTGAGGATCTAGACAAGTCCATGCAAGCCCTCCGCGAAGAGACAGGCAACCCCTTCGAGTTGAGCGATGAAGGCAGAGCCAAATTCTTTGCAAAAATGCAAGAGATGCAGACGAAAGCGGCAGCTTCTGTTCTCAAAGAAGATCAGATGAAACGGTATCGCCAACTCGACCTACAGCAGAGCGGCTCTCAAGCCCTCTCTCGCAAAGATGTCGCCGAAGAGTTGAAATTGTCTGATGAGCAGAAAGAGAAACTTGCCACCCTGCAAAAAGAGCAAGGCGAAGCGATGGGGCAGATTTTCCGAAACGGCGGTAACTTCCGAGATATGACCGAAGACGAGCGAGCCGCGTTCCGCAAAAAGATGGGAGACATGAGGAAGTCTTTCAACGACAAAGCCTTCGCTGTCCTTAGCGCAGACCAGAACAAAAAGTGGAAAGAGATGCTTGGCGAACCCTTCAAGTTCCCTGCCCGTGGTCCGGGTCGCCCCGGTGGCGGTGCGCCTCCTCCTCCGCGCAATCCCTAACCCAAAATACCCACGAACGAGTTTTGTCGGGAGAAACCCTGAGCAGATTGCAAACTCACGGAACTTAGGCACAACGCTTGTGTCTAAACTCCTAGCAAAACTCGTTCGCTTGCCTAAACCCGTAACGCATCGTACCCTTAGTAAACGTGGAAGAATGTTATGACCCCTGAACCTGCTATTTTGGAACGCCCGATAACCCATAAGGACGGCTTCGAGTGGATAGACCTCGAAGAGGTGAAGCCCTCCCCCGCCGCTATTGCCCTTGCACCGGCAGAGTTCGCTCTAAAATACCAACTCCTGCCCATGCAGATAGAGGACGGCGTACTCGTGGTTGCCATAGGCTCTCCCCAGTCGCTCGGTTCGGTGGACGAACTCGGAATACTCCTCCAACAGCCCACCAGAGCCGTGCTCGCAAGCCCCGCCATGGTGCGCGAAAAAATTGAAGAGATATTCCTAGATAAAATTTTAGCGGGGCTAGACCAGTCCGAAGACGGCTCTGCCGCCAACATGGAGGACACCACCGACCTCGCCGACCTCCAAAAGATGGCAGGAGAGACTGCCGTCGTTCAGATGGTGAACCTCATCTTCGCGCAAGCCGTTCGCGATAGCGCAAGTGACATTCACATCGAACCCTACGAGAAGCAGGTCAAAGTGCGCTACCGCGTGGATGGTATGCTACGCGATGCCCTAGAGCCTCCCAAGAGAATGCACGCCGCCATTGTGTCGCGCCTCAAGATTTTAAGTGAACTGAACATCGCCGAGCGACGCTTACCCCAAGACGGGCGTATCAAAATCGTGATAGCAGGTCGCGCCGTCGATGTCCGCCTCAGTATCGTGCCTACCGTATTCGGAGAGCGTGTCGTTATGCGTATCCTCGATAAAGGTACGGCGATGCTAGGGCTGGAAGAACTAGGTATGCGCCCCGACACCCTAGAGCGATACCGCACGATGATTCATGTGCCGTATGGGGTTATTCTCGCAACGGGCCCCACCGGTTCCGGAAAATCCACTTCGCTCTACGCCTCACTGCAAGAGATATGGTCGCCCACCACCAACATCCTCACCATCGAAGACCCCGTAGAGTATCAGGTTCCGGGCATCAGCCAGATACAGGTGCGCTCTCATATCGGGCTTACGTTCGCCAGCGGTCTAAGAAGCATCGTGCGCCAAGACCCCGACGTGATAATGGTCGGTGAAATCCGCGACCATGAAACCGCCGAAATCGCCATTCACGCCGCCCTTACCGGGCACCTTGTCTTTAGCACCCTGCACACCAACGACGCGCCCGGCTCCATCACACGCCTCCTCGATATGGGGGTAGAGCCGTACCTCGTCGCCTCTTCACTTATTGGGGCAATCGCCCAAAGACTGGTACGCCGTATCTGCTCCAACTGCGGAGAACCCGACACCCCCAACGAGGCGGCACTCTCTGCGCTAGGTATCACCCCCAACGACTGGAAAGGCGAGAGCCCCTTCCGTAAAGGGCGCGGGTGTGATAAGTGCCAGCACACCGGTTTCAAAGGGCGGCAAGGGCTTTACGAACTGTTTGTAGTCGATGACCGTATCAAGCGCATGACCGTAGAGCGGGCAGGTTCTAACCTGCTCCGTGACCACGCCATCGCAACCTACAACATGAGAACACTGTTAGGTGATGGACGGCTTGCGGTACTCGCGGGGAAAACCACCCCCGAAGAGATACTGCGCGTCTGCCAGAGGGAAGACTTCTAAATGGCATCTCGTCCCTACTCCTATACTGCACTAGATACCGCCGGGGCAAGGCTCAACGGCGTGGTAGAAGCGGAGACCCAAGAAGCCGCTATCTCCCAACTCGCCACCATGGGCAGATTTGTGCTAGACATCCACGAGGGCGCAAAGGGGGCTACCGCTGAAAACCCCGCCGG
>OMJJ01000051.1 GCA_900299305.1 bacterium | reverse complement strand
GACCGCCAAACGGGAACCATCAACACCTCCACGGTAGGCTTAGACATCTCGCAACTCGGCAAGAGCGCGTAGCACCCACACTAATAAAGGCGACAGCATGACAGAAGTGCTTACCTATCAACCTGATACCGATATACTACACCGCGATGAGCGGTGTCGTCCTCTGCTTCGCCTCCACCAACTCGCATTAGAAATTGCCGATGCCTTAGCAACCAATAATTTGGAGATGGTGGAGCGAGCTAGTAACCTTTTGCCTAATACACTGCAAGCCTGTGAACAGATTGACCCCACTTTTGTACAGCAGAATGCCGTCGTTTTAGAGTTTGTTAATCAGACCAGCAAACTGTTGTGGCAGTGCGACACACAGATACAGCAGGTTCTACAAGACATCTCCGGTGAACTCCGCCGCATACGCCAATCGCAAAAGAACCGAAACTGGATACTTCAACAAGAGTATGCAGTGGTGGGTAGGCGCGTGGATACCTCTCGGTAGTTCTTCTTCTTTGGTTCTTATAGCACAACACCCCTCTTCCAAACTTAGGAGAGGGGTGTTGTGGTTTTGGTCTTTAGGAGCCTATGCGGCGTGTGCTACCAAGCAGGTATCGGAGAGTTTGCCGCGTAGTTGGGGATTCTTGTCGAGGTACGCCAGCACATCTTCGTACTTGTGAAGCCCGTTTTCTCGGCAGGGAACTTCGGAGTATATCTGCTGAAACACGCTGTAGTCGGCATGAGAGTCGAGGGTAAGGCGCAGTTCGGGTCGCCGCCAGTGTAGGGGCGCAGGGAGGAACGCACAGTCGAACGAAGGAGAGCGCAGGGTAAAGGTGTTTTCGTCTGCGACGCTCTTCTGATTGTGATAGAGGTGGTCGAGAGTACGTATTGGAAACGCTTCGGCAGGTAGCCCCATCGGTAGACGCGAAACGGTAACATAGTCCATCTGACTGGTTATCGCCCAAGACGCACAGGCATCCAACATTCGCGGCGAGACGAAGGCTTGGTTCGCAAAACAGCGTACTACAATATCGGCGTTATAGGAGTGCGCGGTGTGATAGAGTGCCTCTAGCGGGTTGGTGGTGTGGTGGGCTATATAGGGTATGTTGTTCTGTAGGCAGAAGTTGCGAAGGGGGGCATCTTCTTCCGTAAGGGTGGTGAGTAGGGTGAACTGCGTTCCCCATTTTGCCGAGCGTACCCTCCGAATGGTCTGCTCTAGCACGGTAGATTCACCGAGCGGGAGAAAGAGTGGGGAGAGGTCGTCTAGCCAGTGGGCAGACGCTTGTAGTACCGAAAGAACCTGTAGATGGGTCTGAATCTCTTCCATGAGTGCCTCCTTGTTGCATTGCCCGACGGTGCGCCTCCGTGCTTGCGTCGGGCGGAACGGTTTTGAGATATTTTATTGTGGAGAATTTGGCATTTATCTTGAGGTAGGCAGGCTGAAATCCAGCAAATTATCGAGGTTTTGAGGGCGTTTTCTCCTTGCAACGGAAGCGGGGTGTAAGGCACGAGTGTTCCCCAATAGGACTAGCGAAGTGTATAGTTATTCAGCGCGTCTAAACTCGCCTGTACCCTACTGCCTACATCAATGCACATACTACTCTTGGTATTTTTGTGTAGGAATAGAATAGCTTTTGGCACTATAACCTGGAGGCATATCTATGCATCCCCAATGTCCCTTGTCATCCATGTACCACCATTGAACATAGGTTCCCTCTGAGCATATAAAAGAGACCATGGCATAGCGAAAAGGGTGTAACCTACTTTCCACTATTTTTAAGATGCGTTCGTGCCTCCCTTCTGTTTCATGTAGGGAATCAACAACCCACGTACTGCATTCACGATAAAAGTCTTTATAGGAGATAGGTACTACTTTAAAATGAGATTCCACCTCTTTACCACGCCTTCGGAATCTTGGTAAATTACGACTATACTTGAGCAACGCTAACCCGCCTGCTTTGTTACAGCCAAAACGATTGCACGGCAAAGAAAAGAGTGCCAATGCTTTTGAGTAACGTCTATGCCTCCAGTACGAGAGGTACTTTTTTGATAAGTGAATGAGGTGTTTTTGGGTCTTCTTATCAGGAAGAGGCATCGCTATATTTTGCAAAGGAGGAGGCACTTGCTGTGAAAAAGCAGACACGACTACCGTGCCAAATATGACGAACAATAGCATTGTGCGAAAAATTGTCCATCGTGTCATATCAATATCCTTTGCCAAGGGAGCTAGAGGTATGGATTATAGGCTACTGTTACTGTATCACTCAAAGTGAGTGCTTGTAGTCAGGTTTAACCCACCCCAGCCTAGCCTTTCCCTTAACAAGGGGAAGGAACGTCGCCTCTGAAAAAGGCTTTCTACCTCTCAAAACTGAGCAGAAAAGAGGGCATTGCAAGTCTCCCACTTGTTAAGGGGGAGATTTAGAGGGGGTGAGTGCCTCACAGTAGAGTATACTTTTCAAAATCAAGTGATAGCCATGTTGCTTAACCTCAAAACCTTAGTTCCACCCAAGCAGAACTAAGGTTTTGAGGGTATGTACTCCGTGAGGTAGTGGTCTAGTAGGTACTGGCAGTTCAGCACTTTTTCTAGCAAATCTTGGGGAACATAGTAGTACTGGTTCGATGCCTCAAATCCGATACGTGAGTCTTGGGATTGAAGCAGATAGAGCTTCTGAGCAAGTCGGCTCTCCTCCACAAGAAGGTTACGTATATCTTCCATCTGTTGCGCCCTTACAGGGTTTTCGCCTCTACTCGCAAGGGCATCCCGCAGTTGCACGAACCGCGCCTGATTTGCGGTACTTTGGAAGTGAATGGAAATCGCCTCTACCAGCCCTATCTCTTGGCGAAGTGCGTTGGATTGCGGGGTATCTGGCAAAGGATTGGGAAGGCGGCTTTGTAGGTTTCTTAGGCTATCGCGAAAGCCTTGCGCCACCTTCTTCATCTGACTAACATACACATCGGGAGGGTAGACCATGCGCCAACCGTTTAAGTCGTCGTAGGGAAAGCCTATCATCGTCGCACGGTACCCCGTCGGTTCCGCCCATAACAGGTTCGAGACCCCAAACTGCATAGGCGCAGTGTATACCAGCCCGATATGAAAGGGAAACTCGCGGAAGGCACGGCTATATCCACGCCACGCCTCCACCACATCGGCGGCGACCTCTTCACCATAGCGTCTACTGGCAACCTTGAGTAGGGTCTGGTTGAGTATGTCGCCTGTAAGCGCAGAGGCAGGGAGGTTTTGGACTTCCGACATCACTTCGATATTGGGAGAGGGGTAGCCTCCTAGCGTCCAACCGAGCATTAAGCCATCGACTTGGGCGGCACGGAGATTGAGGGCGTGTTGTGCTACGTTTTCCAAAACAGGCAGGTAAGGAACCGCCGAGAGTTCCCACGAGTTCGCGGCTTGTATCTTGGCTACGGCTCTATGCCCCGTCTGCCTTGCCCACTGCCAATGCGATTTTGCCCGCTCACCGGGCCCCACTGTAGACACCGAGTACTCCCCTACTACGCTATCCACCCCACCTCGCTTGATAGGCATATCCCACTCGCTCACGCTCATTACCGAGACCTCTTTGGGCAGGAGGCGAATCGTCTTCTCCGCCATGTCAGAACCCCAACCCCAGTCCCATGCGAGGAGGCGAGCGGAACTTTTGGTGCGCTTTATACCCTCGTAGATAGCGGTATTGACCTCTGCGATTACCTCCGCCGCTCCACGCCCTGCACAGCGGGGGCACTGCGCCCCCTTGCCATGCGACCAGCAACTGGTTAGGTTCTCCGACGCGGTGATGGTGAAGAAGCCCCCAATATCCGGAACGGCTTTGCAGATAGAGGCGATAGAACTTGAGAGATACTCCCTTACCGCAGGAAGTGAGGTACAGACGGTAGTGTAGTCTCCCTCCATTACCCCTTTGAGTTCGGGGTGCGCCTTGAAGAACGAGAGAGGCATGGAGCGCGGTTCATTAAGATAGAGGTAGATACGGATACCGTGCTTTTTGGCGCGTGCTACCAGTTTGCGAAGGCTTTGTAGACGCTCCTCGAAGTGTTCGCTAAGATGCGGCTCCCAAGGGTAGGGTGCGAGTTTGTAAAGTACGGCTTGTAGCCACACCCCATTTACGCCCACACGCGCCATTTTCTGTAGGTAGTGGTCGGGATACGGGTCTACTTCTTTATCCAGAAGGGGGTCGCCGTAGAGTGCGAAATAGGAGTAGCAGTAGCGTAGTCCCGTAGTATTACTCTGCGGAGAGGCGGGAGCAGGGCTTGCTTTACTCAGGTCTTGCACAAACTGGAAGAGAGGAGAGGTGGTCTTTGGAAGTCCTTGAGGGAAGGTTTTCTGTACGGTATTGGCGATTTCGTGTTCCCTCTGTTGGGTTGCGGGATTAGAGGGCTGGTAGCGTATCGGTTCGCACTTGGGTTTTAGGTTCCCCAGTTTAACGTAGAGGAAATCGTCTTCGCGCAGGCTGAACTCCATCTGTTCGGGTGTCCACTGTAGCAGGGTGAGGAGTTGCTCGTAGGGCAACAGATGCCAGTTTCGGCGAATGATGGTAAGGGCAGAGCGTCTCCACTGTTGGGTAGAGATAGAGGGTGGTTTGGGTAAGCCCATAGCCGCTCCGAGTTGCTGTATCTGTTCGGCAGTTGCGCCTACCGTCTGCGCGATACGCTCGGTGGGAACCAGTGTCCAGTTCCGCCATACAAAAGCGTGTAGCCTGTCGGGGAAGTGGCTGAGAGTGACGGGGGTGGGCGCAGAGCCTACCGGAAGGTCGGTAGGGTGTAGCATGATGAGCATTCCAATAAGTGCAAGTAGCATAGTACCTCTGTGTTATGGAGAGATGATAGGAGAAGTTTCTCACTACAACACGGATTTCCTGCGTATGAGGGGCGTACTAACCCGAAATTGTTTCTCCAAGCTGATGGGAAGGGTATACTTAGGAAAAGGTTTTTGTGGAGTTCTACTTTGCAATACCTACTAATCTTATGGTAAGGAGACCGTATTGGCAGACTTAAATCTGGTTCAGTCGATAGTAATTGGTATTATAGAGGGCTTGACGGAGTTCCTTCCGGTGAGTAGCACCGCCCACATGGACATTTTCCCCCAACTCTTTGGGTGGGAAGACCCCGGTTCTGCGTTCTCTGCGGTGGTGCAGTTGGGTCCCATTTTGGCGATTGTCGCCTATTTCCGCCACGATATCTTGAAGTATCTCAAGGGAATGATGAAAGACCCGAACCCTTTCCACATCGACCCCGAAAACACTGATGCAAAGATGGGCTGGTATGCGATTTGTGCCACGCCCCCTGTGCTTTTGGCGGGTAAAATTCTTGAGAAGAAGATAGACTCCTCATTTCGTGGACTGGGGATTGTGGCAGGTGCGCTGATTGTAGGTAGCCTTGTGCTGTGGTTTGCAGAGCAGATTGGCAAGCGCAACAAAGTGATGGAGAGCATGACATTTGGGGAGGCAATGACGGTAGGAGTAGCGCAAGCCATCGCGCTTATTCCAGGGGTGTCGCGCTCTGGGGCAACGATGACGGCTTCGCTCTTTCTGAACTTTGACCGTGAGAGTGCGACTCGGTTTAGTTTCTTGCTGAGTGTTCCTGCACTTACCGCCGCTGGTATCTATAAACTGATTAAGGACGTGTTACACGCTCCCAACCTCAAGGAACTGGTAGTGCCTTATACGGTGGGAACGGTAGTAGCGGGCCTAACGGCTTATGCGGTTATCCACTGGTTTTTGGGGTATGTTCGCAAGCACAACACCAATATCTTTATCATCTATCGCATTCTTTTGGGAGTAGCACTTATCATGCTGTTGGGTGCAGGAAAACTTCAAAATAAGCCCGCCGAACCCACCAAAGGAGAGACGCGCCTACAGAAAACGGTAGTGGTAGCACACAAGTAGGGACTTTATAGGGTACAAGGGGCTTAGAGCGGTGACGCATCCAACGGTGACAACACCAGAAACGTGTGTGGAGTACGTTGACATGGTAGGCATCTGTACATGGCGGCATCAGGCTAAGTTCCCTTGGTTTCCCTCGTTAGAGGGGGCTACCCCTTGGCAGGGGGGCGAGGTAACACATCAGACTTGGTTCTGGAAAGACGACCTACACATCGAACGCCGCCTTTTGTACGGTGCGCTTATTGCCCCCGATATTCCCGTGTTTGTATCGCTCTCGTTTTTACCCTACCTTATCGCCGCGCAAGGAGACATCGATGCTGTTACCCTCTATGAAAAGGGCTTGATTGCCTCGAATGCGCTCCGTGTCTATCAGCATATCGAGGAGAAGGGGGTAACGGCTACAGCGATGCTTCCTTGGCAGAAGGGGAGCCGTATGCTCTACCTTGCCTCTTTACAGCAGAAGTTCTTAGTTACCAAGTACGACCTAACGGGGCGCACACGCGGAACCTACGGCTATCGCTGGTGTTTGTGTGAGGAGGCGTTTCCGGAGAGTTTCTCGAAGGCTTCTCGTATAG
>OMJJ01000050.1 GCA_900299305.1 bacterium | reverse complement strand
GGGGCATGATAGGTCTCCGGTTCGTGGTTGATTGCACACTCACTATACCGCAAACCTATCATGCACAAACTACACTAGCAACTTGAGTTATACCTACCTAAGCCGACAAATAGCAAACCCATAGTTACGGGAGAAGAGGCTTGAACCGCAAACACATCGTTTTTATCGGCATAGTTGCCGCTCTTTCTATACAGCTACCTGTTTGTCTTTTGGCACAAATTGGAGGGACGGTACCCTCATTTGAAGCCATAGCCAAATCACCTTCCGAGATTACTCTCTACTGGCTTCCTACCAAAAACGCACAGGGGTATTCCCTCTATCGGGATAACGTCCTAAGAGCGCAACTACCTGCCGCCACTATCCAGTATTCGGATACCGACCTCGAACCCAACTCGCAACACACCTACAAAATCGTCGCCTCTGATGGGAAAAACTCTACGTATACCGAGCGTACCTTTCCCGCGTTGCCGCCTCCCGCATCCAGCACAAAAACCCCAACGCTGGAGTACGATGTGGTGGTGGTGCAAGCCTCCTCTAGCGGAGTTGCCGCCGCTTATGAGGCATCAAGGCGCGGTTTGAAGGTCGCCCTCGTCGAGCCTACCATGCGCTTGGGAGGAATGCCCGTCAACGGTCTCTGCTCCTCCGATATTCGCCGTGACGAACATACCAGTGGATTTTTTGGGCGGCTACGTGAGCGCGTTGCCCAGATATACAGAGCAGAGGGGCGAAACTCCGACGGAACACGCTACGAACCCCATATCTCGCACCAAGCCATGAAATCGCTTCTCTACGAGAACCCTAGTTTGGTGGTATATCGGGGGCTAAGGCTCTATAGCGTTCATACCAAGCCCTCCCCAAACAACAAAAACGATTCACAGGTCGTAGCCGCAACTTTCGAGGAGGCGGAGGGAAACGGGGCAAGTACTGGGCGCAAAGTCTTTATAAAAGCGAAGGTGTTTATAGATGCTACCGACTGCGGAGACTTTGCGGCATGGGCAGGCGCACCCTATCGTTTGGGGCGAGAGCCGCGTACCCCTGCCGAACCCCATGCGGGGGTTATCTACTATAGCCGTGCAGATAGGCTTGCTTTGCCGGGTAGTACGGGGGCAGGGGATAAGCGTATCCAGTCTTATGCCTACCTGCTTATCGTGAAGGACTATGGTAAGACCGCCGACAAAACTCTGCCCATGCCCCCCAACTATCACAAAGAGGAGTTCGACGACCCGGCTCTTCCCAACTGGCGTAGCACATGGGCGGCGACCTCCGGCGCGATGCTGAACAACAAATACGAACTGAACCAGCATCCCAAAGGCGGCGACCTCCAAGAGATAAACTATAAGTACCCCGAAGGCAACTACCTCGAACGCAAGCGCGTGGACGACCTCTATAAAGAGCGAGTACTGCGCTATCTCTACTATATTCAGACGACCTACGGCATGAAAAACTTGGGGCTACCCGACGACGAGTTCCGTGAGAGCGGAGGTATTCCTCCTCTGCTCTACGTGCGGGAGGGGCGGCGTATACTAGGCGCACAACTTCCCACCGAAGAGGATATTGCAAATGGCGAAAGCCTTATTCGTCCTGAAAGCATTGGGATAGGCGACTACCCGATGGACTCTCATGCGGTTCGCGCCAAAACCGATAACGACCCGCGCCACATGGGAGAGGGGGAGTGGTGGCTCTACTATCGCACACCCGCCTATCAGATACCGTTTGGGATTATCGTGCCGCAGAAACTGGATAACGTATTCGTTACGCTTGCCGTCTCCTCTACACACGTCAGTTTTGGAACCTTCCGCATGGAGCCAGTACGCATGGCGTTGGGGCAAGCCGGTGGGATTGCGGCATACCTCGCCATTAAGGAGAACAAGCCGAACCATGAAATCGCAGTGCGTCAAGTGCAGGAGGCTCTGCTACCACGCCTCTCTAATCCGCTAGGCGACCCCTATATCGTTCTGCACTACTTCCCCGACCTTCCTCCCAAATCTCCGAACTACTATGCCATTCAGTTTATGGCGGTACGTGGTTTCCTACCAGAAGGGAAGGAGTTCAAACCGAAAGCGTTTACCACACGTCACGAAATGTCGAAATGGGTAGACCTACTCTCTCGGCGTGCTGTTCGGAGTACCCACGAAGCCGTAAATGCAGCCTATCTCGGTAGCCATGTCTCGAACAACCAGAGGGCAGTCTCACAAACACGAGTGGCTTCGGCGGAACCAGTAACACGAGCAGAGATGGCGCGTTGGCTTGCCGCCCTGCTACCTGATACCGCCCCCAATATCGCCAATAACCACCCGCACACCTATACCGATATTACAGACGATGCGACCCGCAAGGCGGTGGAGAAACTGATTCGTTTTGGGGTTCACCCAGAGATGTGGGAGGATAAAACGACACCAGAATCAGAGCGCAACACTCGTTTTCAACCCAACGCACCCATTACCCACTCCGACGCGATATTCACGCTCTACCTGTTGCAGTTTGCGTTCGGTCCGCTTTCAGACGACCATCCCATCGACATCCGTAACGGACGTAAACTACCGCTCTCTGCCTCCGATACCGTTCCTGGTGCAGAAACCCTACCCAATGAGCGATTTCTGAAGGACTATCGTTAGGTAGCCTAACGTAACGCACACATTCGTGAAACCCAACCCTCTCGGTATCCGTTATCAATACTGAGAATAGAGAGAAGAACCGTATTGAATCTATCCGAAAGTCGCCGCGCCTATATTGCATGGGGGTTTCTCTGCTTTGCATGGGGAACTGGCTTCGTAGCCTCTCGCGAAGGCGCGAAATATGCCCCCACTCTGTTGTTTGCGGGGCTACGTATTTTGGGAGCAGGGGGGCTACTGCTTGTGCTATGCCTCCTTACGCGCACCAAAGCACCTAGCAGAGAGGCACTCCTTGCTACGCTCAAGATTGGGGCGAGGCTAGAAGGTGTGACCAATCTCTGCGTAGGGTTCGCCGTCTACTACCTGCCAAGCGGGATGCTGTCGCTTATGTTGGCGGTAACACCTTTCTGGATGGTAGGTATCGAGGCACTGAAACCGGATGGAGAACGGCTCACCTCTCGGCAGATAGTGGGCTTGGCGGTTGGGTTTTTGGGGATGATAGGGCTACTTGCCCCCAAACTGATAGGAACCAAGCTCGATTCCCACTTTTTGCTAGGATGCCTGGTAATGCAGGTTGCGTGTGTCTCTATCGCTATTGGGTCGCTTAAAATAAGGCACTATAAGGTAGAGATTGCGCCCTTTTTAGGTTCGGCATGGCAGATGATTTCGGCGGGGGCTGTTGTAACGGTGATTGCGCTTTTGCGCGGGGAGTGGGCGCAGTGGCATTTTACCATGCACGTTGCTATCCCCTTCTTCTATCTGCTACTCATACCCTCTATGGTGGGCTATAGTTGCTACGTCTACTGCCTACCGCGCATACCGCTTGCGATATTCTCGTTACACCGCTATATCAACTGTACCATCACGTTTTTGCTGGGCTGGCTACTACTCGGTGAAAAGTTTGGAATCGTAGAGAGTATTGCAACGGTAGTCATTTTTGTAGGCGTGTTTCTGGTGCAAAATACCCGTTTTGCGAGTTCCAACAAGGAGTCTTCGATATGAGTGATACCAACAAACCCTCTACCAACCGCGTGAACGTGATTTTTAAAAAAGAGTTTCGCGAGATATTCCGAGATAAGCGTACCCTCATGTCGGTGGTGGTGGGACCCCTGATTATCACCCCTCTTATGTTCGCGCTGATAGGGAAGGGGATACAGGGTAAAATGGAGCAGGTAGATAACGACAAGACAACTCTTGCAGTGGTCAGTTCTCCCGCTACGAAGGCAGTAGAGAAGGAACTCGCGGAGACAAAGCAGTTCGAGATAACCCCCGTAGCCACCGAGCAAGAGGCGATAAAACTGATTAAAGACCGCAAAGTGGGTGCTGGGCTAAAAATCGACCCCAATATCGAAGAGCGCATCAAAAACGAACAGCCCGTAGAGATTACCGCAATCACCGATAAAGGAGAGGAGAACTCTCAAATCGCGATGGGGAAGGTGTTTGCCCACTTCCAAAAAGGGGGCGCAATGCTCGCCGTAAACCGCCTACAGGCGAAGGGCGTAAACCCAGAGGTGATTGCCCCCTATAAACTCACAGAGCAACCTATACCTGGTGGGGGCGGACGCGCCATGCTGTTTTTGGTGCAGATGTTGCCCTACATCCTGATAATGGCATCGTTTAGTGGGGCGATTTATGCCGCTTTCGACCAGGTTGCGGGTGAGAAGGAGCGCGGAACCCTAGAAACGCTACTGGTCTCCCCTGCCTCTCGGCGTGACATCGTGCTAGGGAAGTTTTCTGCGGTGGTAGCCGTCTGTTTGGTAAGCAGTATTCTCTCGATAGTCGGACTGGTTATCCCGTTCAAGAGCGGTATTAAAGCGTTCGACTGGATAGCCAAAGGAGGTTTGACCCTCGACCCTATGGCGATGGTCGCGGTGGTGGTGGTGCTGTTGCCGCTCTCGGTGCTGTTTGCGGGGATGCTACTCACTATCTCCACCTTCGCCAAGAACCAGAAAGAGGCACAGACCTATCTAGGCTCTCTCTTCCCTATCGTAATGATACCCGCCTTCTTCTCGATGTTTATGGGGGCGAAGGTCGCGCTGACGGTGGCACTTATTCCCATTCTAAACGCATCGCTTATCATCAAGCAGGCACTGAACGGGAACTTCAACTGGGCATTTATCGGGTTGGCGTTCGTGGCTTCAGTGGTCTATGCGGGGGTAGCCCTCGCCTTCGCAACGCGAATGTTCCAGAAAGAGCAGATACTGATTAAGACCTAATTTGCCCTCTAACGCAGTTTTTTGAGAAACCACTTTGTTGTCATGGAGAGGGTCTGACCGGGCTTTATCGTGGTGAGGGGACTAAGTAGCTCCAACTCGATATAGGGTAGAGGGTCGGGGTTAGTGTAGATTTCTAGTGAGCAACCGTCGTCGGCGTAGGTTTTGCCCACCTGCCGCTTACTAGATATCTCGAAGCGCACTGCCCCTTTGTCTGCTGTCAGCCATCCAAGTGGGGAGTCACCGCCGATTTTCGCGCTCTTCATACTGTCGCGGGTAAGCTGTACCTCGTCGGTAAGCACCTGAATTTTGTCCTTTACCGGCTCCGACCCCTGAAATACATAGTAGCCTTTCTTAAACGCTCCTTTGGGGTTGAGGGGCATACGTAGCCTGTCGGGGGCATTGACCTGTGTGACCTGCCAAACTGCCCACTGTGCCGCTTTTTTATCGTGGTTCACCAGTACGTTCTCGAAGGTGACACCCGTACCCTGCGGCTCCAGCGTAATCGTCCGCACAAAGGAGAGGTTATGCTTAGGGCTAACTGCCCCCTCAATTTTTAGGCGTTTGTCATCGGTGAGGGTCACTTTTTGAGGTGCACTGTCCATAACGGGGTCGGGGGGCCAGCCCCACACCTTTTGGGGCGCGGGCCAGAGTTTGTCGCCGCCGTAGTTTGTCCAGTCGGTGGGGGGCGGATTAAACGCCGTGGTTTTACCTAATAGAGCAGGGTTCTCCCATAGTAGATTCGCTTCACCCACGTACCCATAGCGCATTACTCGCCCGATTTGAGGCACAAACACCAGTTCTACCTGTTTGTTTGCCATACGGTACGCCCCCGTCCATCCCTGATAGTCTACCTTCTGAACGGTAACTTGTGCTTCTGCATTACGCATGAGTATCATCCCCAAACAGAGTAAAATCCCGTGTGTTATTCGCATTTCCGAACCTCGTCTTTCCCTACTTGCCTATCTGCCTTGTAGCCGCTCCAACTCCTGCGCTATCTCATGGCTTTTGCCATCTTTCCGTTGCTTTAGGGCAGAGATTACGTTTACTTGCTCTTCCTCGTTACGGTTCTGGCTGAGTTTGTACTTGCCCTCTAGTCGTGTTACCCGTATCTCTACCCCGATAATTCCTTTGAGCATATTGACGAAAAAGGTTTCGGGAAGTTCCGGTTGCCACTGTTCCGGTTCGTTCTCCTCGAAGACCTCCACCATCTTTAGTACCGTCTGCCGTAGCGCGTCCCCCTCGAAAGTGGTGGGTACTCCGTAGGCGTGAACGGCGGTATAGTCCCACGTAGGTACGCTAGGGTGTTGGGTGTACCACGCGGGAGAGATGTAGGCATCCGCCCCCTGAAAAATAACCAGTGCTTCGTTGTCTCCGAACTGCTTCCAGTGCGGGTTTGCCCGTGCAAGGTGAGAGCGTAGCACTATCTCTTCCCCCTCCTGCTCAATGAGGAAGGGGATGTGCGTTGCGGTAAGCCCCTGCTCTGTGGCACTAACCACTGCTCCAAAGGGGTGCGCGTTCAGAAACCTAAGCAGTTCAGACGACTCCTCAACACAAAAACGGGGCGGAATATACATGGTGTAGCGACTCTCTTCTTATGCTATGATGGACGGTTTTGGGCGCAGAATGAAACAGGTTTCTGCACACAAAATCAAAAAACCTCTCTTGAGGAGAGGTTTGTGTGAAGTTTGGAAGCCTATTCATCGAAGAGGGAGGTTTTTGGCGGCTCTTTACGGGCAAGAATCACCCGCTTTCGTGCCTGTTCGATGTCGTTGATGAGGTCGTTTTTGGCGTTGGAGTATGCTTCGCCCTCCATTCGCAAAATATAGGCGGGATGCCAAGATGCCATGGTGTGCCGCGCATATTTCGACTCGTACCACTGACCCCGCTCTTGCGACATACGGAAGTTACGATGTATTATCGCATTGGCGGAAGGAGAACCCAAGCAGAGGATTACGAGAGGGCGGATGATTTGCAAGGTCTGCTCTAACCAAGGCTGGCAGGCTTTTGCCTCTTCCGCAGTAGGAGGTCGGTTTTGAAGCCGCCCCGCCTCATACTGGCACGCCCTGCACCGAATTACGTTGCAGATGTAGATATGTTTTCGGGTAATGCCGCACACTTTAAGGCATTCGTCTAGCAGTATACCAGAGCGTCCTACAAAGGGTATCCCCGTCGAGTCTTCGTTCTGCCCCGGTCCCTCCCCAATAATTACTAGAGGTGCTTCTGGGTTTCCTACTCCAAACACCACGTTTGTACGCGTACGCGAGAGCGAACAGGCGGAACAGGATTTTGCCTGTTCCGCCAACTCTGCAAGGCGTTCTGTTTTGGAGCGCGTATCTACCTCCTCAAAGCCCCCGCTCATACAGCGGCTCCTGCGGGTAGAATTCGCACCCGCCGATAGGGTTCTACTCCTACACTCTCACTAAACAGTTGCGAACGCTCTATCAGTTGGTGCTGCATTCGCCGTGTGTAGGAGTCGGTGGGGGTTAGTTCTTGGGCGGTGTGAGTGCTTAGTACTTCCTCTATTGCGTCTTGTGCCTCTTGTAGCGAGTCTGCCACCGTATCCGCCGAGCCTTCCTCCATCTTCAGCCCAAATATCTCACGCACACTGTCGGCGATTTGAGCAAAGGTGTTGCTACGCACCACATAGACGGGGGTATGCCGTTTGGTGGCTTCCCGTATTTTGGTGGGTTCGCGCTGGTAAGTGGTTTTGAGGGCAAGTACTACGTCTGCCTCCGCCAAATCCCGCGCTACGTAGGCGTTGAGATGATACTCCATAATGGCGCGGTCTAGTCGGCTACGGCTTACCCCATACGGGAAGATACGCACGACTGCGGGTAGTGCTTTCTGACCCGTAGGACGCACCATCGCCTTGGGTTCTGTTTTCTCGATAAGAGGCTTTACGGTGTTACGGGTTCCCTCTTCTGCGGGTGGGGCGGCGGGTTGGCGTACTCGCTCGACTTTACCGTTTCGTACTACCGCGTTCTCGTCCATTATCTCCCGTATAAGCGGGGTTCCCATCCCATCGCCTTGCTGAACGACCTCAATTTCGCCGTCTTCGGTGCGTACCCGTATCTCTGGCAGTGCTTTCATACCGCGCAGAAGGCGGTCAACCGTCTTCTCTACATTGTGATGAATAGCAAGTTTGTCTACCTCAATGATTTCGACAACCACATCGAAGGTAGGGGGGGCTTTGCGTTCGAGAACCGTCTTTTGGGTTCCTCGCCGTTTCGCCTCGTCATCAGAGAGGGTAACGGCATGAATACCACCCACAAGGTCGGAGAGAGTGGGGTTCATCATCAGGTTGTCGAGGGTGTTACCGTGTGCCGTCCCAATAAGTTGTACCCCGCGCTCTGCGATGGTACGCGCCGCAAACGCCTCTTGCTCGGTTCCTATCTCGTCGATAACGATGACCTCCGGCATATGGTTCTCCACCGCCTCAATCATCACGTTGTGCTGGTCTTCGGGGTTTGCCACCTGCATTCGGCGTGCCCTACCGATAGCTGGGTGCGGAATGTCACCGTCTCCTGCGATTTCGTTACTGGTATCCACGATGATAACGCGCTTTCGGAGTTGTTCCGAGAGGATACGCGCCATTTCGCGCAGTTTAGTGGTCTTACCCATACCGGGACGACCCAGTATCAGAATACTTTTGCCGTTCTCTACCACATCCTGAATAATGTCGATAGTTCCATATACGGCGCGACCTATACGGCAGGTTAGCCCGACGATTCGCCCCGTTCGGCTACGAATAGCGGAGATACGGTGCAGGGTGCGCTCGATACCGGCGCGGTTGTCTTTGCCAAAACTACCGATGTGCTGAACGAGTTGCTCTATCTCTTCCGAGGTTATCGGTTCGTCACTAAGTTCTACCACACGCCCAGAGAAGCGGGCTTCCGGAAGCCGTCCCAAGTCCATTACAATCTCCAAGAGACCTTCTAGGGGGGCGTGTGCCTCTAGTTTCGCACGAAGCGTAGGAGGCAGTACCTCTAAGAGTTGTTCTAGGTTGTCGGTAACGCGCTGTTGGTTTGCGGTGAGAGGGGTATTGAGAGCGTTTTCCGGTGTCACCGGTGTCTGTACGGGACGAGGAGAGAGTGCCGTTGAGGGCGGCATACCCGTAAGTAAAGAGTTGGTCATGGTCAACGGTGGCGACTCCTAAAGCGGGGACAACGCAAAACCGTATGGAGCGCGGGTCTCTGTATAGACTTTGCTTGCCCTGCCCTGTTCGCAGAGTGATGATGTGTTTTGGTGCGCCCCTACTTGCGGTAAGGGCAAAGGACGGTGAGGTTACGACTCACGGTCTCTTCTACTTTTCAAGACCTCATTTTGAGGCAAAAAGTTTCTCAAATAGGCAAAATTTAAGGAAATGGCACTAAATATAGGAGTTTCCGCGTAAATCCACTTCAAGCCTTTCCGTTTGCCCACTACCATACCGAAACAGAGAGCCGATTCGTTAAAGACTCCGCATAGATTGCGTGACGGTTTCTAGCAGTTGCGGTACATCCCGCCAGTGGGTTAGGAGTGGGCGATGAGGGGCGCTTTCGTCTTTGGGTTGGCTGTTTGCGAGTTGCGCCTGTATGGCTTTCGCGCCGAGTGCCTCTGCCCACTGTGTTGCGGGGGCTAGGTCGTCGATAACGATAGCGGTGTGTGGGTCTATTTGCAAGGAGGCAAAAATGCGCTCGAAGTAGCGGGTACTCTCCTTTGCACAGTTGATAAGGTCGGGACCAAACCAGCCTTGTGGAATATGTGCTACTCCCGCGCCCTCTAGTGCCGCTTTTAGGAACTCCGACTCCTGCCCCGATGCCATAACCATTGTGTAGCCTTGCTGATGAAGTAGGTTGAGGGTGTCTGCTACGTCCTCATAGAAGGCGTTGCAATGTTGTAGGGCACGAATCTGGGTATCCCGTGCAAAGCGCACGGGGTCGGAGGGTAGCGGTACGCCTATATGCTCACATACAATCTGGGTAGAGTGGGTATACTGCGACTTCATATAGGCGTGGTAGTCGGCAAACGGGTTGGTGTAGAAGTAGTCTGCGAAGTCCTGCGATAAGTCCCAGAGCATGGTGCGTACCAGAGTGTTCCAAGTACCGGTGTCGCCCCCATGCGTGGTAGCAAAGTCGTTGGTAAGGAAGTCGGTATACTGCTCGAACAGCAGTACCGGGTCGCTTAGTGTGCCGTCAAAATCCAGAAGGAGAGTAGGTTTCAACGATTAGGCTCTTTCTAGCAGTTCTTGTATCATTTTCGCGATGTCGTTTCCTTTTATGGGTTTACTAACGACTCTCTCGGCTACAGAGGTGTCTATGGTGTCGGCGAGTTGCTCTCCCCAACCACTAAGAATTACCCTACGAATATGGGGGAAGTGGTTTTCCACCTCTGCTAGCAGCTCTAGCCCCGTCATTCCGGGCATCCCTTGGTCAGATATGAGTACCTCTGTGATGTTTGCATTTACGCTAAGGTAGCCGAGGGTCTGTTGTGCATTGGGAAAGACGTTTACGATGGCTCCAAACTGCTCCAAAATCTCTTTCAGGCTTGCGGCTACCATCGCCTCGTCTTCTGCAAGCACGATACGCAAGCCTGTCAAGTCGGCTCTGGTCTCTACTAGGGTGGGCGTACTCTCGACCTGTTGGGCAAGCGGGAGTGTAATGATAAACTCTGCCCCCTTGCCCAGTTCGCTACGTACCTCTATGGTTCCTTTATGGCGTTCGATAGTTCCCCATGTAAGCGACAAGCCCAAGCCCGTCCCCAACCCTATCTGCTTGGTAGAGAAGAACGGTTCAAAGAGATGTACCCGTACCTCTTCTGTCATTCCTACCCCGTTGTCTGCAACGGATAGGACGGCATTTCCATGCAGGGTACGGCACTGTATGGTAATGGTTCCCCCGTTGGGCAGGGCATCTAGTGCGTTGCGAAGCAGGTTGACGATAACCTCACGCATTTCGGAGGCAACGCCTAGTATGGGAACGTTTGCTTGTAGGTTTGGCGAAACCAAAATAGGCTTGGTGAGGCGGCTAGAGGTACTCTGCCAAAGTGGACGAGTAAGTTCAATCGCTCCGTCTACGATTTCGGAGAGGTCGAATACCCCGTACTTTGGCTCTTTGTCTTTACGGGCAAACTGCTGAACCCGCCGCACAATATCCGCACCGTCTTTTGCCGCCCTCTCTATGACCTGTACATAGTGGTTTACCTTGTCTGGTATATTGGGCAGCGATTGAATCAGTTCGGAATAGCCCATAACTGCCGCAAGGATGTTGTTGACGTTGTGCGCTACACCCCCCGCAAGCTCTCCCACTGCGCTTAATCGCTCTGAGCGCACCAGAGCCGCTTGCGCCCGTTTTAGATTTTCAAACAGTTCGGCGTTTCGTAGTGCTACCGCTATCTGACTTGCTAAGGGAAGTAGCCCTAGCATATCGTCGTGGGTTATTACCCTGTCTGTGAGAAGATTATCTACGAAGATAATAGCAACAGTACGTCCTTCCGAGAATATAGGAACCATTCCATGCCAATGTACTCCGTACATATCTTCGTTCGGGGTGACACCTAATTTGGTTTGCCAGTCCGCCTCTAGGTAGTAGACTCCATGCTCGGATTCGTACCTTATCGAAAAATCCCTGCTTTCGTCCAAATAGGGACAGGAGACATAACTGATATCACACTCATTGCCCTGCCTGTCGGTTCCCCAAGTTCCTTGCATTATATTGGTCAGCGAATCTACCATATAGAGTCCGGCTCTATCAAAACCTGCCCCCTTTACTACTGCTTCTCGGGCAAGGCGAAAAACCTCCTTTATATCCACATTGGTGCTGATGGCACTGGCCAGTACCGCAAGAGTTCTTTGTCGTTCTAGGTAGCGGTCACGCTCTTCTAGTAGGCTAACGTTACGAATGGCGGCGGCAACTTGGTGTGCAAAGGGCAGTAGCCCTAGCATATCCTCTTGGGTAATGGGGCGTTGGGTAAGGACGTTATCTACAAAGATGCACCCTACCAGTTCGTTATCTATCTCGATAGGGACTCCGCCGTGTGCACCCACCCCATACATAGTATCTTCAGGGGTGAGGTCATATATCTCCCCATAGTCTGACACTAGGAAATAACGCCCTATAGAGGTATGGACAGTTCCTTGTATAATGGGGTCGTGAGTGGAGATGGCGAAGGTGTCGTCGGAGATGTCTTCTTCGTTACCTTCTCTGTCGGTTCCCCAAACTCCATAGAAGGAGTCATTTTGTATATCCGCAAGGAAGATAGCGGCGCGGTCAAACTCCCCGCCCTCTACCACCGCCTCTCGTGCCAGTCGTAGGGTTTCGCGTAGGCTGTGGTTTGCGCTGACCGAAGCGACCAGTATGCCCAGACGACGCTGGCGGGCGATGTATCTCCACTGCTCTTCAAGGAGGCGCACGTTCTGAATGGCTACCGCCACTTGGTCGGCAAAAGGGAGCACTTTTTGTAGGCTTGTCTCGGTGATGGGGATACCGCTCTTGCGATTATCCAAAATAACGATACCTAGAGGAGCCTCTCCTAAGCGCAACGCGATGCCTGCATGAACCAAAGCCTCGTTATCGGGGGTGATAGAATCTTCGGGGATAGGAGACGCAAGTGAAGCCACTTGATAGGGAAGGGTTCCTGTTGCAACCGCAAGTAGCCCTAGCTCCTCTAGTTCACTTGCGCTGAACACACTTTTCAGCAGTCCCTCTTCTTCGCTTATGGTACTCCCATGCCCCTGCCATATTTTTCTGCGTTCGTCATAGAGCCAGATATTGGCACGCTCGAAGCCCACTACCTCCACCAGTGCCTCACGGAACATCGTTAGGATGTCGTTTAGGTCGTGGTTGGCATTAATCGCAGTAGCAAGGGTAGCAAGGCGGTTTTGTATCTGAATATCGTTTTCGCGTTCGGCAAGTAGTTGGGCGTTTCTTACAGCGATTGCCGCCTCATGTACAAACGGGAAGAGAGGCACAATATCTTCATAAGTGATAGGTCGCCCAGTTATCAGGTTATCGGCATTTACCAGTCCTAAGACGCTCCCGTCTACTTTGAGAGCAATGCGTGCATGGTGTTTTACGCCGTACATAGAAGAATCGGGAGGAGGGCTACACTCTTGCGGATAGTCTTCTATAATGGTGTAGTCTTTGCCCTCCAAAACGAGGGTGTGGTATCCAAGTTGGGTTAGTTCACGCTTATCCATCTGCCGAGAGCGAATATCCTCACGTTTGCCGTTTGTGTCTGTTCCCCATACCCCGTTTAGTTTTTGCTCTCTTGCGGAGTACAAGAATACTGCCGCTCTGTCAAACCCTACAACCTCTGTTGCCGCATCACACACCATGCGGAGTATCTCGCGCAAATCGGTGTTAGAGGTCATGCGCTCTGCGATACTTTCTAGCCGTTTTTGCCTTGTGAGAGTAAGAGCCCGCTCTTCCTTGAGGCGAACACTTTGCATAGCAGTTGCCGCTTGCAGAATAAAAGGAAGAAGGAGATGTATATTCTCTTCATAGATAGGCTCATCTGTAATAAAATTATCACCTACAAGGATACCGAGTACCTCGCTCCCTACTTTTAAGGGAATGGCGATGTGGTGTGTAACACCATACATAGACTGACTGGGAGAAATATTGAACTTTTGGGTAAGGTTAGGTGTAAAGGTAAAGGCGTTCTCTGAGAAGAGCATGGAGGCTAGTGGGGTTTCTCGTACTTGTTGGATGCTAAGAATGGCATCCGACATATCGTAAAGTTCGCCCGCTCGTGTGGTTCCCCAAACTCCTTGGAGTGTCTCCTCTCTTGTATTGACCAAATAGATACCCACCCGTTCCAGCCCTCCGAGTTGCATAGCGACTTCCCGCACAAAAAGGAGCAGTTCAGATGCCTCTGTACGGGAGTTTATCTTTTGCGCCAGTTCCTCTAGCCGATACTGGTGCGCTTGATTTCGTATTTGGTCTTCTTGCAACAGGGCGTTATAGACCGCGATTGCCGCCTGCTCGGCAATGGGTAGTATCGCTTCTACATCGGCAGGAGTGATGGGAGCATCTCGGAAGGGATTATCCATATCTAGGCTACCCACAATCTGCCCATGTGTTTTCATTATAACAAGGGCGTGGTAGCGTACCCCTTCCATGACGGGGTTGGGGATATGAGTGACTTTGGAGTGGTCTTCGTATATATAGTAAGAGTGGTCGTTCCAGTACTCTTCCGAAACCTCTATCCAACCTTCCGAAAGCGAGTACTTTATATCGGGAATGTGCTTTCGTGTTCCATCTCTTTCGGTACCCCATACCCCTCTTACTCGTGGAAAAACCGGGTTCGCAACAAAAATACCTACTCTATCGAAGCCGCCAAACGATTTGAGTGCTTCGTAGGTAATCGCCATCGTTTCATCTAGTGGAAGTCCTTGTATCGTTGCCGTTACAATATCAGAGAGCCACTTGCTACGCTCCTCTTCACGTTTCCGTTGGTATCGTTTATAACACTCCCGAATGACGTTCTCTATCTGTTTGGTATAAGGAAGGAGTGCCTCCGCTGTTTCGATGGTGAGCGGGTTATTGGTAAGTAGATTGTCAACACAGACAAGCCCTATAATTTCTGCATCACTAGACAGGGGGAAACTCGCGTGTCCGGTTACGCCATACATCTCATCGTTGGGTTTGCTGTTGAACTCTTCGGCATAGTTGGGGCAGTGGTTGTAGGCGAGGGAGGTAGAGGGAATAGATTTTAAGATGTCTGTGAATTCGGCTCTGTCCACTTCTGTGAAGGGGACAGTAGCACCCTCACGGCTGGTTCCCCAGCCATAGTATCCCGATTCCCCAATGAGCGGGGCAACCCAAATTCCCACCCTATCTATATTTTCTATCTCTCGGATACCATCGTAGAGCTTCTTTAGAATATATTTTAGAGGGAGGTTCGTATCCAGAGCATGAGAAACCTCTGCAAAGAGCTTTTGTTGTGCCGCTTGTTTCTCGTATTTTGCCCTTAAACGTTTTTGATGAATCGCGATAGCGGCTTGTTGTGCGAACGCTTGTAGGGTACGCTTATCTGCCTCTGTAATGGGTTTAAACGAGTACTTATTATCTACGGCAACCGAACCTACAAACTCTCCTTGAACCCGTAGCGCAACCATGCAGTGTTCCCCAACTCCCTGCATATCTAGCCGTTCTACAGAGTTGAAAGTTTTACCCGGTGGCATAGCATAGCGTTCTTCATACTTGGAGGTGTAGAGGATGTCTGCTTCACCTTTTAGAAAACTAAGCCAGCCTACCGCACTAAGGTCTTTTAGGGGAACGGCATGGGCTTTTCCCTCTTTTACAAAGCCGGTTACGTCGCTGTTGGCGCACTCTTCCATAGAGAGGGTTTCGGTGTTCCATATCCAGCAACTGGCTCTATCAAAGCCACATACCTCTACCAGTGCATCGGTTATGGTCTGCTCGACGGAGGCGGCAGTTTCATTTGTGCTTAGAAGAGCCGCAATTTGAGACAGGCGCGACTGTCGTAGGGCAAGTTGACGTTGCTCTTCTAGCAAGTGGGCATTTTTTACCGCAACCGAGACCTGATTTGCAAACTCTGCAAGCAGTTCTAGTGCTGAGGTCGTGATAGGGCGGTGAGTAATAAAGTTATCAACAAAAACAAGCCCTAGTATCTCGTCTCCCACTCTTAACGCGGTTAGCCCATGTTTGTGGGGTAAGTGTGTCTCTTGGGGAGGTAGGTTATCTTCTGGTATCGAGTCCCATGTACAGTACTGCCCTCCATTCAAATTCAAGTAGGCTATTGTCTGTTCAAACGATTCGGGGTCATAAGAGGCTCCATGTTCGTCTACTTCTCGTCCCTCTAAATCGGTTCCCCAAGCACTGTGGCATCTATCTCCTTGAACATAGTAGACTCCTGCTCTATCGAACAGCCCTGTTTGCACGATAGCAGTACGTACTCGGCGTAGTGTTTCGTCAAAGTTAGGGGCATTCGCGATTTCAGCGTAGGTCTGTATGAGGTGACGGCGGCTGGCGATAAAGTGGTTTCTCTCCTCGAGTAGACGCACGGTGTGGATGGCGGTAGCACACTGCTCACAGAGGGGTAAAAGTTGCTCTACCTCATGTTGTACCACGTTGCGCCGAGAAGGAAGGTTATCTCCGAAAGCCATGCCTACTATCTCGTCCTGAACTTTGAGTACCATAAAGGCAAAACCTAGGGGGGCTTCTGCCTTGATAACCGTACCGTCCACTTGTATCCATTCGGAGGTAGGAAGCACACCAAACTTCTCACCCCGAATCACGGCAGAATAGGCATCTGGCATCAGTTGTGAAAAGGAGATGCGCCGTGACCTTTCATCCACAACTGCACAATCCAGCCCCGTTCCCCACGCTCCCAGTAGATCTTCCCCTTGCAGGAGCCAAACTCCCGTTCTATCAAAACCGCTGACCTCTTTTAGAGCGTTACGTACCATGAGGAGGGTATCGCTTAAACTTTGTCCTACGTTCATTGCTTGGGCTATCGAGTAGAGGTGCTTAAACTCTATCTCTGATTTATGAGAGACAGAGACATCTCGTCCTATCCAAAGTAGAGCATATATGACTCCTTCGTGCAGCAAGGGAGTACCGTTCCACTCCAAGAACACGCTATCTCCGGCATCTCTTATAAAACGGGTGGTAAACGTAATGGATGTTTGCTCCTGAAAACCTTTCTCTATTAAGGGACGTAGCAGAGTGACCTCTTCGGGGGAGAGGTATTGGTATATAGAGGTGTTTTGTACCTTCTCTATCGTTTCGAGAGAGAGTTCTGCATACAGTGCATTGA
Organism: bacterium; assembly: GCA_900299305.1. Lineage (GTDB taxonomy): Bacteria > Armatimonadota > Chthonomonadetes > Chthonomonadales > Chthonomonadaceae > CAIJLM01. The sequence goes on along the minus strand of OMJJ01000050.1, from coordinate 11,986 downwards.
GATGTAGGACGGTTCCTTCTCTGTCTAATGCGATGGCAGGATAGGAGAGTTCATAGGCAAACCCACCGGGAGCGAAGAGGGCAGATAAAAGCGTTTCTGGGGTAGGAGAGGGCGACTGCACGGAACTCTCTTTTCTGTTGTGATCTTGTGTTCTGGGCATGATTGCGGCTCAACTTCAGAAGGGGTATGGTAACAGGTATACTATTCACTACTACAATAGGAAAATTCCTGCTTACCTAACCCGTTTTAGCGAGATGTTATTATGACATGGGAACGTTTTCAGTTCTGTTTTTTGGTACTCTGTACGTTGGGGTGGATTGGCTCCCTAATTCGGCTCCAACAGACCTCCGAGAGTCACCCCGATTGGAAAGCACGACGGGAGGTCTGCTATCTCTCCGTACTGCTACTGATAAGTTCGGGGCTAGTGGTGCTTAGGGAACGCTTTCCCAATCCCTCTTTGGGTTACTGGCTTCTGAATTTGTGTCTGCTTCCTGCTGTAGTAGGGATTGTTATGAAGGTGTTACACCTGCTGAGGCAGTATCGGCACGATAGCCTGTAGTGAACCTACTCCTATGCAAAACTCCCCCTCCTCACCTATTACTACCCCTAAGAACTTTTGGTTTTATGCCGTTGTTATTGCCCTCTTGTCGCTACTACTCAAACTACCAACGCTTACGGGAGAGGTGATGATGGACGATAGACTCCTCCTCTCCATGCCCGACCAACGTGGTTGTGAGGTGAGTTTGGGGGAGTGCTTTCGCATCCCTCTTTTCCACCTCTACTACCGTCCGGTTCTTTCTGCCTCTTTTTTGTTGGGGGTTAAACTGCACGGTACAGCCCCCCTCTGGTTCCACGCCGAAAACCTTGTTTTACACTTTGTAGCGGTATTGATTTGGCTTGGTGTCTTTCGCAAACAGTTTCGGCAGGAGAGTACGGCGTTAGTAGCAGGAGTTCTGTTTGCCTTGCACCCGGTTCAGGTGGGAGTAAGCGGCTTTATTGGCGGGAGAACCGATACGCTTGCCCTCGTGTTTTCGGGTAGCGCACTACTTACTTTGTCTGTCCGTGATAAAACTCTGAAAGCCTCTTCACTCATTAGCCTACTCTGTTTTGCGGTAGCGGTATTTACTAAAGAGCAGAGCGGTTTTGCTGTGCTGCTTATTCCGCTCTTACTCTCTTTTACATCCTCTCTCACAAAAAAGCAGTGCCTCTTCATTACGATTCCCTATTGGGGAGTTTTGGTGTTCTATCTGCTGGTTGCCAAAACCGTAGTGCCGCCCAGCTTTTTACCGCGATTGGGGTTAAGCGTACCACTACATACTGAGATTATCGGCAGAACTCTTTGGTATTATGCAAAAACTATTTGTGGATTGGTTCCCAATACGTTTCACCAGTCGTCGTTAGGGGCATGGAATCCTTCTCAATGGGGAGCCGCTCTATTGGGGTATGGGGTGCTTGGAGGATGGATAGGGTTCTACGTTCGGGCTTGCCGAAAAGAGGAGCGTTTGCGTTGGTGTTGGTGGTGGGTTAGCCTTGCGCTACTTCCCTGCCTCAATATCGTGCCTACTCCTTCTCAGTTTATCGCGCCGTATCGTGTACCGCTGGCTTTACCGGGGATGGTGGGAATAGTTGCGTTCTACCTAGCAGAACGCAACCCGTTGAGTGTACCCGTAAAGAGAGGGGTATTGTTAGGGTGCATTTTGCTTTATGGGGGGATTACTTGGCACGAGGCACTGCTTTGGCGCAATGAGATACCCGTGCTTCAAACCATGACGCAGGTAGATACGGATTTCCTCCCCGCTCACCTCTGGCTTGGGAACGCCTACCAGTTGCGGGAACAGCACACGGCGGCGTTACAGGAGTTTACTACTATCTGGAAACGCCTTGAGATGTCCTCACTCTCCCCCCTACAAAAGCGGAACACAAGCAAACAACCCCCAATGCGTAGCAAGGTATGGAACCTGTGTGGCTGGAGCTACTCCGCGCCCCGCTTCACCCGATGGGTACTGCAAGGGGAGGGGAGAAGCCTTGTAGGACTAACGGACTACACTCACGCGATACCTACTCTTGAGGTGGCTTTGATAGGGGATGAAAACAACCTAGAGACCTTGCACCTGCTTGCATACGCCTACATCGAGAGCAGAGAGTACTCAAAAGCAACCACAGTTCTTGTGGAGCAGATAGGGAATCGTGCAAACGCCATGACCTTCCATCTGCGGGGCTACCTCTACGCAAAACAGGAACGCTGGCAAGCGGCACAAGGGGCTTTGCAACGCGCTACAACCCTACTCCCTCCCCTAGACACCAAAACCCTAGAGAACAATCGCCTCCTTCTCCTCTATGTCCAGCAACATCTGCAAAGAAAGTAGCGAGTAGCGTCTCAAAAAAATAGGTGGTTTTGGGAACGGTTTGGCTACTTTCATCACGTTTTCATTTTTGCCGTCTATACTCCTAAGTAACGGAGCAGATGTACTCCGCATTCGAGATACGCATACCAAACCCATACAGAACCGAGAGCAAAATGAAACGCTACCTACTCTTTCTCACTCTCCTCCTCCTGCTTCCATTAAGCGCGTTCGCGCACGATGTGAGCATGGAGGCGGTAACGGTGATAATCAACCGAAAAGGCGTACTAGTCTCTGTAGTGCTTCCTAAAAACGACCAACAGGGAGTACCTACAGAGGGGGAAATACGCGCTCATATCGGCTTGACGCAGGGCGGCAAACCCGTAGCGTATGGAAAAGGCAACTTCCGAATAGACAGCACCAAGGTTACTTGGCAAGCCCCCCTCAAAGCGGGAACAGGAGACTATGCACTTAGCCGCACCTTCCCAACCAAAGCCGTGCTTATCGTGTTTCAGGAGGGCAAAGTAAAGTCGGAGACCGTTTACGAGGCTACAGACGCGCAAACACCCTCCCTATCTGCCCCCGCGTCGTCGTTATGGTCGGGGCAGTTACTACTCTCTTACGGTAAGTTGGGAGTGGAGCATCTGGCAACGGGGTTAGACCATATCCTCTTTGTGGTCGCCTTGGTGCTTGCGGGGGGCTTGCTGAGGCGTATTGTGAAAATCATCACCTGCTTCACACTTGCACATAGCATTACGTTGGGAGTTGCGGCACTGGGGGTATTCAGTCTTAGCCCGCGATTGGTAGAGCCGCTCATTGCCCTTTCGATTGCAGTAGTGGCAATAGAGACGATACGGCGCAAACCCGAATCGAAAGATATTCGCCCCTACCTCGCTTTTGGGTTTGGGCTGATACACGGGTTTGGGTTTGCAGGGGGCATCCTCGAAAAGGGCTTTCCGCAGGAGGCAGTTGCCCCCGCTCTGTTAGGCTTCAATATCGGATTAGAGATAGCGCAAATAGTGGTAGCCATCGTTGCCCTTTCCGTACTCTCTCTTATCGCGAAATTGCAACCGCTTAAACTTCCCCGTGTACGGGTAGGAGTGGCTTATGGACTGAGTTTGATAGCCCTCTTTTGGTTTGTGCAACGTTTGGTAGCATAGTTTTTACGTCTGGTATGCGTGTCGTTACTACAAGGAGAGAACACCATGAAAAACAGTAAAGTACACCTTTTAGCGGGAGGAGTGAGCGTGGTTATGGGGCTTGCCGTACTAACAGCTCCCGCCGTAAAAGCACGTTTTACACCCGCCTCCCTCAAGTCGAAAGTCAGTATTACCGTCAAAGAGGGGGTTCGGCATATCGTATCTAACGGAGTGCCTAACCATGCGGTGGGCAAGTTTCCTAACCCCAACTGCCCCAACGAAATGGCAGAACAGGAGTACCATTTCCAAGTGCCGGTTGCCCCCAAAGAGAGTGCGGGAAACCGCCGGTATCGCGGCTACCTGTTCGGGGTCGCTATCAACGGTGTCCCTTTCGATCCGGGGACGGGTGAGATATGGAACAATAACTTCGAGTGGCACTACGAGGCTTTGGGCGGCTACCTCTTTACCCACGAGAAAGGGCTGGGGGTCGATAAGAGCAACGCACACGTACAGCCTACGGGGGCGTATCACTATCATGGGCTACCCTTTGAACTGCTGAAACGCCTCGACTACAAAAACAAGATGGCACTGGTAGGCTATGCCGCCGATGGCTACCCTATCTACGGTCCTTATGCCTATAGCACCGCAAACGACCCACAAAGCCCCCTCAAGGAGATGACCTCTGGGTATCGTCTAAAGGAAGGAGACCGCACTACTGGTCCCACAGGTGCTTACGATGGTTCTTTTTGGCAGGACTACGAATGGGTTAAAGGTGCTGGCGACCTCGACGCATTTAATGGGCGGTTTGGCGTGACACCGGAGTACCCGCGGGGAACCTACTACTACGTGCTAACCAAAGAGTTTCCCTACGTTCCCCGTAATTTCAAAGGGATACCTCACGAGAGTTTTCATAATATGCCCCCACCGGGTGCATTTCCCTAAGAGCGTGTGCAAAGAACGTGTACTTGGGTTTTCGTATGTGAGCATCATCGAACGGGGTTCACATACGAAAACCTTTTCCAAGTGATTTTTATCTTTTTGCCTTTAAGCAATCGCTTGGGTACAACGGGCGCACAGTTGCGGATGTTCGGGATTCGTTCCTGTATCGGTACGAACCAGCCAGCAACGGGCGCACTTTACACCATCCGCTGGGCGTACCTCCACTTTAAGCCCGTCACTGCTCTCTTTTAGCACTACCTGAGAGACCAGAAGTAGAGTAGATAGGGACGCACCAAACGAACCCAGTAGGGCAAGCGTATCCTCTTCTGCCGATACCTCGACACAAGACTCCAATGGGTTTCCTATCTGCCCTGCTTGACGTGCCTCTTCCAGTGCCTTCTTTACGGCTTCACGCAACGCAAGGAAGCCCTCCCAACGCGAGAGCAGAGCCTCGTCCAACGCCTCCTGTGCAGGGAAGTCGGCAAGGTGAACACTCTCTGCCTTGTTCTCTGTTTTCAAGTAGTCCCAAGCCTCATCTGCGGTATGGACAAGGATTGGGGCGAGCAGACGCGCCAACGTCTCTGCAAGGGTATGCAGAAGCGTTTGGGCAGAACGACGCTCCAACGAATCGGCTTTGGAGGCGTAGAGGCGGTCTTTGATAACGTCCAGATAGAACGCCGATAGTTCCACCGCGCAGAAGGTATGCACCGCCACATACACCTTATGGAACTCGTACACATCGTAGGCGGCTGTTACGTTCTGCACCAGTCGGCGCATCTGGTTTAGCATCCACCTATCCAGTTCCAGCATCTCACTTTCCGTTACGCTATCCGTTGCGGGGTTGAAGTCGTACAGGTTGTTGATAAGGAATCGGAAGGTGTTACGAATACGCCGATAGGTCTCCGAAACCTGTTTGAGCGAGTTATCACCGCAACCCACATCCTCCATAAAGTTCGTCGAGGCGACCCACCAGCGAAGCACATCCGCCCCCGAATTTTTCAGTACCTCTAGGGGGCTAACCGCGTTGCCCAAACTCTTGTGCATGGCGCGTCCCTGCTCGTCTAGCGTCCATCCATTTGTGATAACCGCTTTGTAGGGGGCGCGTCCTTTGGTTGCCACGCTTATCATCAAGGAGGAGTTGAACCAGCCGCGATGTTGGTCGCCGCCCTCTAGGTAGACATCGGCGGGGTAGACGAGGTCTTTCCACGTTACGTTATCTTCTAGTACGGCGCGGTTGGTAGACCCCGAATCGAACCAGACATCTAGCACATCGGTCTCTTTGCGGAGTTGGGCTTTATCCGCTCCGCAAGAGGGGCATACATAGCCTTCCGGTAGAACCTCTTGAGCCGTGTAGGCGTACCACGCATCGGAACCCTCTCGCTCTACCAGTGCCACCACTGCCCCCACCGATGTAGGTTCTAGTATCGCTTCGCCGCATCCGTTACAGTAGAAGGCGGGTATTCCCACTCCCCACGAGCGTTGCCGGCTAACACACCAGTCCGGGCGGTTTCCTACCATGTTTGTTATGCGGTTGATGCTCTCTTTGGGATACCAAGTCACGTCCTCTATCGCCTTGAGTGCCTTTTGACGGAAGCCCTCGTGGTCTATGTTCATAAACCACTGGACGGTAGCACGAAAGATGAGTGGGCTATGACACCGCCAACAGTGTGGGTACTGGTGGTCGTACTTGGCGGCATTAAGCAGGTTTCCAGACTGCCCTAGTGCCTCTAGTAGAGCCGTGTTCGCGGGGCTATCGGTCTTGGAGTGTCCGGTAGTAGTGACCCGTAGCCCCAGAAAATCTACGTCGCCATAAGAGCCGGCTTTCTCGGTATAACGACCCGCTTCGTCTACGGGGTTTAACGCATCTAGCCCGTACTTTACCCCCGTCTCGAAGTCCTCTTTACCATGACCGGGAGCGGTATGCACTAGTCCCGTACCCGCGTCCATCGTTACGTAATCCGCGAGTAGTACCGGCGAATCGCGCTCGAAGAGGGGATGCTGGAATACAAGCCCCTCTAGTTCGTTCCCTTTGAGGATTTTCGTAACGTGCGTGTTTGTTGCGCCTATAGCCCCCATGACCGCCTCTTGTAGGGGGAGTGCTACGATATACTTTTCTTGCTTTCCCTCCCGCTCTGCCTCTACGACCCCGTAATCTGCTTCTGGGTGTACCGCAACGGCAAGGTTTGCTGGTATCGTCCAAGGGGTGGTCGTCCAGATAACGGCGTAGGGGCTACCTGTGCCTTCCAGCACTCCTTTGGGGTCTGCTTTTAGCGGGAAGCGTACATAGATGGAGTTGGAGGTGTGCGCTTCGTACTCTACTTCGGCATCGGCAAGGGCGGTCTCGCAGGTGGCGCACCAGAGGACGGGCTTTAAGCCTCGATAGATGTAGCCTTGCGCGGCGAGTTCACCAAACACCTCCACAATTTTTGCTTCGAAGCGGTGACTCATGGTAAGGTAGGGGTTCTCCCAGTCGCCGCGCACTCCAAGCCGCTTAAACTGCTCTCTTTGAACGTCTATCCACTTTTGGGCGTATTCGCGGCAGGCACGGCGCAGTGTTACCCTGTCGGGAGTCTGCTTCTTTTCGCGAAACGCTTTCGAGACGGCATTCTCGATGGGCATACCGTGATTATCCCAACCCGGTACATAGGGCGCGTCGTAGCCCTGCATACTCTTGTAGCGAACGATAACGTCTTTTGCGATTTTGTTGAGCGCGTGTCCGAGATGGATGTCGCCGTTGGAGTAAGGAGGTCCGTCGTGTAGGACAAATTTGCCTTTTGGGGAGGGCTTTTCTAGGCTCTTACGATAGAGGTTACTCGCTTCCCAACGCTGTTGACGCTCTGGTTCTTTGGTGGGTAGGCTTCCGCGTTGTGGAAACGCGCCGGGGTCTTTATCGCTGAGGGTGATATTGAGTGTTTTTCGGTAGTCGCTTTTCGCGGCTTCGTTTGTATCGGACATGGCTCTTAGGTTCCTTCATTTCTCGTCAAAAGGGGCAGTGAAAAAGGCGCAAAAAAACCGCTACGTCGAACAGCCTTGCAGGGTGGACGTGGGCGGCGAAGGGCGGCGGCGATGGGAAGGGTTCTTGTGAACGCGCTAACTCCCCAGCGTCGCCTGCATAATCTCTATAATAGTAACCCAAGAGACGCAAAACTCTCTGCTGTGTGCTATCGGGCGTATTTGGGTAAGAACACGCATAGGACAAAATTCCTTTGGGTGAGGTTGTATAGGATGTTATTATACCTCATCTGGGAGCGGGTTACAATAGACGCGGGTATACTCTCTTCTAATGCTAAAAAGGTTGGGGAACCGGACACCATGCGCCTATCACGCTATTCCGATGGTCAGAGCGTAGTGCTAGATACCAGTACACCGCTAGGGAAGGGGGGGGAGGCACGGGTCTTTAAAGTGCGCTCTGCCCCGTCTTTGGTGGCAAAAATGTACCACGAACCGACCCCAGAGCAGATACAGAAACTGCACGTGATGCTCGCCAACCCTCCCGAAGACCCTACTCGTGCGTCGGGACACCTCTCTATCGCCTTCCCAACGGATTTGCTCACGCTTCCCTCAGATAAGCAGAAGGTAGTAGGCTTTCTTATGCCCAAAGCGGAGAGCGTGGTTCCCATTTTTCACTACTACAATCCCTCTATTCGCCGCCAAGAACACCCTCTTGTTAATCCGCTCTACCTGCATCGTATGGGGCGGAATCTTGCTTCGGCGGTACGTGCTCTTCATGCACGGGGGTACGTGATTGGGGATGTGAACGAAACGAATATCCTTGCTACCGATACCGCCCTTATTACACTGGTAGATACCGATTCGTTTCAGGTGCGCTCGACTCAAGAGGGGAGGCTCTACCGTTGCCGTGTGGGAAGGCTAGAGTTTACCCCGCCTGAACTGCAAGGACGTGTGTTTATCGAGGCAGATAGGCTACCGGAACACGACCTTTTTGGTTTGGGAGTGGTGTTGTTTCAGTTATTGATGGAGGGAACGCACCCTTTTTCGGGGGTCTATCTGGGGACTGGTGAGCCACCACCGTATGAGGCACGTATTCAGGAAGGCTCTTTTCCTTATGGCACACGTCGGGGTGCTTATCGCCCTATGCCCGTTGCTCCCGCCTTCGAGACGCTACATCCCACCCTACGCCAACTGTTTTTGCGCTGTTTTGAAGACGGGTTCGCGAATCCCTCTGCCCGCCCCGACGCGCAGACATGGCAGAACGCACTCGCAGAGGCAGAGGCAGACCTCATCCCCTGCACCAAAAACGAACAGCACCGGTATAGCAAGCACCTAAGCCTCTGCCCTTGGTGTGAGCGAACCCAACTCCTCAAGGGGCGCGACCCCTTCCCCTCACAGGGAGCCGTAAGGCAAGGTGAGCATAAGCAACGCATTCGGCGCAAGCCTACGGTATTGCCCTCACAGCCCTATATCCCGCTTCCGTCGTCGGGTACTGCACCCCCCAACTACGCCGCTTGGAGTAGCACAGGGGGGAGTGGGCAAACCGTTACCCTGCCCACTTTACCCCATAACTACTGGGCTTTGGTGACTCTGTTTCTTGCGAGTGTATCACTAGTTCCGCCATTGCGATTTGCGGCGGGGCTTGCTACTCTGCCCACCGCCGTACTCGCATGGCGCAACGCCCGTACAGTAGGAGGAGAGGGGCGTGGTATGGCAGTTGCGGGGGCGTTTCTGGGGGTGCTGATGTGCCTTCTAAGTTTTGTACTGCGCCCCCCGCGGGGAGTTCTCTTCGAGCCGGGACATGGTATCAACGCGCTGGCTTTTAGCCCCGACGGAAAACGTCTCGCTGTCGCCACCCGCAAATCGGAGGATGTGAGCCACAAGGGGGGAACCGTCAACTTTTGGGATGTAGAGACGGAAGAGATGGCGGGTAACGTGAGAGAGTATCTGCCCGGTGACGTGGCAGGGGTCACTTTCTCACCCAATGGGAAGTACCTTGCACTGGTAAGTTGGGGAACGCTGGAGCCGGGACACCTTACCCTTGTGAATGAGTACGGCACTCCCCTTTGGCGCAAAGAGGCGCACCGCAACGAGGCTCAAGCCGTTATCTTCTCCCCCGATGGTAAGACGATAGTGACGGGAGGATGCCGTGAGTTTTCTCGCACCAAAGAGGTCTACTCCGAAGTGAAGTTTTGGGACGCGCTTACAGGTAAAGAAGGGAGGCTTTTAGAGGGAAAAGGGGAGGTCTTCGCGCTTGCCTTCTCCCCTGATGGGAGGTACTTGGCGGTGGGATGCGGTTCATCTGGAAGCGGGGCTTCGTTTCGTTCGGAGGAGGCGGGGCGCGTAGAGGTGTACGATGTGAGTACCGGGAATCTTCTGTGGAAACAGGGTGCACACGGTACGGCGGTACTCTCTGTCGCCTTCTCTCCTGATGGCAAAAGCCTTGCTACTTGCGGTAAGAGCAATACTATTCGCGTTTGGGACACTCTTACAGGGCAGAGCAAAACGACTTTGAGCGGGGAGGGGAATCAGGTATCGGGGGTAGTTTTTCACCCCAACGGGCAGATGCTTGTGAGTGCGGGTAGCGATACAAAAATCACGCTTTGGGACATAAAAACGGGGGCTACGGTGCGTCAACTTACGGGGCAGGGGCAGAGTATTCACACATTAGCACTCTACGCTAAGGGCAACGTGTTGGCGAGTGGGAGCCTTGACGGGCGGGTTCACCTGTGGCGGGATAGGCTATAAGTGAGTAGTTATCTGTACCTACAAGGTCGTAGAGTGCCGTTACATGGGCAGGCAGTAGGGTACGCAGAGAGTTGAGATGTCTCTCTCTGTCTTGGAAATACCGCTTCCATTCCTCTACACACTCTTCGTTTTCTGGGTACGGAAATCTCATGCTTGCCTCTAAAGGGATGTGTGTGCTATCGGTCTAAGCACTTGTGGGTAAATTATGTCAGGCATTCCTCTTTCCTATTAGCCTCAAAAAGGAAAATCAGCAACTGCCTTTATCTGAACCTCTGTACAGAGGATATTAAGGCTGATTTCACCGATGATTTCTAAATGCTTAATCCCTAGATATTCACAAGTGTTTTCAAGAAACAGACTACCAGACTTCCCCGCTAATTTATGTGCTAGTAAGTCCTCTATGAGTGTCGAACGCTCATGTAAGTAGGCTTCTAGTATTACACTACTCCCCTCGGCATGGTGTTCAGAACGCCTGATTTCTATGTACGCACAGTTGACACAAAGGAGAGTGAAAGTCGCCTCTACTACTTTTTGCGCTCGGACTGTTCCATAGATAAGTTGGAGTGATACAGTAGTCAGGTTTTCGTTGAAGGCTATCTCTGCAATGTTACCTGAAGCGATATATTCAGATACTTCTTCCCATGAGACTGATTTGGAAATTTGCTTATCCATTCTACTATTTAGCTAACCCTCTTGCCTATTGGTCTTGGCAAGCAAAGTATCTTCAGAACTCTTACCTCTTTTTCGTTGCCCCTGATACTCTTTCCACCTACTCCATTCCGCCTCCAACGCCTCTCCCAACCAAAGCGACCACCCAATCGCCACTAAATAGTAGCCGTGTTCCCCTACAGGCATTGCCATAAGAGGGATGTGGGCGATAACCACCCAACCATACCCAAACTGCTGTTCTCGCCGTCGATTGAGTACAAAACGGATGCCAAGAAAGAGGCAGAACAGGCTATAGAGCGTATCTATCCAAAAGGGAGGCGTAAGAAATCGGAACAGCAGGTCTCCCATAGCGATACCTGTCTGTAGCGATGCTACTCCCCACAGCACCATCGCAGTAAGCACGGAACCGATTGCGAACCGCTTGTGTTTTCGGTAGACAAAGAGTGAGACTACCAGCAGGGCAAAAGCGATAGGAAGCGAGTTCCCATTCACAAAGTACATACCGGGAGGTCCCACTAAGTCTATAACCGTTCTGTGCCACCACGCGCCATTTGTGCCGTTACGAAATCCTGGTCCCTGTAATGCCCAGTAACGGTACAAAACCCCTAATACCGCGACCACAAATGAGGGTACAAGCACCTTGAAGTGGGTGCGTAACCGCTTTTCGTACCAAAGTAGAAGCAGTAGCATCAGCGGAAGCGTGTACGCCATCTCCTTGAAGGTGATAGCCACAAAAAAGGCGAGTGTGGAGAGGTAGAGATACTTGCGTTTTTCGCTACGGAGAAAGTGGAGAAACGACCAGAGCGAGAGGATATAGAAGATACAGCACCAGATGTCGCAACTATCCTTCCAAACGGGAAACGTATAGGTAGTATTGCCCAAGCCCAAGAAGCGCGGAATATGTAGCCCCCAAAGCGTCATTGTGAGAGTAGCGCGTCTCCATCCCAAAAGGTACGCCAGAAAAGAGGCGCAGAGCGTTGCCATGACAAGGTGTGAGAGCAGGTGTACCAGTGTAAAGCCCTGTAGCCCATTTGCCCCGAAGAGGCGGTACTCTACCCAAAAGGCAAGCGAAGTAGCGGGGCGATAGTAGGGTACAAAGTCACAGCACCACGCCCCTGTCCACCAACGTAAAGTTCCTGCAAAGGTACGGGTCGGCTCTATTCCCGTCATTAGCCAGATGCAGTCGAGGTCGTACTT
>OMJJ01000049.1 GCA_900299305.1 bacterium | reverse complement strand
GAGGGGCGAGCCTGTGAGCGGGTTTTTGGGTTCCATGTCGTATCTTTCTGATGTGATAGCCTGTGTCTGTTACGAAAAGAGAGTTCTCGGTGGGGTAGAGGCTTTCCTTCTATTTTTAGCAGGAAAACCCGAAGGAGGCGGTGAAATAGTTCTCACTCTTTTTTGAAGGACATTCTACTCATGCTCACCAGAAAAACCTTTTTCACTCTTGGCATCGCCTCTTTGACACTTGCCGCCCCTGTTTTGGGGTTGGCGCAAGGCTCTCTGCCTATCTATGTGGGAACCTATACAGGTGCGAAAGTGCCAGTAAAGGTATCTACCGTACCTTCCTCAACCTAAAAGACGGTACTCTCTCCAAGCCGGAACTCGTTGCTGAGACGGGTAGCCCCTCGTTTATCGCGTTTCATCCAAACGGAAAATACCTCTACGCAGTCAATGAGGACGCAGAGTTTAATAGCGAGAAGAGCGGTGCGGTCAGTTCGTTTTTGATAGACGCACAAAGCGGCAAACTGACCTCCCTCAACCAAGTCTCTTCACGGGGGGTATGGCCCTGCCATATTATGCTGGATAAGTCGGCGACACACGCCTATATCGCAAACTATGGCGGCGGCAACTTCTCGGTGCTTCCGCTTCTTTCGGACGGCTATCTGGGTGAGGTGATACAGAGCGTAGCAAGGGCGGGTACGCTCGGCTCGAACCGCGCCCGACAAGAGATGCCCCACCCCCATTCCATGAACTTCTCGCCCGACTATCGCTTCCTCATTGGTTGTGACTTGGGAACGGATGCGGTTGTCTCGTACCGTTACGATAGCAAAACGGGAAAACTCGCTCCCGCCAAAAGCCTCCACCTTCCTTCTGGCACGGGTCCGAGGCACTTTGCGTTCCACCCCAACGGCAAATTCGCCTTCGCAAATGGAGAGTTGGCTTCTTCGCTTACTGCTCTGAACTACAACACAGGTACAGGGGAACTGTCTCCTATCCAGACACTCTCCACGCTCCCCAAAGATTTTAAGGGGCAGAGTACTACCGCCGAAACCAAAGTTCACCCCAACGGAAAATTCGTGTACGTATCTAATAGAGGGCATAACAGCATCGCGGTCTTCTCGGTAAACCCGGCTACAGGAGCGATAGCCCTTCTCGGTAACGATTCGACGCAAGGCAAAACTCCGCGCAACTTCAATATAGACCCCTCCGGAAAGTACCTCGTCGCGGCGAATCAGGACTCGGATAGCGTTATCGTGTTCCGCATCTCTGCCAACGGACGGCTAACCCCCACTGGCGGCAAAGCGACGATTGGCAAACCGGTCTGTATCCGCTTCTTTACCAAGTAGCCTGTTCCCCTTTTTTGTTACGTTACTCATGTTACGCACTCGCCCTCATTCTGTCCTTGCAGGACATCTTTCCCCCAATTTTGGGGGAAAGAGAGAGTAGGAAGGTATTCTCGTTATAAGCAAGGTGTACCTGTACAAAAAGGCAACTACCTTCCTATTGAGTGCATTCGCCTCTTCGCCCAGTATTGGGAGAAGAGGTTGGTGATGAGGGCTAAAACCTTTCACATTGCGTAACATAAGGTAGTTAGATAGTCAAAGGAGAGTTCATGGGAGGTTCGTACATACTGGGAATAGACATCGGGGGAACCAAGTCTGCCGTACTGGTTGGTAAGCCGAACGGGGATATTGTGTACCGATTAGGGGAGGAGACCCGGGCCAGCGAGCGCACTCCGTTCGAGATTCTGGACAGACTTGCGGAGATGGCAAAAGAAGCACTGGTTAAGGTAGGGATAACGCTCTCTGCGGTGATGGGTGTGGGTATCTCATGCGGAGGGCCCCTAGATAGCAAGACGGGGGTGGTCTATTCACCACCTAACCTGCCGGGTTGGACGGCAATTCCTGTAAAGGCGCATCTGGAGAAGGCGTTGGGGGTTCCTGTTATTGTGGAGAACGATGCAAACGCAACGGCGTTGGCAGAGTGGATATTTGGGGCAGGACGTGGCGCGAAAAACATCGTGTTTATGACGATGGGTACTGGTATCGGGGCGGGGCTAATACTGGATGGTAGGCTGTATCGCGGTACAAACGACTTGGGAGGTGAAATAGGACACCATACTATTTTGCTAAACGGTCCGGTGTGTAACTGCGGTAAGCGGGGTTGCCTAGAGGCGTTGGCTTCGGGTCCGGCGATTGCACGGTTAGCACGCGAGAGTATGATGTATGGACGGCATAAGCGGGTACTATCGCTTGCCGGTGGCAACCCCAGCGACATCACGGCGAAGCACGTGGTGGAAGCCGCCAAAGAGGGCGACCCGTTCGGAGTGCAGATACTGGAGGAGGCGGGAACCTATATGGGAGTGGGTATCGCCAACGTGATTCAGATGCTAAACCCGGAGCGCGTGATTATCGGGACTATTGCGGTTCATGCGGGAGAACTGATACTGGAGCCAATCCGCCGCGCAGTACAGGAGTACGCTTGGGAACGCGCTCGGAAGGTGTGCCAAATTGTCCCCGCCGAACTGGGAGACCGCGCCCAAGACCTTGCCGCGCTTGCCCTATTGCTTCAGTAACGAAAAACTTACCCGTCGCCCCATTTCGGCACGGGTACTTCTCGCCCTGTTTTCGCCGATTCGTAGGCGGCAAGCACAACACGAATATTTTCGCGCCCATCTTCGGGGGTAGAGTAGAGAGTTGCTCCCTCCCGAATGACATCTAGGAAGTGGCTCACCTCGTTATCGAAAGTGGTTTGCCAGTTATGGTCGGAAAAGAGGTTCTCCCGTTCTCCCTCGCGGGGGAAGAGAACCACGCTTCCCGCCCCTCCAAACGGCTCCACACTGAGACACCCCTCTGTACCGAAAACCGTTACGATAGGAGACGCACCCCTACCCCGCGAAGCGTGAGAGGCGAACATCTGCCCAAAATGCCCCTGCTCGAAGCGGAAGTTTAGGACGGCGGTGTCTTCGCTCTCTGCGCCTAGTTCGGGACGATACTGCGCGGTCATGGCGTGTACTCCCGCTATCTCGCCCCCCAAATGCCGTAGCACATCTACAAAATGAATCGCGCCATCCATCAGGTGTCCCCCTCCCGATTCGGAAGGGCGAGTACGCCAGTCTTTGTTCAGCACCTCCGACTGCCAGTGGGCGTAGGTCGCTTGTAACCCAACAACGGTTCCCACTCTCCCCGAATCTATCGCCTGTTTTGCGGCAATGATGTTCGAGGCGGTTCTCATGTTTTCGCCGTGCATCAGCACTCGGTTTTGGGTACGCGCCTCTTGCGCCATGAGGTCACAGTCCTCTGGGGTGAGGGCAAGGGGCTTCTCACAAAGAACGTGCTTCCCCGCTCGGAGTGCCTGTAGGGTTATCTCTTTGTGAATATGGTGCGGTAAGCAGAGGTCTAGGGCGGTAATGGTCTCGTCTGCGAGTAGGGCGTTAAAGTCGGTAGTTGCCGATATGGAGTCCCCCTCCTGCATCACTCCCAACGCCAAAGAGACCGCGCTCTCCGCTTTTGTTTTGTCTCTATCGCAACAGGCTACCAGTTCTAGCCTCTCTTTTTGGCTCCCAAATGCCCTTATGTGAGCGGGGCTGATTAGCCCACATCCTACCAGTGCCAACCGCGTTCTTTGCAAATTCGCCATTATTCTCCCCGATTTTCCGTATAAGATACTACGCCCCCTTAGAAGCAGAGCGAATGGATTTCAATTTGCCACAGTATACGGCTTATCCTTCCGTTTTGGGAGTAATTCTGCAATAATGTAATAAGACTGTCTGTATTAGTACGAAACAGGAGAAAAGAATGCCCGACGATTACGATTTTACCAAAAGACTCCGTAAGCCCATAAGTAACACCCCCTATATCACCTATATCCTTATCGTTATCAGTATTGTGATGACGGCGGCGTACTGGATAGCACAGGAGCAGAAGACGCTCAATAGTCCGGTGGGGCTAATTGCTTCCTTTGGTATTCCCAACGAAGCGAAAATCTGGTCGGGGCACGTCTACTACTTGCTAACGGCGGTTTTTCTGCATGGGTCTTGGGCGCACATCCTGTTTAATATGTACTGGCTTTACAAGTTAGGTGGCCTGTTAGAGATTACGATTCCGCGTTACGCCTACTTGGGCTTTGTTATCGCGTCGGCAATGGTGAGTAGCGGGGTAGAACTCTGTCTGTTTGGGCATAGCGGTATCGGAATATCGGGGGTGGTGTACGCGCTGTTTGGGATACTGTGGGCAGGACGCGGAACCTATCAGGGGTGGCGCATAGAGGTAAATAGCGAGACGTTCCGAACCTTTGTGGCGTGGGCAGTTATCTGTGTAGTAACCACTACAATGGGAATAATGAACGTTGCGAACGGGGCGCACTTTGGCGGGATGCTGTTTGGTATGGCACTCGGTTGGCTCTTTATTGCGCCGCGCCGGCAAACGGTTTGGGCTATCCCCTTAGTGATAACGGTACTTATGACCCTATTGTCGGTGGTCTGGCTTCCTTGGAGGGCAGAGTGGTGTCTGTTTAAGGGAGACCAGCAGAGGGCAAAGCAGAAGTTCGATGCGGCGAGCAGTTGGTATGAGCGGGGCTACAAGAGCTTCGGAGACAAAACCCTGCTCTACTACGCCAATGCACAGACTTGGACTGCCTACGGACTACGGGCAGAAGCACTCAACGATAAAGCCGAAGTAGAGCGAGCCAACCAGAAACTAAAAGAGATAGAGGTACTGCTAGAGGAGAGTTTCCAAGCACATCAAAAGCCCTCCCCCAACGAAACTGATGCCTCCTCCAGTGCTTTAGAGCGTATTCAGAAGGATTTACAGGGTAACAAAACGAACTCCAAAGACACCACCGAAACAAACGAGGACAGATGAGAATGTAGCTGTATGTTAGAGCATACTCAACCCACAGAGTCCACCCCGCAAAAAAGCGCACTTCCCCAAACCAACCCGCATGAGGAAGAGCGGCAACGTCTGCTTGCGTTTAAGGCGATGTGGAAAAAGAGCGACCACCTCGCCGCCGAGCAGGTGCTAAAGAGTATGAAAACGGCTCATATCCTCGAAACGCAAGTGGTTCTGTGTGACTATATTCTCTCTCCGGTTCTCACCCCCTCTCTGTTTGGCATACCCAAAACCACAGGCTACTTTACGCGTATGGCAGGAAAGGCGGTAGCACTCGAACTTATCTCTGCCTCGCCGCGCAAAGAGATAATCCCCCTCCTACTTCGTATCCTAAACCATAAAGAACCCGCTTTTGCCGAGTTGGCAAGTAAAACACTGATGTCTTTTGGGAAAGATATTGTTCCCGAGCTGGTGAGCCAACTCTCGGTGAACGACCACAAACGGGTAGTGTGGACGCAGGAGGGCTACCTTCGCCTGATAACCCTCGTTGGGAAAATGAAAGATAACTGCGCAACCCGCACGCTTTTGGAGGCGGCACAAGGGGTACTTATCACTCCCTTGAATAGAGTGATTCACCCTCTCACCATCATCAGCATTGCAACTTACCTCTGCCTATTTTTTGCGATATGGGAAATCTCATATCTTAAAGATATTAATATAGAGGATTCTGTTTTTGCGGGGCTGATGGGGACGCTAACTCTTGCGGCTCCTGCCGTGTCTCTGTTGGCACAAAAATCTCTTAAAAAGCAGCGTAACCAGATTCAGCGCACAGCAATCGACGCACTCGCACAGGTTTGCGATAAGCGGGTACTGCTGGACTTATGCTATATGCTGTTTTGGGGCAAGAACCCCGATAGGGTAGCGCACACCCTGTTTGCGCTACTACCCACAGTCAACTCCCAAGACACCTTACTACTGCGCTCTACCGAGTTACGTTGGCTTACCGCCTCCCTCTCCAACTCTTACCCAGAGTTGCCGGACTTCCATTTGCGGGTGGTACAGGCACTAGAGCATCTTGGGAATGAGGAGTCGTTGCCTGTGGTAGAGCGGCTTACCACAAAGGGCGCATCCGAGAGCGTGCGAGCGGAGGCGAAGCGTATTCTGCCCGTACTACGAGAACGTGCGTCCCGTCAGGAGGAGAGGCGTAACCTATTACGCGCCTCCGATGTCCCTGCCCAAGAGTACAATTCGCTCTTGCGCCCTGCCCAAGCGACACACGAGGACTCAGAGCAACTGCTTCGACCTATGAACGGCGAGGAGTAGCGCACCATGCCCCTCGAATACGAAGAGAATGCCCTCCAAAACTCCGCCTACACCTCTCCCGTTCCCCTTCCTCTCGAAACGATTAATTTGGAAATAGAGCAGGAATTTGCTCAGAGATGGAAGCAAGAGCGTTATCGGGAGTGTAGCAACCTACTAAGTCATTTGCCTCCTTCTATCTCCCCTACTACACGCAAAAATCTGATAAAGATAGTACAAGTCCCTACCTCTCAGTGGCAGAAGGAAAAATGCAGTTTGCGGAGAAGCATCGTTCTCTACCTCTCACAACACTATGCGGAGGAGTGTCTCGTTCCGTTCAAGCCACTCCTCTTCGATAAAGACCATGAGATACAGTTGTGTGTGTTTGTGATGTACCAGCAAGCAGGGCGCAAGGCGATACCGATTCTTTTGGACGATATGAAGGCGACGCTTGCCAGCATAAACCCACACACCTCCACAAACAGAACAGGCATCCTCAACCTTATCCGCGTCTTAGGAGAGGCAAAAGACAGTAGGGCTACCGAGATTTTGGGAAGTATTCTACAGGGTCACGTTCCTACCTACCTGATGAACGGGAGACTGGAAAAGGGGATAAAGTACTTTTCTATTGGTACGTGGGTATTCTATAATATCGGTACTTTGTTGAAGGTACTTATATCCCTATCCGTTTCCTCTCAAATCGATTGGTTGTCGGACTTCTTCGTAGGTGCTCTGTTCAGCCTCGTAGGTACTACTCTTGCATCGGGGATGCTGTATATCGCTCTCTTTATTATCTCTATGCCTTACTTGATAGTACGGGATAACCGCTTACAAGCCCTCTTTCAGCAGGAGACGTTTCGGGCAATGGAGAGTATTAACGACAAGCACGCCCTAAAAGCCCTGATGCAAGGCACGATAGCGTCTGGTATAAACCCCGCGAAACTAAAGGTTATCCTCAAACTACTGCCTCTCTTGGAAGAGGAGGACAGACGCTGGCTAGGCAGAACAGGACGCGCTTGGTTGAGCAACTATCTGCGTGAAACGACTCCAGAGGCAACCCTTATCCTGCTGAAAGCAACGGAGATACTGGGCAACGATTCGCTCATTCACCCTGTACAACGCCTTAGCAAGAAGGCACAGTCTGAGGCAGTTCGCAATGAGGCAATCCGTGTACTCGCTATTTTAGAGGCGCGGCGCGACGCGGAGAGAGAAAAAAAGGAACTCCTACGCGCCTCCGACTTACCGGAAGACACCGATACCCTCCTGCGACCTATGAAAGACAATATAGACCCCAACGAGGCACAGGAACTTTTGCGCCCCACTGAGAACCACACGCTATGAACGAAAAGTTTGAAGAGACTCCCCTAGAGGTGGTAGAGGTACGGCAGTTCGTCTCGAAGAACGCACCCGCCTCCGAACTGGATAAGGAGTTTGTAAAGACCACCAAACGCCTCCTCCGCAAAAACTGGCAGAAGGGGAACTTCGAGGTGTGCTGTGAGATACTAGAGGGCTTGGACGGAACCATGTGGAACACCTTCCAGAAGGTTCTTACCGATATTCTCTACCTAAACCCTGACTTTTTTCCGTATAGCACCGAGGAGAAAGAGGCACCCCGTAAGGTACGGCACAAGGTTTTGGATATACTAGAGCAGACCCCCGACGGCATCGCGCTACCGATACTTGTCTCTGCACTGTTTATAGAGGACGAGATACTGATAGAGCGTATTACCGCGTACCTACAGACCAAGCAGAAGAAGCCTCTTAGCCCCCTTATTCGCCGCCTACGCGCCTCTTACTATACCGAAGACCCGATAAAAAAGCAGGGGATAAAACGACTAATTCGCCTACTGGGAGAGTTGCAAGACAAACGGGCAAGCGCGGTACTCTTAGAGGTCGCCAGCGGCAAGTTACTAAGCCTACCTCCTAGTAGTGCCTCCTCCTGTACCCTCTTCTCGCTTACGGGTGTCGCTACCTACCTACTCGCAAGCATCTACCCAGAAGAGATAGGTGCCTACTCTTGGGAGGTGTTAGTGGCGTTTTGGTTCTTGGCATATATGCCGCTTCACCTTATTAGCACGGTTTGGAGTAGGTGGTCGCGGCGCAGAAAAGAGAGCCATAACAATGCAGAGATGATAAAAGAGGCTCTAAATGCCCTCGCTCTAATACCCAACAAGCGCAACCTCGCCGCCATCCTATACCTGCGTCGCCTACCCAGAATGGAGAGGTCTACCGAGTACCACGCTCTACTAAAAGCCCATTTCAACCTGCTAAACCCCGACGATAGGTCGCTGTTTCAGCCTGCCGATATTCTCTGGTTGGCACGAAACCTGGAGCGGTATTCCCCGCCGTTCGCGCTTACGGCACTGAAGGGGTTGGAGTTTGTGGGCGGTGAGGAGTCGGTGGACTATGTGTACCCTTTAACAAAAGAGGGGGTCGCGGTAGAGATAAGAGAGGAGGCGCGGCGCGTACTTCCTAAGATACTTGCGCGTACCGAAGCACACCGCGAAAGACAGGAGCTACTACGCGCCTCCGATGCCCCTATAGACCATGATACGCTTCTGCGCCCCGTAAAAGAGAAGTACGACCCCCAAGAGGAGCAAGAACTTGTACGCCCTACTCACGGAGAGGAATAGGTTTGCTTGTTCCGGTTTGCGGGAATCCTTTCGTTTTCAACCTCACCCCCTCACACACCTATTTCACGGTAAGCGTACCAGAGCCTTGCGAAGCGTTATAACTCGTGTCACCATCGAAAGACGCGCCTATGGTGTGGGAACCTACCGTCATATCGCTTGGAACCGTGTAGGAGTAGCGTGCATACCCATCCTTTCCGGTTACCCCCGTACCTACAACGTTTCCATCTATCTGAAAAGTAACGGTTTTTCCTGAAAGGTAGTCGTTACTTGCTAAATTGATAAGCCTTGCGGAGAGTCTCTGTATCTTTCCTCTACTACAGGTTCCGCTGTTTACAGCCACTCTGGTATCTGCCGCCGTAATCGTGAGTGTACCCAAACCTACTGAACCGGAGTACCTTGCGGTAGAGGCGAACTTTGCGGTTAAGGTGTGCACTCCTGCTCCCAACGCCTCGATGTTATAGTGCAAACTTGCGATACCATCGCTCTTTGTAGTTGCTTTCCCAGTATAGTTTCCGTCGATGCAAAAGCTTATCCCTTTTCCACAGAGCAGAGCCAAATCGGAGTTACGAATCAGTTTGCCGCGTAAATCAATCTTGTCTCCCACCCTACCACTGGCATTGATGCCTACAAGAGTTGTGGTTCCTTGTATCACGGTGAGAGTTCCATACGCACAGTTGCTTGGACAGGTAGTGTCGCCCGCAAACTCCGCTTTTATAACGTGTGCCCCCATAGTGAGAGTGTCGCTTACTACATATTCGCAAATGGCATATCCATCGCTGTTTGTGGTTGCGGTTCCCAAAGTAACCCCGTCTAGTTTGAAGGTTATTAGTTGCCCCTCCATCGACACACCATCCGGTCTATGGCGTAGCCTTGCTGTAACTCCTACCTTAAACCCCGTGCATACCGAAGCGTTATAGACATCCACACGCGGCGCACGACGAATAACAAGCGAGACGGAACCACCTGCGGCAATTCGAGTAACACAACTCAAACCAACGGCTAAAGTGGGAGTACTGCTATCTATATTAGAGCCGTTTCCCAAACTACCGTTTACGTTTGCGCCCCATGCCATCACGCGCCCATCCGATAACAGAGCCAGCGAGTGTCCACTCCCCGAAGCGACCTGAATGGCTCCGCTAAGTCCGCTAACAGACGTAGGCGCATGTCGCTCATCGGTAGAGCCATCGCCCAACTGCCCATACTCGTTATCGCCCAGAGCCACAGCGGTTCCATCCGAAATAAGCGCGAGAAGATGATACGCCCCTGCCGCCAGTTGAGTCACGCCGTTCAGCCCCGCAATCTGCAAGGGGGTATAGGAATCGGTGGTTGTGCCATCTCCTAGTTGCCCTGCGGCGTTGCTTCCCCAGCCCCAAACCGTACCATCGGACTTTAAGAGGTAGGAGTTGTTTGCCCCCGCCGCAACCTGAACCACTCCCGTTATACCCGAAAGTAGGTGCGGAGTTTTGCTATTGGCAGTGGTTCCATCACCTAGTTGCCCCGTACTGTTACCCCCCCAAGCCGCTACTGTGCCATCCGATTTGAGTGCGAGGCAGTGGCTATACCCAGCACTCACCTGCACCACCCCCGTTAGTCCCGATATAGAAACCGCAGTCGGCTGGTCGATAGTTGTACCAAGCCCTAACTGCCCTACTCCGTTCGCGCCCCAAGCCCACACCGTACCATCCGACTTGAGAGCAACAGAGTACCCACCTCCCGCCGAAACCTGCACGATACTAGAGAGTCCCACACTCTGAACCGGAGTGGTACTGTCGTTGCCCGTACCATCTCCTAGTCCGCCATAACCATTGAACCCCCAAGCCCACACCGTACCGTCTAGTTTCAAGGCGAGAGAGTGATACCCCCCCGTAGCCACCTGTACTGCATTTGCAAATCCATCTACCAACGTTGGGGCGTTCTTATCACTTAAAGAACCATTCCCCAGTTGTCCCAATGCACCGCTTCCCCAACTCCACACCCGCCTGTCTTGGGCAAGTGCGCTACCAGATACCAAACACAAACCGAGTAGAGCCGTCAAGAGGTATCCTCTACGGTTGTAACAAGCCTTCAACTATTCATCTCCTTCAAAGGGATATATCTCTGTACCAAACAGGAGTACAGGCAGGCGGTTCATATAGGGAACACACTCCAAGCGATTATGGCTATTTCCCCCTGCTCTCCTTACGGCAAATTGGAGGAAACCTGAGAAAATTGCCTGTATCTACCTACTACTACAAGCCCCGAACCCCATTACAAGGTAAAATAGGAGGGTAAAAAACCACCGCACAACGCTAGCGGTACACGAAAACAAGACGAGGAGAAGTATGTCCAAACTCATTTTGCTCCGACATGGGCAGTCCCAATGGAACCTAGAAAACCGATTTACGGGCTGGATTGATATAAACCTAACTGAACAGGGTATCGCCGAAGCCACCTCTGCGGGTGAGAAGATAAAAGCCGCCGGTATCCACCTCGATGTCGCCTTTACATCGGTACTCACCCGTGCGATAGATACCCTTACGCACTGCCTAGCCTCTGCCGAGCAAACCGACCTGCCTACTCACAAAGACCAAGCCCTGAACGAGAGGCACTACGGCGACCTGCAAGGGCTGGACAAAGCCGAAACCGCAAAGCAGTATGGCGACGAGCAGGTAAAGATATGGCGGCGCAGTTACGACGTTCCGCCCCCCAATGGCGAGAGCCTAAAAGACACGGCGGCGCGTACCCTGCCCTACTACTATGAGAATATCGTTCCCGTACTTAAAGAGGGTAAAAACGTGATTATTTCGGCACACGGAAACAGCCTCCGCGCTATCGTGATGAAACTAGACAACCTCAGCGAAAAAGAGATACTGGAACTCAATATCCCCAATGGGGTTCCCATTGTATACGACGTAGATGCGGACGGAAATCCCACCTCCAAAACCGAACTCTAAGATACTCTCTATAGTGGTATCCTCTTACCCCCTACCCTAACATGAAGGAATAGTGGGTAAGAGGTAAACCAAACTTTCCCACAGGAGCCAATGATACCAGATGTGTGTGCCTCAAGATTGCCAACGTAAACGCGGAATCCTCTTTGTGGTGTCCGGTCCCTCTGGTGTGGGAAAAGATACGGTTTTAGAGCGGGCATTCCAACGCCTTAGTGGAATCGTAAGAAGTGTTAGTGCCACCACCCGCCCCCCCCGCAACGGGGAGGTAGAGGGCATCGACTACTACTTCTACTCGCAAGACCGCTTTCTGGCAGAAATCGAACAGAACGCCTTTTTAGAGTACGCACAGTACGGCAAAAACTACTACGGAACCCCCTCCGCACCCGTAGAAGCAAATCTCGAAGCAGGAAACGATGTTATCCTAAAAATCGAAGTACAAGGCGCACTCAAAATAAAGCACCTCCGCCCAGATGCTCGGCTTATTTTTATACAGCCTCCCCATTTTGATATACTAGAGGCGCGTCTAAAGCACCGCTCTACCGACTCCCCAGAGAAGATAGCAGAGCGGCTAGAGATTGCAAAACAGGAGCTTGCACAACGCCACGAGTACCACCACCTCATGACAAACGACGGCTTAGAAGAGGCAGTAGACGCGCTCTGTGCTATTATTACAGCAGAGCGTAGCCGTGTTCAAAACGAATCCGCCCCCGAAATTTGACAATACCCCGATTTTTTGGGTACTCTCTCTCCTTGAAAAACAACCCCTTTCGAGAGGACAATAAAACCGCATGGAGTATCTCACCGTCCACGACCTCGTGTGGATAAACAACACCATTACCGGAAAAGTAAGTGACTACGACTACTTCGCCCTAGAAGCGTGCATGGCGGCACAGTACCGCTACGGAAACAGCCAAGACATCACGCTCCAAGCCGCAGAACTCCTCAAGAAACTGCTTGCAAGTGCGCCCTTCGCAGAGGGTAATGTACGCACCGCCCTCATTGCAGTACTCTCGTACCTCAACGCAAATGGCTACGCGACCACCCAAGCCGACGACGCTCTCGCACAAGCCTTTCGTACCGCCGCAGACGGAGGCTCTACAGCCCTAAACACCATTCAGCAGATTTCTGCCCCCGCCAGCGCACCGCTTGCGACCACGCTTGCCCTCCGCAAACTGATTACCCTAGAGTGCAATACCCATGCCAACGCACTCCAACACCTCGCGGACGGCGACTAGCTCACTATGTCAGACATCACCGTTGCGCTAGTAGGATGCGGCGCACTAGGGCAGGTACACCTCACCGTCTGGATGAACCTTATTGGGGTGCGCGTTCGTGCCGTTATCGACAAAAACGCCTCCCTTGCCATAGAGACGGCGCGTCCCTATGTCGGTATACCCGTCTTTCCCAATTTAGAGACCGCCCTTCAATCCGAGACGTTCGACATTGTAGATATCTGCCTGCCCCCACAAGAACAAGCACCTCTTATCGAAAAGGCACTCCTAGCGGGTTGCCATGTTGTTTGCGATAAGCCCATCACCTACGACCTTGTAACCACTACCCGACTGGTGGCACTCGCAAATCAACGGGAACGTCACCTGATACCCGGCTTTACACACCGTTTTTATGCCCCCATTCTCCAACTAAAAGAGTGTATTGATAATGACGACATAGGGCGACCCACCATGTTTCGTTGCCGCTTTAGTGGGCAGTGGGAGGAGGCGGGTATCGACCACACCGGAACCATCCTC
>OMJJ01000048.1 GCA_900299305.1 bacterium | reverse complement strand
GTGCCTCCGTGTAGGGGTGTTTGGGGAAAGAGAAGAGGCGGCGCGTCTCTCCTATCTCCACAATGCGCCCCAGATACATCACGGCGACCCTATCGCTGATATGCTCCACTACACCAAGGTCGTGTGCGACGAAGATATAGGAGAGTTGGAACTGTGCTTTGAGGTCGGCGAGGAGGTTCAGAATCTGTGCCTGTACTGAGACATCGAGTGCAGAGACGGGTTCGTCAGCGACAATGAGGTCAGGACGCAAGGCGAGGGCACGGGCGATACCGATACGTTGGCGTTGCCCTCCGCTAAAGGCGTGTGGGTAGCGGCGCGTATCGTTGGTACGAAGCCCGACTGCCTCTAGTAGCGTCGCGATTTTGTCGTTGAGTTCTTTGCCCTTGCAGATGTTGTTTACCACGAGTGGCTCTGCGATAATGTCTCCTACCGTCATGCGGGAGTTTAGGGAGGACTGTGGGTCTTGGAACACCATCTGCATTTTGGGGCGGTACTGCCGTAGTTCGCTCTGGCTGAGGGTAACGAGGTCTACCTGCCTGTTTTCGGCGTGGAGTATCACCTTTCCCGCGGTGGGTTCGATAAGGCGTAAAAGGCAACGCCCTACGGTAGTCTTGCCGCAACCGCTCTCACCTACCACTCCCAAAGTCTCCCCCCGATTCAGGGTAAAACTGACCCCATCTACCGCCTTCACTTGCCCTACTGTTTTTTGGAAGAAACCACGTTTTATGGGGAAGTGTTTCTCTAGGTTCTGTACCTCTAGCAGAAGTTTTTCGCTCATTTTTGTACCTCCTGCTCTCTTGCCCAACAGCGCACCTCGTGGGTTGCACCGAGTGTTATCAGTTGAGGCGGTTCGGTACACTTTTCAAAGCGTTCGGAACAGCGTGGGCGGAAACTGCATCCTTTGGGCATCGCAAGGGGGCTTGGCACAGTTCCGGGAATGGAGTAGAGTTTGCTGTGAGAGGTGTCTCCGAGTACGGGAACCGATTTGAGCAGTCCTCTGGTGTAGGGGTGCTTGGGTTCGTAGAATATCTCTTCCGCGCTCCCTTTCTCTACAATGCGCCCCGCATACATCACGATAATCTGCTCGGCAAGGTCGGCAATCACCCCCAAGTCGTGACTAACAATCAGTATTGCCATACCGAACTCTTGTTGGAGGTCACGCAGGAGGTCGATGATTTGTGCTTGTACCGTTACGTCTAGGGCGGTAGTGGGTTCGTCGGCGATAAGCAGTTTGGGGTTGCACGAGAGAGCCATCGCTATCATAGCACGTTGGCGCATACCGCCGGAGAGTTGATGTGGGTAGTCTTTTACTCGGATTTCGGGAGAAGGGATACCTACTTTTTTCAGCATCTCGATAGCGCGTTGGTGCGCCTCCTGCTTCGATATTTTGTTGTGTTGCAGAATCATCTCAGAAATCTGTTGCCCGATGGTATAGACGGGGTTTAGCGAACTCATCGGCTCTTGAAAAATCATCGCAATCTCGTTGCCGCGTATGGCACGAATCGCGTCGCCTTTTGGAGGGAGAGTAGCGATGTCTACGGGGGCTTCTGTAGGTTGGGAGTGGTAGCGAATTCTGCCTTGTGTTACCTGACCGGGAGGAGGGATAAGTTGGAGGAGGGAGAGTCCCGTCATGCTTTTACCGCACCCGCTTTCGCCTACCAATCCAACCGTATGGGCGCGGGGTATCGTAAAACTGACATCGTTGACGACGGAGACGCGCCTATCTTCGAGTGGAAAAGAGATTTGTAGGTTCTCGATTTCCACCAGTGCTTCTTGTGGAGAGGGCATTCGTGGTTCCTTACGCTTCGTGGTGAAAAGAATAGTGAACGCAAATTGGACGCGCACCCTAATAACTCCTCCTTGCAAAACAAAAAAGACGTACCTCTCTGTTTGGGTGTAGGAATTTCTCCCTGTTTTGGAGTATTATGGTATGTGGGTATTTGACAACGAAGTGAGCCTAACCGATGCCCTCCTCCCGCCACAACTCTGCGCCTACGAATGTACCTGAACGCCGCTTTCTCTCTCGCGCTGATGCGCTTCTGATAATGGGAATGGTGCTACTGGTTTTTAGCCTCTTTCTTACATGGAAGCAGGAGCCGCTTGCGCTTCCGGCAAACGCTCAGGCGATTTTTGTTGTTGGGCAGGCATCCCTAGATTTGCGTGGCTTCGACCTGCCTCTGTGGAAGTGGATGGTGGGGTGCGGGGTAGTATGTAACCTGCTACTTTTGTGGAACCCTACGCCGCAAAACCGCCAAATGCTCGCGGTGCTACAGGGGATTGCAGGGTTGGGCGCGTTACTGCTTACACTACGCTACTTGTCGGGGGAGATTGGCTCGATTTTGGGGCTGGTGGCGGGGCTACTGCTGGCTTGGGGCGCACTAAACCGCTATCAAGAGATAACGCAAGTAACGGAGTAAGATGTTATGAGCAATGCAAGCATACAAACACATTATGTTACATTAGACGAGTATCTTGCTTGGGAAGAGAAGCAAGAGGAACGTTACGAGTTTGTAGACGGCGTTATCCGTGCTATGGCAGGGGCGAGTTATAGCCATAACACGATTGTGGTCAACCTAACGAGGCGTACTGCAAACTATTTAGATGGAAAGCCTTGCTACGTCTTGACCACCTCTCAAAAAGTACGTTCGGAGAGCAATACCTCTGTATTTTACCCCGATATAGGTATTCACTGCGGTAAGCCTGTGCTTGGTAAGGGGAATACCCTGTTCAATACGGTAGCGATATTCGAGATACTCTCACCTTCCACAGAACGCTATGACCGCACTAAGAAGTTTCATCACTATCAGCAGATAGAGACCCTTCGGGAGTACTTTTTAGTGTATCAGGATGCGGCACGGATAGAGGCGTATCGACGCACGGAAACGGGGTGGGAGGTGGCTACCTATAGCGTGTATGTGGGCTTGGGGGCGGTGCTACCACTGGAGAGTGTAGGGATTTCCATTCCGCTCACCGAGATTTATGAGAATGTGGAACTAGAGGAACTTGCAGACCAAGCGGAACAAGAGGAGGAGTGAGATGATGAGATACGCGAAAAACCTTTCTATGTGGGTGGGTGGCTTTGCTTTGCTGGTGGGTACTATCTCTCTCGCAAAGGCAGATGAGAAGGGCGAAAAGATTATGCGGGAGGCACTGCGTAAACTGAATGCCGCGCAATCTATGACCGCCAAGTTTACTCAGACCTCTACCGCCGATAACCTGCCTTTCAAACTAACGCTAAATGGAACTGTCTCCCTGATGAAGCCCAACTCTATCCATGTACGCATCGCGGGGGAGATACCCAAGCGTGGCAAGGTGGAGCGCGTGTACGCCTCGGTGGGAGCCGACTACATAACCTACTTCGGAACCGAAAAACTGTACCGTAAAGACCGCCTAGAGCCTAAGCCCCAAGAGTTTACTGGCGAATGGGAGGCAGAACTAGATGGGTTTTTTGGTGGGGAAGAGCTAATGAAACGCGGTAAGGCGAACTACAAAGGAACCGACAAAGTTGGTACAATCCCCTGCGATGTGATAACGTTTACCTCGGCACCCCGCAACAACCTACCAGAGCGCGTTATGACCTACTACATCGGGCAAAAAGATAGGCTGATACACCGTGCTACCTATCCGGTTCCTAGCGACAGCGACTCCAATCTGGTACAGACCAACCTGCTAACCGAAATCAACCTGAGCGCGAAACTAAGCGCGAAAGATTTTGTCTATACGCTTCCTGCGGGGGCAAAACCCATCATCCAACGAAGACAACGCGAGATACTGCAGCGCAACGATTCGAGCCGTGGAGCGTTTTAGTTACCTCTGTTTTGTTTGACAAGAACTACTCTGACGAAACCTCTTAGAATGGGAGATTCACCAGACCATGAAAGCCGTTATTATGGCAGGTGGAGAAGGAACCCGCCTTCGCCCACTTACTTCACACCTTCCAAAACCGCTCGTTCCTGCGCTGAACGTGCCGATTATGGAGCATATCGTTTTGCTTCTGAAAGAGCATGGCATTACCGATATTATTGTCACTCTTCACTACCTCGCGGACGAGATAGAAGGCTATTTCGGCGATGGTTCTGAGTGGGGGGTCAATATGGTCTACTCGGTGGAGGAGACTCCGCTGGGGACTGCCGGTAGTGTAAAGCAAGCAGAAGAGCATCTGAAAGACGATGCCTTTCTGATTATTAGCGGAGACGCACTTACCGACATCGACATAGATAAGTGTATTCGCTACCATGAGGAGAAGAAGAGCCTTGTAACGATTGTTCTCTCTCATGTACCCAACCCCTTAGAGTTTGGTGTGGTGATAACAGACGATAGCGGGCATATTCGCCGCTTTCTCGAAAAGCCCTCTTGGGGAGAGGTGTTCTCGGATACTGTGAATACCGGAATGTATATTCTGGAGCCAGAGATTTTTGATTATATGGAGATGGGGAAGAACTACGACTGGAGCCAACATATCTTCCCGCAAATCTTGAACGAGGGTAAGCCTATCTACGGCTACGTGATGGACGGCGACTACTGGTGCGATGTGGGCAACCTAAACCAGTACCGCGAAGCACAGTATACCGTTATGGACAGGCAGACCCGTGTGCGTGTCGCCGACGAATCGACCCACCGCGGACATGGTATCTGGGTAGGCGAAGGAGCAGAGATTGACCCAACGGCAACGCTTATCGCCCCCGTCCTCATTGGCAAAAACTGCAAGGTTAAAGCGGAGGCGGCAGTAGGTCCCTACACGGTTCTAGGCGACAACTGTATCGTGGAAGAGAAAGCCGTTATCCATCGCTCAATACTATGGGATCACGTCTATGTGGGCTACGAGTCACGGCTAAATGCGTGTACGGTGGCTTCTCATACCGCAATTAAGCAGAACTGTACCATCCAAGAGGGAGCGGTGATTGGAGACCGCAACCGCATTGAGAACGACTGTACCATCCGAACACAGATTAAACTCTGGCCCGATAAAATCATCGAGGCGGGTAGCACCGTTACCATGAGCCTGATATGGGGGCAGAAGTGGGCGGGGTCGCTATTCCGCAACACAGGGGTTATGGGGATAGCCAACATCGAACTGACCCCCGACCTTGCGTGTAAACTGGGAGCCTCTTTTGGTGGCTACCTAAAACGCGGGGCTACGGTGGTAACAGGGCGCGATTCTGGGGCGGTAGCCCGAATGCTAAAACGCGCCATGATTTCGGGGCTACTCTCGGTGGGTGTGAACGTGCTAGACACACGTTCGATGCCGCTACCCGTTATTCGGCACTCTATTTTGGGGGCGCAAGCGGGGGGCGGGGTTCATGTCCGTATCACTCCCAACGACCCACGCATCGCGGCGATTGAGTTTTTTGATGAGCAAGGTATCTACGTCTCCAAAAATGCCGAACGCAAAATCGAAACCATCTTCTTTAGGGAAGACTTCCGACGTGTGGACGTAGACCAAGTAGGACAACTGGAGTTTGCGGGGCGCGTAATAGAGCAGTACGCCGAAGCCTTCTACCATAGAGTGTCGGCAGATACCATCAAATCGCGCAAACTGAAAATCGTAGCGGACTTTGCCTATGGGCGATTGGCAAGTACCTATCCCGCTCTCTTGGGGAAAATGGGGTGTGAACTGGTGGCTCTTAACGCCTATCCCGACATCACCAAAACCCCAAAAACACCCGAAGACCGCAAAGCCCTCATGCCGAAACTGGCGCAGATTGTCACCACACTAAACGCGGATATTGGGGTGCTGTTTGCGGCGGACGGTGAGCGCATGACGCTTGTGGACGAAAAAGGGCGCGTAATAGACGGCAACACCCTCCTTGCGATGATGGCGGTACTCCATGCACGTACCCACGAGAACGCCCGCATTGCAGTACCGGTAACTGCCCCGCGTATGCTAGAGCCGCTCGTTTCGCTACATGGTGGAACGGTAACTCGTACCAAGACCGACGTGCGCGACCTTATGGGCGTGTGTGCCAACCGTAATGGGGGACGACTAGCGGACTTTGCAGGGGATAGTAACGGAGGGTTTATCTTTTCCGACCTACAGCCGAGTTACGACGCGATGTTCGCACTGGCAAAACTGATGGAGATGCTTGCGGTGACGGATATGCGCCTCTCTACCCTTGCTGACCAACTGCCCAGTGTTCATGTGGCACGGGCAGAGGTGCGTTGCCCTTGGGAAATTAAAGGGCGCGTAATGCGGGTGCTTACCAAAGAGGCGGATTCGCTACCAGAAGGCGGCGACCAGCACGTCGAACTGATAGACGGTATCAAAGTGTATCAGAAGGAAGACTGGGCACTAGTGCTTCCCGATGCTTCCGAACCATTCTTCCATGTGTACGCAGAGGCAGGCTCCTCCGACGCGGCACAAGGGCTTCTTGCAAAGTATGTCGAGAAGATAGAGAGCCTTCGCGGGTAAGGTTTTATCCTAGCCAAACAGTAAATAAGCCCTCTCCTAGTTCAAGGAGAGGGCTTATTTTTGAGCGGTCTTATAGGTTATACAGACCCTATACCGTAGACCATCCTTGATGGGTGATTTTGATTGCGTTGGTATGTTTGTAGTGGTCGTATGTCTTTTCCATATCTCTAATACTATCGAAATAACCCACAAGGTGAACGGCTCCGACCCACTCTCCCGGCTTAACGGCTCTTCCGCCAAACTCGGAGATGAAGCAGACATAGTCGCGCTGATGACACCACGCCTCATAGACTACTGAGGGGTCGAGTGCCATACCTGCCAACCAGGCTCCACTCTCCAACTGCATTGCACGAATAAAGCGTTTGGGTAGATGCTTCTCGTCACGACGATAGAGATATTTTGCGTCGGGAGAGAAGTTGGAGTGGAACTGGTGCTGTGGGATAGTTCCGTGATAACTGAGGTATACCTGCCGAAAAACATCTCCCCCATGATGCTTGATGTGACCCGGTATATCCATTCTCATCATCACTTGAGGCGCGGAAAACGGGCATGAGAATCTATCCCACCCCAAAAACCAACGCTGATGGTCTGGGAACAGGAGAGTCTGCTCCCATTTTGCTCCGGCGGGGTAGGGAGGGCAAGCGGTTTGCCATGT
>OMJJ01000047.1 GCA_900299305.1 bacterium | reverse complement strand
CAACACGCCAAACTGATGGTAAAATCGGCGGTCATTCAGGAGATGCACCACCGAATAAAAAACAACCTTCAACAGATAGTTAGCCTTATCCGACTAGAGATGCGCTACAGCAAGTACACGTCTGTAGAAGATGCTCTCAACGACACCCTCAACCGTATTCTGGCTATCTCTAGTGTTCACGAACTTCTACAGCGCGATAACCTCGATGTGGTGAGCGTCAAAAAAATTGCCGAAAGCCTTCTCTACGCCGTTCAGCAGAGCATTGTTCCTTCTCATATCACGGTAAAGACAGGTATCGAAGGCGACGATTTCCACCTTCCGCTTGCAAAAGCGACCTCAATGGCTCTCGTGCTAAACGAACTCCTACAAAACGCAGTAGAACACGGCTTCAAAACCCTTACTTCGGGGCGCATCCGTATCCAACTCTCAGCGGATGAACAACACTGCCGCGTAGCCGTTCTCAACGATGGCGACCCCCTCCCCGACAACTTCAATATACGGCAAGCGAACAGTTTGGGGCTGTCTATTGTGGACACATTGGTACGTAGCGACTTGAGGGGCATCTTTGTTCTGGAAAACGCAAAATTTGACCCGGGCATTATCGCCATTGTCACCTGCCCCCGCTAACGCTTATGCCTTTCGATACACACCAACAGGAGCAACTGCGTAGCGGGGCAGAGGCTTGGGGGCTAACCCTAGATACCCTCGCCCTCGAACGGTTTACCCTCTATGCAGACCGCATGGAGGAGGTAAATCAGTACCTCAACCTAACCCGTGTTGCTCCCCAAGATTTCGCCACCCTGCACTTCCTCGATTCGCTGAGTATCTGCGCGGTACTCTCCCCTCAAAGCAACCAAAAACTGCTGGATGTGGGTACGGGGGCAGGTCTGCCGGGTCTGCCTCTTGCTATCGCCTTCCCTACTCTCCAAGTGACCCTTATGGATGCGACCCTAAAACGTCTTCGATTTCTGGATTCGGTGATTGCAGAGATGGGGCTTACCAACGTAAAAACAGTTCATGCACGGGCAGAGCAGAGAATAGGGAAGGGGCAGTACGACCTCGTAACGGCGCGGGCAGTAGCACGGCTTCCGCAACTGATGGAGTGGCTTCTCCCCTTCGTAAAAAAGGGAGGGGTTGCTGTCGCCTACAAAACTCCCACGGTAGAGGAGGAGATATCAGAGACGCGCCCCGTACTCGCCAAGCACCACGCTACCCTTCTTCGAGTAGAGGAGATTGCGCTTCCGGAAACGGATATTGTTCGGCGGCTTGTTATGGTACAGGGAGGTTAGCCGCGAATAACGAAACTCCACTTCTTCCCAACTCGTCCAACAGATACAAGAGGATTCGTTTTCCGATAAGGCGTAACCACAATGAGGTCTGGTATCAAAACAGTTATTGCAGTGTGCTATGGCTTTATAGGAGTGCTAGTGGTGATAGCAGGGGTATGCTTGTGGATATCTTTACAACGTTTTAAGGCTACCGCTCTACGCACCGAAGGCACAGTTATCCGCTTTACTAAAATAGAAAGTCATCAAGGAGAGAAGACGAACACACAGTTGCAATACTTGGTTCAATACCGCGTAGAAGATAAGCAATACACGGTAAGCGTCTCTTCTTTTTACCCCGCGTACTCAATAGGGCAAAAGGTTATGGTTCTGTACTCTCCAGATGACCCAGAGCAGAGCAAAATCGACTCTTTTCAAGAAATAAGTTTAGGGCCACTTTTTAGTATTGGGGTCGGCAGTATCTTTATTATATTCGCTCTTTTTTATCGCCGCTAACTGCCCCCAGCAAAAGAGACTACTCTGCTACTTAGGAGTAAACGACGTACCGCACCCGCAACTTCGAGAGGCGTTCGGGTTCGACCACTTCCAGCCCCCTTCTAGGAGGTTCTTCACAGTGTAGTCTAGTTCCACCCCTTCGAGGAACTTCGCGCTCTTTTTGTCTACCAGAAGGCGAATCCCGTCCTGCTCGAAAACGTGGTCGCGCTCGGTAGGGGTCTCCTCGAAACTCATCACATAAGACAGCCCCGAACACCCTCCGCCCTTCACTCCCACACGCAAGTAGAGATTGGGGTTGCCCTTTTTACGTAGCAGGTTATTCAGTTGGTTGACGGCACTGGCGGTTAGGTGAACGACGGCGGTATCTGCTTCTTGTAGCATCTCTCTTGTTTCCTTTTACAAATGGGTTGGCGATACGAAATCGGTTCGCGCATAGACCTCGCGGAGAGGCACACTGCACCTAATAGAGGGCAGTTCCAAAACGGCATCGCTGCCCTGATAGATGGTAAGCATCCACTTATCGGGCGTTACGCGAACATAGTGTTCCACAGAGTAGGCACTTGAGGAGACGATAAGGTACTCCTGTAATGAAGGTAGAGTGCGATAGCAAGCAAACTTCTCTCCCCTATCCCGCTGTTCGGTACTCTCGGAAAGCACCTCAATAATGACTATCGGGTTGAGGAGAGAGGGAGGGCGGCTATCCGTGAGTTGCGGTTCTCCGCAAACAACCACTACATCGGGATAGAAGTACCCGTCGCACTCCTCTACCAGCACTCGCAACTGACTCACAAACACTTCGCACTTATCCAAATTTAGTTGCTCATGGAGGCTACAGGCTATCTCACGAACGACGCGAACATGGTCAATCTCTTCTCCTATCTTTGGATAGGTTTTCCCACCGTAGTATTCGCTTCGCGTTTCGGCAACGGCTTCCTGCTCTAGATAGGCTTGCTTTGTGTCGGTAATCACCATAAAAGCACCTCTTCACCCGTACCTACAGGAGACCGAGTTCCAGTTTCGCTTCGTCCGACATCATATCGAGGCTCCAAGGCGGCTCCCATACGAGGTCGAGTTTTACGTCGGTAATGCCCCCTACGGCACGGGTCTTCTGCTCTACTTCGGCGGGTAACGACTGCGCCGCAGGGCAAGCCGGTGAGGTAAGGGTCATACTGATATGTGCCAAACCGGAAGGTAGCACCGTTACATCGTAAATCAGCCCTAGTTCGTAGATATTTACCGGAATTTCGGGGTCGAAAACGGTCTGTATTGCCTCTACTACCTGCCCTTCCAGCAGGGAACATTCGATAGGGGTTAAGGTCGCTTCTGTCTGTGTCTCTACCATGTATCTACCCACACCTTTCCGCAAGGAACTTAATCTTCTGAATCATGCTGTACAGTCCATTACGCCGATTCATGCTCAAGTGTTCTTCCAAATCCAGTTGCTTCAAAAAACTTTCTATGTCGAAAGCGGCAATCGCGCTCTTAGGCTGACCAGAGTATATCTGCCATAAAATTGCGACTAACCCCTTCACTATCGCGGAGTCGCTATCCGCCGCAAAAACAAGGCAGTCTCCGTCGTACTTAGGGGCGAGCCACACTTGACTCTGACACCCCTGAATACGGTTCTCTTCTGTTTTGTCGCTTTCGTTCATGGGAGGCAGTTCTCGCCCCATCTCTATTAGAAGGCGGTAGCGGTCTTCCCAATCGTCAAAAAACGAGAATGAATCGCGAATCTCCTCTGCCTTCTCTTGTTGCAGTGCCGTCATAACAGTACACACATCCATTCTTTTTGCATAGAGCAACTATACATTACTGCGGCATCTCCTCTAATTCATCCAAATCAAACGCCTCTTGCCTAGTATTCAAACGCTTTTGTGCGATTGCTTCCTTGATTTGCGACTTTGGTATTTGTAAATTACCTGAGATATGTTCTAAGGCAACACCTTTCTGGTGAAGAGATAGAGCGCGATCTAATTTTACAGACCTTTCCATTGGCTCATAATGCCACCAATGAATTAAAAAGGCTTGTTCTGCAATACTCGCGAGTGACTCAGGGGATTCTTTAGGAAATAACTGTCCTGCCATATACACTCGTTTTGCTTCACTTTTTGCCTCAACGAATCGTTCATGTTGAGCCATTATGTTCGCAGATTCCTGTGTTTTGGAGTCCGAAAGCAACGGCTCTTTAACTTCGTCTTCTGAATTATCTTGTAAGCATTCTTCCAACCTATGCCTAAATGACGATTCTGAAAGAATCTTTGTGATGGCAGGATCAATAGAGGCTTCTGCTTCTGTTGCTACTGTACTATCATCATAGGTAATGGAATGTGCTAGACCTTCCAATACCCAAAAACAGGTGATACTTTCTAACTGGTCATATCTCCGGTTTTTAACACAGCCTTCACGAACTAAGGTTATCATCTCTTTTTGAAATTCTTTTAATTTGGTGGTTTCCGCTTCAAATTTACTTCTATTTTGGATTCTATAAAGTCTAGTACGCAACGATTCTATAGATGTACCATTTGAGATGGAATCACCATACCGTGTAGTGCCGCCATTTGGCGCGTGCAGTGTAACAAATCTCTCAAATTGAATCATGCTTCTTTCCTCTAGACATTCAAGGAAATCCACCTCAGTATACTTTTGAGTATGTAGGTACAAAATCTTTATACCTAGTGATGAAGCAATATTCAAAAATTCGACCAATCCATGTGACGATGCGACTTGAGGCAAGTCAGTGTCTAATGATGTAACAGGAAAAATCACGAAATTACGCTTTTCTGCTTCGCGCTCTATTTCCTTTACAATCTGTTTTAGGTTGTTGCGTTCCACAGGAATCTCCTTTCCAAAATGGACTACCTCTCAAATGATACGGTGCAAACAGAGAATATCTGTATGGTGAGATAGATAACACGTAATTACGATGAGTGTAAACTTATTGAGATGTTCTCTACCTCTACCCCACTACAGAAAGGCGTACGATACTGGCAGGTGGCTCACCCCCTCTAAATCTCCCCCTTAACAAGGTGGAGACTTGCAATGCCCCCTCTCCTGCCCACTTTTCAGAGCAAGTAAGCCTTTTCAAGAGGCTACGTTCCTTCCCCTTGTTAAGGGGAAGGCTAGGATGGGGTGAGTGCCAACCTGACTACTACCACACACCTTGTATTAAATTGCAATCCCGACCTAAATTCCTACCCCATAAAAGTAATTACTTTTTGGAGACCGCGCACCAGCGCGTCTATCTCCTCTTGTGTGTTATAGCACGCTAACGAGGCGCGTACCGTAGTGGGAACCTTAAAGCGTTGCATAACCGGATGGGCGCAGTGCTGACCGGTTCTCACCGCAATACCCTCTCTGTCTAGTATCATGCCCGTATCTTGCGGGTGAATATCGCCTAGCACAAACGAAAAGACACTCGCCTTCTGTTTTGCCGTTCCTATCATCCGCAGTAGTGGAATTT
>OMJJ01000046.1 GCA_900299305.1 bacterium | reverse complement strand
TACCTTTTTGTACAGGTACACCTTTCTGATAACGAGAATACCTCTCTACTCTCTCTTTCCCCCAAAATTGGGGGAAAGATGTCCTGCAAGGACAGAATGAGGGCTAATACACTGACAGTGAGTAACCCTCTCATTCAGTAAGTAATGCGATTGCCCTAGGGGGTACGTACTGGGTGTATCGGGATAGGGGGATTGCAGGGTATACTCTTCCTCAATAATAACACATTTTACCTCTATTCTTTACGGTTTGGAGTAGAGATTTCGCGAAGAGAAAGGAACGCTATGAGCCTCACTTGGAAGGGGGTATTCCCCGCTGTCACTACGCAAATGCACGCCGATGGAAGTATCGACTTTGAGGCGACTTCCCGTCATCTGGAAGTGTTGCTCGATTCGGGAGTTACGGGCATTATTATGCTCGGCTCTCTTGGCGAAAACACGGCACTAGAGGCAGAAGAGAAGCGGCAGGTTGTTAAGACAGCGATAGAGACGGTAAATGGGCGCGTTCCTGTACTTAGCGGGGTCTCGGAATATACTACTGCGATGGCGGTTCGTTACGCGCAGGACATGGAAAAGATAGGGGCAGACGGCATTATGCTCCTTCCCGCGATGGTGTATAAAGCCTTCCCAGAAGAGACCATTGCTCACTTCCGCACCGTCGCCCGAAACACCAGCCTACCCATTCTCTGCTACAACAACCCCATTGGCTACCACGTAGACATCACCCCGCAGATGTTCGAGATACTCGCCGAAGAGCCGAACCTGCAAGCCATCAAAGAGTCGTCGGGAGATACGCGCCGCATTACCGACCTACGGAATCAGGTGGGCAACCGCTACGCTCTCTTTACAGGGCTAGACGACCTTATTCTGGAAGGCTTGGCGTTGGGAGCAGATGGCTGGGTCGCGGGAACTGGGCTTGCCTTCCCCTACGAAAATCAGTACTTGTACGACCTGTGCAAAGCGGGAGAGTGGGAGAAGGCACGCGAAATCTATCGCTGGTATATGCCCCTCCTGCACCTCGATACACACATCAAGTTCATTCAGTACATCAAACTCGCTCTGCAAGAGGTAGGGCTTGGCAAAGAGTGGGTACGCGCCCCGCGCCTCCCCCTTGTAGGAGAAGAGCGTGAGCGTATCCTGAAAGTGATACACACGGGCATAGAGAACCGCCCCACGATTGCAAAGTAAGCGCAAGCATTGCCCACAAAAGGAGGTGTGTTATGACTGGTGGCTATACCCCTTCGGCTCCTCCCCCCATTCCGCAAAAGCGTAAAGATGTGGGATGGGTGTGGGCATTGGTAGGTTGCGGCGGGATACTGGTGCTTCTTGTTATTGGCGTTACCGTCGCGCTCACCTCTTCCGGCGGCAAAAAGGGCGGTTTTGGTAAGATTGTTAGTAACGCGACCACCGCGGTAGGCGACGGTGAGCTTCTCATTCCTGTACGTGACAGCCTGAAGCGTTATCGTACCGAACACAAAGAGAAGTATCCTGCCCACCTGAAAGAACTGGTTCCTAAGTATCTGACGGAAGCCGCTCTGGACGACCTGAACAGTAGCAAAATAGAGTATACTCCCCCTGCCCAAAACGCCCCTGCCGAAACTCCGGTACTCTCTATCGCTACCGAACACAGCGAGATTCTGGGGCAGAACCATTTCTACATTACCCGAATCCTAAAGAACGACGAGGTTGTCCTAGACCAAGTGGTTCGCACCAATATCGAAAAACAGAAATCCTCCTCCTCACGTTCACTATGGGGAGGCGACGAAAACTAAAACTCTACAAGGAACCCTACTACTAATGGCTCAGATTGCGCCTTTTGCCGGTATCTACTACGGCGATAACCTTCCCTTAGAGGAGGTTATTGCCCCTCCTTACGATGTTCTCTCTCCTGCCCAACAGCAGGCTCTGTACGACAAGCACCCACAGAACATCGTTCGCCTGATTCTAAACGCAGAGACCCCCGAAGACACTCCCGACAACAACCGCTATACCCGCAGTGCTGCCTTCTTGCGCGAGGGCTTGGCGAATGGAACCTTTGTACAGGACTCTACTCCCGCCCTCTACGAGTATATTCAGATGTTTGAGCACCCCCTAGACCCGACTCAAAGCGTTACACGCCGCGCCCTGTTTGTTGCCCTAAAACTGGAGCCCTACGCCAATGGAGTGGTACTTCCTCACGAAGAGACCCACCCCAAAGCGAAAGTAGACCGCCTAAACCTCATGCGAGCCACAGTAGCAAACCCCGAACCTATCTACGGTCTGTATGAAGACCCTACCCTTACCGTTGCCAAGAGCCTAGATGCTTCCAGAGCAGGGCAAGAGCCGTTCCTGAAAGCCGTCTATGCGGGTGTTACCGCCCCCGATGCCGAACAGCACCTTCTCTATCGGCACACCGATTCTTGCTTGCTTGGCGAGTTGGAAGCGTTCTTCGCAGAGCGCAGGATATGGATTGCAGACGGACACCACCGTTACGAAACGGGGCTGAACTACCAAAAAGAACGGCGTGAGCAAGAGGGCAACCCAGAGGGGCTCCATCCCTACGACTACCTACTAATAGGGCTTTCTGCCTTTGAAGACCCTGGCTTAGTAGTACTGCCCACGCACCGCCTCGTTAAGAACGTATCGGCGGAACGTATGGAGCAACTGCCCCTACTGCTAGAGCGATATTTCCAAATCGAGCTGCTTTCGGTAGAGGCGGGTAGAGCGTGGATTAAGAAGCAATTAGAGGGCGAGAAACGGTTCTTGATGGTACTAGCAGGGAAGTCTTACGCGCTAACTTTGCGTGATGGAAGCCTGATGGATACCGCAATGGCGGGTAGCCACTGCGAAGCGTGGAAAAACCTCGATGTTACGATACTACAGGCGTTTGTACTGGATAGAACGCTAGGCATATCGTGGCAGACACTCGCACATACCCCCGATGTCGCCTATACCCGTGACGAGGACGAAGCGATAGACAAGGTACAGTCGGGTGAGTGGCAACTCTCGTGCCTCCTCCAAAACCCCACCGTTACCGAAGTACGTGACGTGGCTTCTGCGGGAGATAAAATGCCCCAGAAATCGACCTTCTTCTACCCCAAACTGTGGAGTGGGCTGGTGCTACGTAGCCTATAAGCAGATGCAACGACAGTAAAACGAAAAGTCGGCTCCGAAAGTCATGTTTCGGAGCCGACCCGTTCGATAAAGAACGATAAGAGAGATGAGAAGCCTTGCTGTTAGGCAGAGGCGAGCGCGACATTCGCGGCTTGAGGACCTTTTTGTCCGTCTACAATGTCGAACGTTACGTTTTGACCCTCCGCAAGGGTTTTGAAGCCCTCTTTGGTTATTGCGCTAAAATGGACAAAGATGTCCTTTCCGTCAGTGGTTTCGATGAAGCCGTAGCCTTTGTTATCACTGAACCACTTTACTTTCCCAGACGGCATTGTGTGCATATCCTCCTTACTTAGAACCTGGTGCAAGTGAACTTAAATTAAATCAAGTCGAAGGAAGTATAACATTCGCTATTTGGGTTGTCAATCACTTTTTTAATGATAAAAACAAACTTTGCCTAAAATTTTGCAAAAATACCCACTAATTCTAGCAAATTCTTATAAAAATCCCTTAATCCTCTGTTAAACCGATGATAACCGCTACTTTAGGCGCATGGCGTAGTGAACTTGTCGGGCTACCTCTTCAAAGCCCAAAGAGGGGTAGAGGTTCTGACCAACTGGGTTCTGTTCTAGTGTTTCGATTTTCGCGACCTCCATTCCCTGCGCCCTAAAAAAAGAGAGTGCGTGTTCCAAAAGCGCACGTCCCAGCCCCTGCCCCTGATGCTCTTTGTCAACCGCAAGATTCGGTATCCAACCGATACGGCTAACAGTGCTTAGGCGTGTGGTGACGTATCCCACTACGATTCCCTCTTGGGTCTCTACCACAAAAACCCCATCCGGTTGAAGACGGCAGTCCTCTGCAATGGCGGCGACCTTGCGCGTTTTCCAGTCTCCTACCCCAAACGCCCCAAAACGTTGCTCCATATTGTTATCTATAGAGACAGCCCCGAAGGTGTCTGCCGTTATCTCTTGGAGGCGCGGCAGGTCTTCGGGGCGGTAGGTGCGTATTGTGTAGTGTGAGGAGAGGGACATGAGGTTCCTAACTCTGCTAGGGAAGCAGTTCGGAGGGGGTAAACCAGAGTGCAATCTCTTTTTCGGCGGTCTCTAGTGCATCCGAGCCATGAACGAGGTTGTTGCCCATCTCAATAGCGAGGTCGCCACGAATGGTTCCGGGGGCGGCATTAACGGGGTTGGTTGCGCCTATCATCGTGCGGGTTACGGTGATGATGTCTTTGCCTTCCCACACCATTGCAACCACCGGACCGGAGGTGATAAACTCTACAAGGTCGTTAAAGAAGGGGCGTTCGCGGTGAACGGCGTAGTGTGCCTCCGCGAGTTCACGGGAGGGATGTATTAGTTTCATGCCCACGAGGCGCAACCCTCGCGTCTCAAAGCGGCGGATAATCTCGGCTACAAAACGGCGTTGTACTGCGTCGGGTTTTGCCATAATAAAGGAGCGTTCCATACGAAAATAGGAGCCTTTCTCAAGAAGGGTGAATTTTCTTTTAGTCTACCTGAAAATTTTGCAAAAATGGGTGGAACAATTCGGGGAGTGGTGTAGTATATATAGATGTAACAGCCACCAAGTTACCAAAACCGCATAGAGTTGAATAACTGAATAGAGTTGGAAAACTAAATAACGACAACCGAATACCGCTAAAAACTGAATACCGCTTTCAAAAACAACGATGGTTCCCCCTTCAGATAGACAAAAAGCCTCTTCCATTTTGGAAGGGGCTTTTTGTCATGCAGGAGATTTTTTAGGATTGAGTTACTTGCGCCGTGCGCGTCGCCGTAGCCTAGACCCCGCAAGGGCAAGACCAGAGCCTAGCGACGAGAAGAGCAGTGTCACCGTTCCCGGTTCGGGCAGGTTCACAATCGGGTCGCGCCGTAGTAGCGGGGGAACCAGCGGCGGTATCGAATCGGGCACGATGGGCGGCGCGATTGCTGGTGGGACTATCGGCGGGGTGACGGGCGTTACCAACGCTCCGCGTCCGATACTCGGCTTGGGTAG
>OMJJ01000045.1 GCA_900299305.1 bacterium | reverse complement strand
TTACGGCGAGGTGCATCCCATCTGGCGACCATGTAGGATGGGCTAGGCGGTTATCGGGGTCGGTGAGGATAGGGGTAACGGTTCCGCCGGAAGCCCCTACGACCATCAGAGAGTGGAGACCGGCAGTGCCAAATGGTGGGTTCCTTACAAACGCGATTTTCGTGCCGTCGGGCGACCAAGCGGGGTCGCGGTCTTGTACTCCATCCGTATTCGTAATCTGGGTAAGCCCTGTACCATCTTTGTTGATGGTTTGGATATAGTTGGGGTTTGAATTTAGGTCGCCAGTATAACTCACAAACGCAATCTTCTGGTTATTAGGAGACCAACTATTGAATGAGTTGAGTACCGCGAACGGAGCGGAATCCGTAAGTACGGTTCTGCCAGTTCCGTCACTGTTGTGAATGACCAGCTTGGCACTCTGAACTGAAGCGATGTGGGTTGCTTTTGGAGAGAGAGCAGGGTAGTAGTAGTCGAAATCCACTGTGGGAGTGAGGTTTACGGGGGTAGTACCAGCGGCATCAATAATTCCAATCTGGAGTCCTCCTCCTTGCCCAGTTTGTTGCGGTGCACTCGAAAAGACCACTTTTCCAATCTCCCGAATACGAGTAGGATTCGAGAGGCTGAGGTCGGTGAACTTGCCTAGTAGAGCAGTGGTGTCGGCGGAACCCGCATTACGTGTAAGTAGCCCACTAGGGGTCGTGCTAGAGGCACCGGTCAGTTCTCCAAAACTGAAGTTCTTGCCAATACCTCCTCCCCCTCCGCCTCCTCCTGATGTCCCACCATTTTCGGATGCTGTGGGGCACCCTGTAAGTAGTAGAGATAGCCCTAGAAGGCTAACTACAGTGAAACCGATTGAAACCCTCTTCATTTGCTATATTCTCCTTGCCCAACGTTATTGCAAACAGACCGTTACGAAGTTATACGCGGGTATCGCAACAGTGAGAACTCCCTCTTTCCAACTTACTTCCCCGCTAATGGGGCTTTCGGCGGGATTGAGGAGGGTAGCAGTAGTGACGCTTTTTGTGAGTTCGGGTGCGAGAGTGACTACTGCGGAGGTCGCCGTACCATTCAACTCTGCCAAACGTAGTACCAGCCCGTTCCCGCCTTCGGTACGCTTGAGTGCGCTTAGGACGACGTTGGAGTTCTGTACCTGCACAAAGCTCTTTATGGGGTCGAGTTCACCCTCTTGCAATGTAGCAGGAATAAGAAGCAGGGGATGATTTAGGCTCGCCCCCAGACGGGTAAGGTCGGCGGGGGTGGCAGGTTCATTGTGAATAATTAGGGAGTAGCGCAGGGTAGATTGTGCTACTTCGGGGGCGAAATCGGGGTCGTAGGAGGAGCGCACAATGCGTAAGCGTAGGTCGCTTCCCTCCATCGCATGACCGTACTTGCTGTCCTGAACCAGCGTCACACCAGCGTAGGTATCGTTCCCATTTACCGTCTTTGCCGTTCCCGATACATGGGCATAGCGCAGAGTAGG
Organism: bacterium; assembly: GCA_900299305.1. Taxonomy (GTDB): domain Bacteria; phylum Armatimonadota; class Chthonomonadetes; order Chthonomonadales; family Chthonomonadaceae; genus CAIJLM01. The sequence goes on along the minus strand of OMJJ01000045.1, from coordinate 4,815 downwards.
AACCTCTTCGCCCTGATAGCAGTCGCGGGTAACGCTTCCGAAGGGGGTTTCGTAACGGGTAGTTAGGTTCGAGAGCGCAAGCGGGAAGCGCACACTGAGACCGGGAATACTTTTGCCCGGTACGCCTATCTCATACCACTCTACCTCTGCCGTGTAGTCAATTCGCGGTTCGAGGGCGTGTATCATAAGCGATAGTTTGACGCGGCTACGGGTACCTGGAACCTCTAGTACACTGTCTATACGATACCCGATAACCTCATGCCCCAAAGGCACATTCGTTCCCTGATTACGAGCGGCTCCTACCACATGAAAACCGACACACTGTAAGGGGGTGGCGGCATCTATCTCTCCGCCGATAACCCATGCCGTCATCCCTCTTGGGCGTTCCGTTACAAACTCCCAACTTCCTAGCGCACCGTTCTCAACGATTTTTGCACCCGTTCGTTTGTCTATCAGCTCTATCAGTCCAGAACCGTATCTATCCACTCTAAAACGGAGGTGAGGGGTCTCTATCCACTCGTTATTATCGAGGCGCACCGTTTGGGCAGGGAGTTGTGCCTCCCCTTCACATATTAAGTAGGTGCGGTAGCCAAGAGCAGGAATATCCTTTGCATCGAAGGCGACATCTATTCGCTTGTGTCCCCAATCGTTACCGGTTCCAAGTAGCAGGGTGGGATGTGCGTTGCCCTGCTCGTCGAGTGCCACGATACTCCCCAACGAAAAATCGGTATCGTAGAGAGCGACCTGTACTCGTTCCGAGCGTACCCACGCACAGGGGTTATAGATGGTAAACGGTAGGAAGCGTTTACCGCCCCCATTACTTTGAGAGTAGCCTGTCAAGCCTGCCCCGATACCCGCCCCCGCCACGAAGGGGGTATTCGCGCCTCCCTGCTCTGCCAAGTGCCTCTCCGCACGTCCTGCGTGGTTATCGGGTAGAAGAGCAAGGGTGTTGAGGCACGAGGTTATCGCCTTTCCTGCGTTTCGTTTGATAGAGCCGGTAATGGCTCCCACCTCTTGAAAGAGGGCTTGCGCGTGTTCGCGGGTCTCTCGTACCCCAGAGCCGGGCAGAATATCGTGGAACTGATTGAACAGGACATTCAGCCAGCCTTCGCGCAGTTGCTCTACCGGATAGTTTTGCCCTGTAAGCCGATTAGAGAGCAGGGCAAGCGTCTCTGCCTCTACAAGATAGTTCTCACCAAAACGGTTCCCGCGCTTGATGGCACTTTCGGAGGTGTAGCAACCCGGAAACTCGAAGTTGAGTTCGTGGTCTAGTACAGGGAGTTGAATAGAGGCTTCTGCAATCTCCTGCTCTACCGCAAGGTAGTACTGCTTAGAGGTTCCGAACACGATTTTGGGATAGACGGGGTACGCTTGTAAAGAGCGGTAGTACTCTATCTCCGTGCGGGTAGGACCTCCTCCATGGTTCCCGATACCGTATACATTTAACCAGTGGTGTAGCCCAGTCTCTTTCACGAAGTCGGTCATGGGTAGCGCGATGTTGTCGCCAATGTTTACATAACTGTTGTACCAAGTTCCCTCACGGTTCACCAGAACGCGGGAGCCGTCGGGGGCTTGCCAGTAGAAGAGGCGGGGGCGTGGCTGACCAATACGCGGATGCTCGAAACCGCCGCCTGTGCGGCAACTATAGTAGAAGCGCACTCCTGCCTGTGCCAAAATCGTTGGAATGGTGTTGGCGTGTCCGAAGGTGTCGGGTTCCCAGTCGATAGGCACATCGGCTTCCGAAAGCCCGAACTTCTCTTGGAAGTAGCGGCGCGTATAGAGTAGGTGGCGACAGAGCGATTCGGCAGAGGAGAGGTTTTTATCACCCTCTACCCAGTGTACGGCGGTCACTTCCCAACGCCCCTCGGCTACCCTCTGTTTTATCTCCTCGAACATCTCTGGGTAGTACCGCTCTGTAATGGCATACACAGAGGCTTGACTTTGGGAGTAGGTGAGTTCGGGATACTGTGCCATAAGGCTGAGTACAGAGGCGAAGGTGTCGTGGGTAGCGGAGACGGTTTCGGGCCAGCTCCACATCCAGTTCATGTCGATATGCCCATGCCCTACGCAGTAGATGGTATACTGCTTTGCGGTTTCTCCAATTCCAAGCATCGCCTGCTCTGCCTGTTGAACGGCGGCAGAAAGTCCACTCACTCCACCCTGCGGGTCGAAAGTTTCGAGAATGTGGACAGCATTTGAAACCTGAGCAGCCCAGCCGCCCGTCTGTTCTGGAGGGAGAACACGTAAGAGGGCGTTTGCAAACTGAATTTGAGTCTCTGCGCGGCGTAGCCAGTAGGCGACGGCTTCGGAGGGTTCGTTTTGTAGGGTGCGGATAAGGTTGTTTTTGGTATCGAGATTCATAGGGTTGTAAAGGCTCTTTCAGAGAGATATTAAGGGTCGTTTCGATAGCAGAAGAGGAAACTCCTGCGACACAAGAAAGAAATTCGTATTTTTCAGGGGGCAAACTCTATGTAACGGAGGCATACCTCTTTAGAAGGAGGTTGGGAAGTGGATAATTTGGTAGAGGAGACCCCCGCGAAGCCGCCCTCGTTGTTCTCGTTTGCAGGGTTTCGGAATCTGTGGATAGGGCAGTTGATTTCGCAGTTTGGAGACGTGCTACACGGACTGGTGTTCCTCTGGATGATTTTAGACGTGACCAAAGACCCACGCCAGATGGGGATTGTAGGCGCGTTCGAGGCACTTCCTGCGATTGTGTTTGCGGTTCATGCAGGGGTATGGGCAGACCGCCATGACCGTAAGGCGATACTGATATGGACAGACTGGTTCGCCGCCGTATTGGTGATTGGATTTGCCTTTTTGGTGCTGTGGATAAAGGTTCCTAGCCTTCCAGTGGTATGCCTCTTTGCGTTCGCCCTCAAATCCATGACGGCGTTTGCCGCCCCAGCACGGGGAGCCGCGATACCTAATCTGGTTCCCTCCGAACGGTTACTACAGGCAAATGCCCTAAACGCTACCCTGCAAAACGTGATGCCTCTAATTGGTAACGCGCTCTCGGCGATGGTGTTACAGGTCATCTTCTCCTTATCGCGTACCCTCACCTACTTTGTGACTTTTGTGTTCAATGGGCTTACGTTTATTGTGTCTGCTCTCTTCATGTTGCGCCTCCCCTCTCTGGTTCCAGAGCGGCACGACGAACGGCAGTCGGCATGGAACGAGATGAAGGAGGGGATTCGATTTGTGCGTGGAGAACCCGTCCTGACCGTAGCTATCACACTCTCGTTGATGTTAAACTTCTTTGTAGCCCCCTTTATGCCCTCTATGGTGATGATTACCAAGCAGAGGTTTGCAGGAACTCCCTCTATGCTTGCCTTTTTAGAGATGGGCTTCTTTGTGGGAATGGCACTAGGTGCAGTTATCCTCTCAAAAATTCGTATACGGCGGGTAGGGGTTGCTTTTTCTGTCTCGCTTACTTTTGCCGCTCTGATGTTTATCCCTATGGGGTATACCTACGACCCCAAAGTGTTCTGGACAGCCAACTTTTTATGTGGCATCTGCATTCCTCCCGCCGCGATTCCTATGAATACCCTCACCCAACTCCGAACCCCCGATGCACTACGGGGGCGCGTCAACTCGGTGACTTCTATGTCTTCTATGCTGATAATGCCCATTGGGTATGCTCTTAGTGGGATACTGCTTGCAAGGCTGGGGATTACTGGCACATTTTGGTTTATGACCGTGGGCTTGGGGCTTGCCCCGCTCTTTGGGCTACTGCATCGTGAGTTTCGGGGGGCAGTGTTAGAGGGTACGGGAGAGGCTTCCTAAGAGATGTATTTTCAGTATTCTCTCAAAATATATTTTTGCAAATTATTCAAATAACGTTTGATGTGATAATATACCATTATCTACTCTAGGAGTTGTGGTGATGATAAAACTCTCTGCCAAGCATTTCTGCCTGTTTGCTCTTGCCTGTTGCTCTCCCGTTCTGGGGCAACAGCGTCCTACCGCCCCCCAAGCCCCTACTACCTATGGAAAAGTCCCCCTTGCATTCGAGCGGAACGCGGGACAGACCGCCACCCAAGTCAAGTACCTCTCACGAGGTAAGGGCTACTCTCTCTTCCTCACTCCCAACGAAGCCACCTTCGCACTCCAGAAGAACAAAGAGGGGGCAGTAGTAAAGATGCAACTCTTGGGAAGTAACCCACACGCCAAAGAGACCGCCTTCAACAAATTACCCGGAACCACCAACTACTTTATCGGTAAGGATAAGAGCCAGTGGAGAACAGGAGTAGCGAACTACAGCAAGGTAGGCTTTAGCGATGTATACAAAGGAGTGGATGTGGTCTACTATGGAAACCAGAAGAACCTAGAGTACGACTTTGTAGTTCAGCCGAACGCCTCACCGAGTTCTATTCACCTCAAGTTTGCGGGCGCAAAGCGAGTGACCTCTGTAAAGGGAGGTGCGTTGTCTTTGGATATGGGGAATGGTAATCTTCAGTGGCACGCACCGGTAGCGTATCAGGAGTTGGGAGGTAAGCGAGTTCAGGTATCTGCGAAGTATGTGCTGAAAGGCAAGGAGGTCGCGTTTGTGGTAGGGAGTTACGACACCACCAAGCCGCTGGTTATCGACCCTGAACTCGTATATAGCACCTACTTGGGGGGGAGTGGTTATGATTATGGTAACGCTATCACGGTAGATAGTGCGGGAAACGCTTACATCACAGGAGTTACTGCCTCCGTCGACTTCCCTGTTACCACATGGGCATTTCAGACCAAAGGCGGTGGCTTCTACGGTGATGCCTTTGTTTCCAAGTTGAGTGCAAATGGGAAATCTCTCCTTTATTCCACCTACTTGGG
>OMJJ01000044.1 GCA_900299305.1 bacterium | reverse complement strand
CCTCTACTTGGCGAATCGCCTCTAAAGCCTGTTGCGGGGTGATACCCGCGCTCTTCATACGGAGAAGTGTGCCTTCAAATGAGCCGGGCTGTGGGGTGTGCTTGAGGGCTTTTGCCGCTCTCCAACGTCTGCGGCGATGGTTTGCCTCTGCAAGATTGGCAAGTTCAAAGTAGATAGCAAACGCCTTCGTCACCCGATAAGCGTCTGCTACACCGATAGCCCGTACAATCATGCTGATAGCGCGGCTATGCTCCGAGTCGAGAGGGTTATTGGAACTGCTGTCTGGAAGGTCGCGGTGCTGTTTTGCGAGGTGGCGTAGGTGTTCTACCGTATCGAAGAGGGAACGCCCCCCTTGGTCGTGCAGTACCTCGCCCAAAAGCGTACCAAGCGCGTCTATATCCCTTCGGAGGGGGATTTCTCTCTGCTCGGTCTCTTCGCTAATGAGTTCTTGGAGGCGTTGAATTTGACTGGTGGTTGCCCACAAAAGACGATGATGTTCCATGCCAAACTTTCTTAACTCTGTATCAGAATTTTAGGGTGTAAGGAAGACATCATCGTCTTTTGGGTTGTTGCTGTATGCGTCTATCCGTTACGAATCGAGGGGGCGGTTGGTGCCCGGTATCATTTGAGCCACTGCATACGAGCGGCGTACATCCACAATACGGGCTTTCGCCTTTTGCCCTGCAAACTTGCCCGCGTTATCGAGGTCGAGTAAGAAACCCTCTGCCCAACCGATGCACTTTCCGTTTTCACGGAGTTGGGAGGCAACGATGCGGCACTCTACTACCTGAGCACGGCGGTATTTGTTGCGGTTCTTCTCTAGTTCGTTGATGTCGCCTCCCACAATCGCATAGTCTTCGATGTGGGTACCCTCTTCTGCCCGTACAAAGAGGGCGCGTTGGAGCTCACGCTCTAGGGTGCTGATGGTAGTTCCATCGGTCCCTATTAGGCGTTCGGCAACGTCGGAGTGGCAGGTAATCACAAACGCCTCTTTTTTGGCGTTTTGGGCATTATTAACTTGGCGGCGCAAATCGCGCTCTATCTGAACGCTAATGCTGTCTGCCGAGCGCAGATGCCCCCTACCCTTGCAGTAGGGACACTCGTCCGTAATGAAACTGGTGAGTGTCTCGCCGGTACGTTTGCGGGTCATCTCTACCAGACCGAGGGGGCTGATATTAGAGATTTTGGTGCGGGCGCGGTCACGTTTGAGGGCGTTTTCCAGAGCCTTGATTACCGACTGCTTGTCTTTAGTGTTGTTCATGTCGATAAAGTCGATAACGATGATACCGCCAATATCTCTTAGGCGCAGTTGCCGCGCAATCTCTTCCGCCGCGTCTAGGTTGGTTCTTACAATGGTTTCGGCAAGGCTACCGCCCCCCGTCGCTTTGCTAGAGTTTACATCGACGACGGTGAGTGCCTCCGTCTCGTCTATAACGAGTGAGCCTCCCGATTTGAGGAACACCTTGCGGCGCAGAAGCCGGTCTGCTTCATTCTCAAGGTTGTACTTCTCGAAAATGGCTTGGCTACCGTCGTAGAGGTGGATGCGACTTTTCAGTTTAGGTGAGATGCGCTCTAGGAGTTCATTAGCCTTTTCGTACTCTTCGGGGTCGTCTATCACCAGTTTGTCTACATCAGAGCCAAACACGTCTCGAATGGTTTTGGAAAGCAGGGTGAGGTCCGCTTGCACTAGCGCAGGGGCTTTGGCGGTACGCGAGGTCTCTTGTATCTGCTTCCAAGTACGTAGTAAAAACTCCATATCTTGCCGCAGTTCCTGTTCGGTCTTCTCTTCGGCTTCGGTACGGATAATCAGCCCAAACCCGTTGGGACGTAGGCTATCACCGATACGTTTGAGGCGGTCTCGTTCGCGTGCCTCCTCAATTTTGCGCGAGACACCGAGGTTGTCACCTTCGGGCATGAGCACCAAATAGCGTCCCGGTAGGCTGATACGGGTAGAGACCCGCGCTCCTTTGGTGCTATGCGAGCCTTTGATAACCTGAACCAGTAACTCTTGCCCTACTTTCAGTACGTCCTTAACGCGCTGTTGGCGCAGAACCGCACGACCAAATCGGCGTGGGTTGCGGTTCTGGGGACGGCGGCGCGATTCGGGGGTGGGAGAGGCATCTTCTGCAACGCTTTCGGTGTCTATCTCCTCTTCCAGCCCCTCTTCGTCGTCATCGAACTCCAAATCGTCATCGATCTCTTCGGGGAGGAGGGCGGTATACTCCAACTCTGGGGCATCCTCCTCGTCTCCATTATCGGTTCGCCCCAACGAAATGGCTTCTACAGAGAGTACTGGGGTGGGAGGGGAGGCAATTTTTCTGGGTTCTTCGCGTTCGGTGGGAGGCGCGTGGTTAAAACGGCTCTCCTCGTTGTTTCCTGTGCTGGTGGGCAGAACATCACCCACAAAGAGGAACGCATTGCGCTCTAGTCCAATGTCTACAAAAGCGGCATCTAGTGCTGAAAGCACGTTCATAACACGTGCTTTATAGATACTTCCAACCACACGCTCGGAGCGTTCTATGTGGAGTTCAACCAGCTTGTCGTTTTCCAATACCGCGACGCGAGTTTCGCGTTCGCCGACATTGACGATAATATCTTTAGACAAAATGGGCTATCTCCTTTCTGTTTAAGGTGTAGTGACGAGGGTAGGGGCTTCGTATAGCCACGGCTGACCCTCTCTGTCTAAAATACGGATACGGTGTACACGGCGCAGAGCAACTCCCTCTAAGAAGGCGGTAAGGAGTGCCACAACCTCGCTGGGTCTGGCGACTGCCCCTTCGCCCTGCCCAAGTGTCATGAGGAGAGAGAAGCGGTTGTTTGTGTCGCTTTGCGCTATGTGTATTAGTGTGTGAATGAGAGGGCGAATATCTACTTTGCGGGTACGCCCATCGCGCTCTCTTTCGATAATCGTCTCTTCTTGGGCAAGGAGGGAGGCGATAGCACTCTCTACGGTTTCGGAAGAGAGGGGAATGGGGCTGACACAGGTCGCCAAAAACTCCGCTCTATCCATTCCTTTTGCAAAGCCCTTTGCCTCCTCTTCCGAGAGTTCTCGGCTAAACCGAATACGTATCCCGCTAGGCAGTACGTCGTTTAGGTTGGTACAAATCGTCTCTGCCTCACAGGTTTCGGTAAGTTCCATAGAGGCGAGCTCCGCAGACCCTGTAATGCCTGTACCCAGTGCCGACACAAAAGAGAGTTTTTCGCGAGGGTTGAAGCCCGCAGAGAAGGCGATAGGTAGCCCTGCCCGCCGAATAGCGCGTTCAAAGGTACGCAGAATATCAAGGTGAGAAAGCCAGCGAACGCTTTCCCCTTTATCGAAAACGAGAAGATATTTGGGCATAGAGAGCGGTATGAAATCTCCAAATCTACAGAGGGCAGAGAGGTATGGTATCTGACCCCACATCAACACCTCTTGATTTTACCCGAAAACAGGGTGGGAAGCAATCGCTTACTTTGACGCATTGCAGAGGGAGGTGTGAAAAACAGGAAACTGTGTTATAATCTTGATATTAGGAACTCCGTATTTCTCCCTACTATTCTGTTCGTTACTCCCTAATCTTAAAATAAGGCAAGATAGTGGGGGTGCGTTACAACTCCAAAGTGGAGAGGATTGCTGAATCGAAATGCGTTTGCGTTTTCTCATTACTATCTGTTTAGGCTGTATAGGACTACTGAACCTATTTGGATGTAGTTCGGGGTCTAACTCTGTGGGAAGTGTTACTGCCCCCAAGCGTTCCGTTCGCCCCGAAGACTTTGGGGCAGTGGGGGATGGTGTTACGGACGATACGCTTGCCTTACGCAATACCGTGAACTCTAACCAAGATATTGTGCTGACTACTGGGAAAACGTATCTTGTCAATGGCAGAATTACCCTCAAGCCCGGACAAAAACTAAACGGCAACCACGCAACCCTTAAAAAGGGGGTTCAGCCCGCCGCACTTACCACCAGTACCCCCATTACCGCAAATAAAACAAAAACGGTTACTACCGATACCCCTCCTACGGGGTATGTAGTAGGTATGAATATCGCTTTTAGTCAGGGAAACCAAGCCAACCTTGTAGAGTATACGAGCCTCTCTACCAACAATGAGGATTTGCGAATTACAAAAATAGACGGTAACGTTATCACCTTACAGAACGCACCGAATGCGACTCTGAGCGGTACAACGGATATTCATGCTACTTATAGCACCCTACGCCTTATGGATGGTTGTAGTGTTACCGACCTTACTATTGATGGGAACCGCGCCAACTGGTTTTGGGCAAGGTGGGAAATTACCCATGAGATTCTGATTACAGGGAACGGTTGTACGGTTCAGAACTGCCATATCCAAAATGCCCCCGGTGAAGGGATTGTTATCTACGGTACAGGAAACTCGGTGCGAGATACCCAACTAAACGACCTCAATGGGAATGGTATTCACTTTACCGGAACCGTTCACACAGTAGTCGATAACGTACAAGTCTCTAATACCAATGCGGTGTTGGCAGTGGGACACCAGAACGGGTGTGTTATCGCTTCTGATAACGTGGACGACACCTACATCGCGCACTGTACTCTCTCTAACGGACTTACGGGCATTGGCTCCTTCGATAGCCCCGACAATAGCAACAGCACCTTCACCGCGAACTCAATCTATAGTTGTGGTGCGGGTATTGATGTGAAGAAAGGAGCAAATAATAGCATCATTACCAACAACCGAATCTACAACTGTGCGACTCGCACCTCAGGTATCAGTGTGCAGTTGGAAGTTGTTGGGGCGGCACAAGTTATGGGGAATCAGTGTTACAACTGCGGTATTCTCGTCTCGTCCCGTTTCTCTACCAGCAATCAGGTTCCTACTGGTGTACAGTGTACCAATAACCATATCGAAAATGGCGACCTCTATGTGGGCAGTATCAATAAATCGAGTGTGTCGCAAAATACGATTGTGCAGGGTGAACTGAATATCGTTCAGAGTTGTGATAGTGTAGATATTAGTGGTAACTCCATTGATAACACAGGCAACACGACCCTAAACGGAATTGAGGTGCAAGCAACGAACGTTACAAATCTCACTATTCAGGGCAATAACATTGCAGGAGGGAGTATAGGTATCCTCTATGGACACCCAAACCAAACCAATCTCTCTGTTCGTAATAACCTGTGTAGCGGACAACTAACTACAGGTATCTTCTCATTGAGGGACAATACCGCAATCGGGAATACTATTCAAGGGAATCAAGTGGTAAACAGCCTACCGAGTACTACTGCTTGGGAGGGGATTGTTTCTGGGTGTCCTCAAGCACTGATTGGTCAAAACCAGATAAGTAGCCGCAATGGCTTGACGGCACACTATGGTATTCGGGTAGTGAACTCGCCTTCGGTAGTCGATAGCAATCAGGTGTTGGGAAGTTATGACAGTGCCGCGGTACGGGTTACGGCAACCTGCATTGGTGCGATTGTAAAAAATAATACGTTGAACGCGGGTATTGTAGATAACGGGACGGGGACGGTACTCATTAACAACACCATCACTCCTCCATAATGTAGAGCGGTAACAGGCAGATGCTATTAGCAATAGATGTAGGAAATACGAATATCGTGGTAGGGGGTTATCGGGGTGCAGAGCGAGTAGTTACAGGGCGTTTTGAGGCGAACCGTTCGGCAACCCCGGAATCGTTGTGGGAAGACATAGTCCCTCTGCTTTCCAGTAGCGGCATACCCCACACCGAGATTACTGAAGTGGCGATTGCAAGCGTGGTTCCTCCTCTCGAAGCGGCACTACAACAGTGTTGTGAGCAGTTCTTGGCACTCTCTCCCTTTTTTGTGCGTTCGGAAATCGAATGTGGGATACGCTTACACTACTCGCCTCCCGCCTCGCTAGGGGTGGATAGGCTTTGCAATGTGGTGGGTTGTATCGAAAAGTACGGTGCTCCTGCCATTGTTATCGACTTTGGCACGGCAACAAAACTGGAGGCGATTGCTGAGAACGGGGACTACCTTGGGGGGGTGATACTGCCCGGCATCGGTATCTCGGTACAGGCTCTGCTGGCACGTGCCTCGCGGCTCTTTGAAATCGAATGGCGTATTCCCGAACACGTTATTGGGCAAAGTAGTGTGGAGGCGATGCAGAGCGGTTTTGTGTTTGGCTTTGCGGGGCAAGCAGAGGCTCTGATACAGAGGTTCCGTGAGGAGATAGGATGCAGGGCGCAGGTGGTGGCTACCGGTGGTCTCGCCCCTCAAATAGTACCTGCTTGCCCTTCTATAGAGATACTAGCCCCGTGGCTCACACTGGACGGCTTGCGCTCGCTGTATTATCGCCAGAAAACGTAATTCCTGCCTGAAATAGACGATAAGAACGGAGTGTTGTGAGTATAATGGTGGGTGATAGGATAGACCGTTATGCCTCAAACAGTATGTAATACCCCCCGATATAGAAAACTATCTTACTACTTGATAGCCGCATGGCTTGTTTGTCTAATCTGGAGTGCTTCCCCACTCTCTGCACAACCTCCTCATAAAACCGTTTTGCTACTGTGTGATGCGCTTGAGTGGGACGACCTTACCGATAGTAACTACCCCCATCTACGTACCTTTGCAGAGCAGGGTGCAGTAGGCTTGATGAACGATTTTGTGGAGGGAGAGAAAACTCCACTTAATGCCTATCTTACGTTGGCGTATGGTGTGCATACCGCGCCCGAACCCAACCTAGCAGACACCCCCAACGTAACGGGGAGGCACGTGCTTTTTCCGAGCGTTTCGCTACGTGCTTATCGGAGTTTGGGGTCTTTGCCGTTGGGTGCGGTACTCCGCAACGCCCTCCCGAACCTCCGATTAGAACTCTATGGCGATACCGATACGAAGCCCCTAAATAAAAACCCCGCGCTCTTTGTAGTCGATGAAAAGGGAGAAGGAGAGATTACCGCCGAGCCAAGCCGACGAGATGCAGATGCCCCTTTTGGGAAAATAGACGACCCGTTAGTTTTGGCGAGTAGAGTGCGTGAGAGCAGTGCCGACTTCGTTGTAGTGGCACTAGGAGATACCTCGCGCCTTGAAGCGGTACGCGGTAGCCTCTTACCTTCTGCCTACACACAGGCACGTAACAACGCCCTGCGCCGCCTGAACATCCTGCTCCTGATTCTGATGGCGCAGGAAAAAGAGAGTACCGACATTCTTCTTGCCTCGGCATACCCGCCCCGTGAAGAGATAGGGATAGTGGGCTACTGGCAACGCCTCACCCCTGTTGTGGCATGGGGAGAGCATTTCTCACCGGGGCTACTTACCTCACCCACTACACGAACCGAGGGCTTGGTCGCGAATATCGACATTGCGCCTACCCTCCTGAACCTGTTGGAAGTAGACCCCCCTGCCTCCATGAGTGGTCGTCCGCTACGTATCTCTTCCCATAGCCCCGATACTGCTTTGAGAATGGCTCTTTTGGCAAGGTTAGACTACCTCTCTCAAAGGAACCTGCAAGCCCTCCTCTATGTGACTCCCGTACTTTTTGTGTTGGGGGCGTGGGGGATAGGTTGCGCCTTGTTCGCACATCGTAGGGGTTCTAGGTGGGCGCGTCCGCTCTCGCTCTGTTTTGTGGGTGTTATCAATACCCCTGCCGCGCTGATGCTTGCGCCGCTACTGGTTCCGCCGACCCTACTAGAGTACGCTTTGCGTATACTGGCGTGGATGGTTGCGCTCTGCCTTCCTGCCTACCTCCTCTCTCGTTGGCTGAGGGTGTCGGTGCTATTGGCAGGGGTGCTGATGAATGTAGCCATCGTGCTTATCGACATTGGGGCGGGGCAGAGCCTTATGAAAGAGAGTTTTGTTACCAACTCCGCTCTGGTAGGGGTGCGCTACTACGGTATCGGGAACGAGTATCTGGGCTTGATGATGGGCTACGCACTTATGGGCGGCTTTGCGTGGATGGAGGAGCGGCGGCAGACGATGGGGCGTTACCCCAAACCTGTGTGGGTGATAGGGGGCTGGCTACTCTGCCTTGCGCTGTTTGGTCTACCGAGACTGGGTGCGAACGCGGGTAGTTTTGTGGTGTGTAGCGTGGGATTTGGAATGGGGAGCCTTCTTCTGTTGGGAAAGCCCTTGAAAGTGCGGTATGTGCCGTTTTGGATGGTGTTGGGGCTGATACTTGCGTTCGGGACGAGTTTTCTGGATAGCCGTCTGTTCCATGAGGGGGCATCGCACATCGGTACGGCTCTTCATAACGCAAAACAGGGAGGGGGAGCGGCTTCTTTGGTGGAGATTGTAAAGCGCAAACTGGCTTTGGGGTGGCGCACTCTTTTCTCTGTTTGGGTCTTTCTTGCGTTGGGGGGAATCTCTTTTGTGTTTTGGGGGTTCTATCGCCTCCAAAGGGTAGCACTGGAACGTGTTTTTGAGGGGTTTCCCTTGTTGAAAGGAGGAGTGCTTGTCGTACTGGCTACGGTGGTCGCCTCTCTGCTCTTTAAGGACACAGGCGCGATGACTGCGGTACTCCTCCTTTCAGTAACGGCTCTTATCCTTACTGGGTACACCACGCTGGAGAGTGAGGGCGATACAGCAAAGGAGGAGGTGGCTTAGTTGGGTTGGATAATCACCTTATTGCGCTCTGGGCTACCCATCACCTCTACTGCCTTATGAATCTCGGTGAGGGGGAAGCGGTGCGAAATAGCGAGGTCGGGGCGAACCAAACCGCGCTCCATAAGGCGAATAGACTTCTCCATTGCCAGCGAGTTGGTTCCGAAACTAGAGTCCATACGCGCCTCTAAAAAGTGCATCAGTCCCCCATCTAGCGCAAAGGTCTCGTGGGTGGTGATACCAAAAACGTTCCAACGGGTTCCCCTTCGTAGGAGGCTTACCATGAGATTGACCGCTTCTATGGGACCTGCCGCCTCTACCACCAAATCGGGACCTTCGGGCAGAATAGAGTAGATAGCCTCTTTTGCGTCTACGTGGTTGGGATTGACGGTGTGGGTTGCGCCTAGTTTTTTGGCGGTCTCTAGGGCAAAATCACTGACATCTACCGCGATAAGCCTTCCTGCCCCCGCCGCTTTCGCCACCATCAGACAATACATCCCAATACCGCCCGTCCCGATAACTACCACATCGTCCCCCACGCTCATCTGCGACATCTGGATAATGCCCTTCCAAGCCCCGCTCACCGGTTCGGTTTGGCAAGCCGCCTCGAAGGGTAGTGTTT
>OMJJ01000043.1 GCA_900299305.1 bacterium | reverse complement strand
TGTCTGTTTTCGGAGGGGGCAAAAGGAGCGGGCTATCACCTACTTCACCTACGCGGTACAGTTTGCGCCTTATGACCGCGCCCTACAAGAGAAGTTAGAGAAAGCGATGGGAGTTGCCACCACTACCCGCCCCATCGTCAGCCACACAAAAGCGCGTACCACCCCAAAGCAACTCCTCTCCACCCACTACTCCCTCGTTGTAAACGGAATATCGACACTTGCGGCTCTGCTGTTTGGAGGGGCTCTACTGGTGGCAAAAAACCTACCGGGACACGCGGCTCTGTTCGGTTGGGTATCGGAGTACTCATGGAACTTGGTGCTTTGCCTTTTAGTAGGGGGGTATAGCGGTGGAGTACTGCTTGGCTTTTGGGGGAAACTGCGCCCCCTAACCAGCGAGATTTCAGAGGGAAAGAGCCTTCTACCTCTTAATAGGGTAGGAAAGTGGATGGTATTTTCGGCACTGCTCTGGTTCTACGCTTCGTTTCTGCTCACTATCGGGATGGGAGTTCGGCGTAATCGGTTCTCGTCTTCTCTGATTACGGTGTACGGCTCTACATTTCTATTTGTGGCTCTCTTCACGCTCACCTATAGCCCTATCCATCTCGCCAAAGCCAATATACAGGTTACTGCCTTTTCGGGGAATTTGCTCTTTCCGTTGGTACTACTAGGGTGGTACACCGCCGATAGAGTACGCTTACACCCACGAAAGTAAGGAGGCTCAGTTCATGTTGGGGTGTTTCTACTTTCTCTTGAGTGAAGCGGCAGAATGGTGGGATAGGGGTATACTTCACAATGTAACATCGGTTATCACCATTTTTAGCGCGGAGGAGAGAAAAGTGCAACGAAGACTATCGGTATTGGCGAGTTTGATTTTGGCGGGGGCGATATTTGGCTGTAACCAATCCCCTAGCCCCGAAGCGAAAAAGGGAGACGCAACTACCTCACCCACCCCCAAAGCAGAGGTAAAACAGAAAGGAGTGATTGGTGTCTCCCTGCTTACTATGGCGAACCCCTTTTTCAAGGTGATGGGGGATGCAATGCAAGCCGCAGGAGGCAAAATTGATTTTACCGTTAATATCTCTGCGGGAGAGATGGATGCTGCCCGACAGAAAGACCAAGTAAACGACTTTATTGCGAAAAAGGTGACAGCGATTGTTCTTAGCCCCGTCGATTCGCGTTCGATAGGAACCTCTATCCTAGAGGCGAACAAGGCAGGAATCCCCGTCTTTACTGCCGACATAGGTTGCCTAGACCCTGTCGCGAAGGTGGTCTCTCATATCGCAACTGATAACTACGGCGGCGGTAGGTTGGCGGGGGAGGCACTGGTAAAAGCCATTGGGGGCAAGGGAACCGTCGCAATTATCACGCACCCAGAGGTCGAATCGGTTATTTTGCGTGCGAAGGGCTTTAAGGAGGTGATAGCGAAGTACCCGGATATCAAAATCGTGGCAGAACTGCCCGGTGGCGGTCAGCGGGATGCCTCCTTTAAGACCGCACAGGATATTTTGGAGAAGCACCCCGACCTTAACGGGATATTTGCCATTAACGACCCCTCTGCTCTGGGGGCGGTTGCCGCGATTGAGAAGGCGGGTAAAATTGGTACTATCAAGGTGGTTGGTTTCGATGGAATGCCGGAAGCGAAACAGGCGATAAAGGCGGGTAAAATCTACGCCGACATCGTGCAGTATCCCGAAAAGATTGGCGAAATGACGATACAAGCGGTGGGCAGGTTTATGGCAGGTGAGACCGTTCCGGCTAAAACCCTTATCCCCGCGGGAACCTATCTGAAGAGCGATGCAGACAAAGACGCTTCTTTGAAGTAGTTGAGGGGTACGTATGACGAGCGGGATACGCACCGCAGTTGCGCGTTTGGCAGGGCAGTACGGAATGTTGCTGGTATTGGCGGTACTCTGCCTGTTTTTTGCGTGGGCGACCTACCATGAGGAGTCACCTACGGGACAGGCAGGGGCGGAACTTCTCGCCGAATGGGTTGCCCATGAGACTCCTAAAGGCGAAGTCGTTGTTATCGTAACCCCTACAGGGGCGGAGGGAGACGAGTTTGCGGCACATCTTACCTCTGCCCTCACTCATGAAGGGGTTACGATAGGCGCGGCTCTACAAGGCGACCCGCCTACAGTGCGGAAAGCACTAGAGGCTCTACCAGCAAAAGGACAACACGTCCCCCTCATTGCGACGACAGGAGACTGCCGCAACTGGTCACTTTGGGACGCGCTTCAACAGTCAAACTCTGCTTTTGCGGCTACTAAGATACTGGCTCCGGGCAGTGTACGCCGCTCGACATTTCTCACGGCAAGCAACCTGCGGAATATCGCCGACCAGACGGCGGTTATCGCCATTATCGCGGTGGGCATGACGATGGTGATTATCACGGGGGGTATTGATTTGTCGGTGGGTAGCCTTCTTGCGCTGTCGGCAGTCTTAACCGCGTGGCTGATTCAGAGGGCAGGAGGTGAAAGAGCGAACGGCGTTGCCTTGCTGGGAAGTTGTTTGGTTGCGATTGTGTTGTGCGGGGTAGTGGGTGGATTTATGGGTTGGCTTACTGCCCGCCTCAAGGTTCCCCCTTTTATTGTTACGCTTGCCGGAATGCAGATAGCGAGTGGCATGGCGTTTATCGTCTCTCATGGGCAGTCGCTTTACGATATTCCGGCTTCGTTTACATGGCTTGGGCGAGGTACAACGCTCTTCGCACTTCCAAACGCGGTGGTGCTGATGGTCGCTATCTACCTTGTAGCACATCTTTTTATGACACGAACGGCGTTGGGGCGTACCCTCTATGCGGTGGGGGGCAATATGGAGGCATCGCGGCTCTCTGGGGTCTCTATCCGCAAAACTCTTGTGCTAGTGTATGTGGTATCGGCTCTTATGGCGGGTATCGGTGGGGTGATAACCGTCTCGCAACTCAAAGCGGGTGCGCCTATCTATGGGGTGATGTACGAGATGTATGTTATCGCCGCGGTTGTGGTAGGTGGGACGAGCCTAACGGGAGGGCAGGGTCGTGTGTTTGGAACCCTTATCGGGGCGTTTGTAATCGCGGTGATTCGTAATGGAATGAACTTGATGGATGTGGAACCCTATACTCAGAAGGTACTGCTTGGTGTGGTGATTTTGGGGGCGGTGCTTATCGACATCTCGCGGCAACGACGTAGTAAGCACACCGCTTAGGGTTGGGTAAGTGCTGTCTATTTTGGTGAGTGTTACTAGAGAATGAAAGGCTTTCTATTTATGATTTCACGACGCATACTTCTGCAAAGATATATTTTTATGTTGCTGTTCTCGATACTCATGGCTAATACAACGCTAATGGCAAAAGCACAATGTGAACTACGATTGGTAAACGTTACAACGGTCAACTTCGATTTCAGCAGAGAGGTGATTCCACGACAAGATGATGGTAGCATTCAAATACGTGTTGATTTTGAGGTGTCCGGTGGAGCAACAAACCCTTTCGACCTTGTTTGCCGGATGGATGGATACGAGTACCGGCAGCATTTCGACAGGCTAAATCCGGGTAGGCATTCCGCGATATATCATTTCACCACCCCGTTGGAAACCAGTAGCGAAGCCCGTGTGATATTAGATATTGATGGAACGAGTGGCGATAATAATCGTGGCAACAACTCTTTCTCTGGTAAGTTACGTATCATACCAGTCCCCACGATGCCAGCAGTACTGCGTATCCAACCTCAAGAGTATCTGCTCATCGAACAACTAAACTTTCGGTTTGCCCCCACAGAGGCAGGCAAGACAGTTACTCTTGGATTTGCCAGAGTCCGTAATACCTCAACAACGCAAGTACTCCGTAGCGCAAAGAATGAGTCAGCAGAAGGCGATGCAGATGGAGTGGAACATACCGTAGTGATTGGGGCAGGTGGCATCGTAAATTATGAGAGGCGTACTCATGTGCGCTTCCACAATATCGCCATCAACCCTGCTAAACTGGACAAGGTCACATGGGAGGACTTTAAGAAAGATCCACAGCCAACCTTCTTACGCCTGAGCAAACTCCTGGATGGAGACTCAGAACCAGCGCGTAAATTTATCCGTGACACATTGGGCGAAGATTATCGAGAAAAACTGACTCCTTTCGCCGCCGCAAAAAGACTATTCCGCGCCATCAAGGCTCAGTTTTACTATGAAGTAACCGACATCTATCTTCCTTCCACAGTACTTCAGTCCAAACGTGGGCAGTGTACTGCGGGCGCACGCCTAATGTGTGCGCTACTCAGACAGATAGGCATTCCGGCGCGAACGGTGGGTGGTTTTTTTGTGTATCAGTCGGGAAAAGGACACGAAGGTCATCAGATGTGCGAGTTTTACTTCCCCAATATAGGTTGGATTCCCTGTGACCCTACACCCGATGAACACCCTCAGCCGGGCGGTAATCTCTACCAGTTCGGTTATCAATGGCAGACCAATCAACTGTGGGCAGGCTATGCCGATGCTGCGTTGTACGAAACAGGAGTGAGGACAGGTCTGCTTAGAGGCCCCAAACCGATTGCACACGATGCGAAGTACACACTACAAAAGCTGAATGAACCCAAAACACCCTAAAGGCTATCTTACCTAACAATCATTTCTTTGATGTTCATGGTCAAGCATATCTTTAGGGGTTAATACGTTGCGTCTGTTTTCCAACGCCAATAGACACCTTCCTCTTCCTCAAAATGAAAATCGTGAATAGGGAGTACCTTGCGGGTATCTCTTGTTTCAAGGTAAAGTTGGAGAGTGTCGGTGGCGGATTGTACCGCGTCCTCTAAAGTTGTGCGATACTTCTCGTAGTTCTGCCCTGGTGTGAAATGTCCCCAGTTATGCCAGTTCTCGCTACCCTGCCAAACAACCGTACCCAGTGTATCTTCTCCACATTTCAGTAGATACTTCTCTCGCTCTCTTTCGGATGAATAGAGCGACCTTTGGTGCTGTTTTCGTGTGCGGGAAGACATGAAGTTTTCAGTTCACTCTGTAGTGAGAGGTTTGTGGGCTTTTATTGTAGCCTCTGCAAAGAGGCGTACCTTCGCATCGGGGTCTGTGGTCTGCATGGTTTGGAGGGCAGAGTATGCCCGTGGGTCGTGGCTGTATTCGGCGAGGGTGTAGACCGCATGGCGGCGCACCTGCACACTGCTATCGTGAAGAGAGACCTCAATGATCTGTGGAAGGTAGTCGGTACAGGTCTGAAGGGGGGTGATTTTGCAGTGCTGACAGCTCAAAGAGTGGAGTACCATGCGCCGAATACGCGGTACGGGATCAGTAAGCAATCGGCTTAGAGGCTCTACGCACCTATCGTCCCCCAAACGGTCTACCATCGCTACCGCCTCATAACGCCAGCGCGAATCGGGCAACTGTAGCCCTTTTAGTATGACCTCTATTACCCTATCGTACTCGCCGCTCTGCCATAAAAAGGTGCGAATCTGGGTGAGGTCTGTAGTGTGTATCCCCTCGAGCTCCGCAAGTACCTCTCTTACCGTCCCCTGCTTACAGAGCGAGAGGATTCGCTCGGCACGCTCCTGCATTCGGCTCTTCCACTTTGGGGGATTAGGTGCGTTCTGCTCTGTCTTCACAAAGGTCTTCCTCCATCGTATTTTGACCAAACTAAATGTGGGGAAGTTGCAGGGGGCAAGACAAACTTAGAAGAGCCGGTTCTCTTCTGCGTAGCGTCTTTCGAGTGCTTCCAGCAAATCGGCGTACTGTAGTTGTACCTGAATGGGGGCGTGTATCTCTAGTTTCTCCATGAGGGGACGTGCCAGCCTCTCTCCTAAACTCGCCTGTACGATGGTCTCTAGTTCTCTGCGCCTTGCAACGAACCTTCTTACCGCCGCATACTCCTCTGCGGTTATCCTCTCTAAGTGACGTAGATAGGGCAGGAAGAAGGCGGCTTCGGGGGTGAGGGTAGGTAGCACCGATTTGCCTAACGGAGACATCGCCTCCTCTTGCACTACGATGGTTCCCGCAAGATAGTCGCCGATACGCTTGTAGGTGGGGCTGAAGAAGATGCAGACTAGCCCCGGAAGCCCAAATAGTACCAACGGCATGGCGGTTATTGGAAGGATACCAAAATCCACAATGCGAAGCAGGTTACGGACGGCACTCGCCACAAAAGTAAGCGGATACCCACCATCCCTCAGCACCCGTAGCCCCATTATCCTCTTACCGGGAGTTCGCCCCGACCAGAACGCCTCGAACAGTAGCGCGTAGCCGAACATCGTTACCCAGACCAACACAATCCCAATCGCAGAGGCAAAATCGCCCAAGCCAAGCCCATTCGCGCCCATCGTACTCATAAAACCAGAAAAGAGAAGGATAAGTAAAAACTGAAAAAAGAGGTCTATAAACGTAGCGATAAAGCGGGACGCGATTCCTGCCGCCTGATAGGTGATCACGATGTTTTCAGGGGTAGTAACGGTGATACTACGGCTCATTTTAGAGAGAGTTTCCGTTTTCGAGGTTGACACGGGAGAGAAGCGGCGCGTTGGGGGGATTGCGCCAGCTTCTTCCATCTTTTTGCATGAGTAGGTCGGCGGCGTTGGGACCCCATGTTCCTGCCGCGTAGTTGGGGAAGGGATGGAAGGGGCGTGTTGCCGACCAGATTTCGAGCATGGGTTCTAGTACCTCCCACGCCAGTTCTACCGCGTCGTTGCGATTGAAGAGAGTGGCATCTCCCTCCATTGCATCTAGCAGGAGCGTTTCGTAGGCAGTAGTGGGCTGTACGTTGAAGGTCTCGGCGTAACTAAAGTTCATCTGAACGGGGCGGAGCCGCATAGAAGGACCGGGAACCTTTGCGCCAAAGCGTAGCGAGATACCCTCGTCGGGGGCGATGCGGATAATCATCTGATTCGGTTCCATTACATCATCCTGCGAGAGTTGGAAGAACATATGGGGTACGCGCTTGAACTGAATCACAATCTCCGTTACCTTCGTGTGCATCCGTTTTCCAGAGCGTAGATAGAAAGGAACCTCTGACCATCGCCAGTTATCAATAAACAGTTTGAGGGCGACAAAGGTCTCTACATTGGACTTGGGATGAACCCCCACCTCTTCCCTATAGCCCGGAACCGAAACTCCCTCAAACACTCCTGCGCCATACTGTCCTCGCACTGCCATCTCTGCAAGGCTTTCTGGGTTTATGGGTACGATTGCCCTTAGCACATCTGCTTTACGGTCTCGAACGCTCATACCACCATAGCGCACGGGCGGATCCATTCCGATAATCGCGAGCAGTTGTAGCAGGTGGTTTTGGAACATATCCCGTAGACACCCCGCCTCTTCGTAGTAGATACCCCTATGCTCTACCCCAAGCGTCTCTGCGGCTGTTATCTGAATGTGGTCTACATAACGGAAGTTCCAGATGGGTTCGATAATACTGTTTGCAAAACGGAACGCCATGAGGTTCTGGACGGTCTCTTTACCAAGATAGTGGTCTATACGGTAGATTTGCTCTTCTTGAAAAACCTTGTGGATGTGGGTGTTCAGTTCTTGCGCGGAATCTAGGTCGCGCCCGAAGGGTTTTTCTACGATGATACGCGTCCAGCCCTCGCCCTGCCGGGCAGTGGGAGTAACGAGGTCGTGTGCGCCCAATTTTTCTACCACAAGGCGGCAAAAACTGGGAGGAATGGCGAGATAGTAGAGCCTGTTGTCCGGAACGTTATGCTCTTTTTTTATCTCTTTGAGGAGGCTTTTGAGGTTTTCGTATCCTTCGGGAGCCTCGAAGTCCGCAGTGATGTAGTGTAGCCCTTGTGCGAACTCGTTCCACACGCTTTCGCGGAAATCGGTAGCCTCTTTGCTCTGCTGAACGGCTTTCCGCATCTCTTCACGGAACCGCTCGTCGTCCATGGGGGTAACTGCGAAGCCAACCACATGAAACGACTCAGGGAGCATTTTGGCACACGCAAGGTTGTAGAGAGCCGGAATCAGTTTCCGGTGGGTAAGGTCGCCCGAAGCCCCAAAGATAACGAAGGTACTGGTCTCCTTTACCTGTTGCATAAAGGTTTGGGGAGCCAGCGACAACGCTTCGGGTGCAAACTTCAACTCGGTAGACGAATCGGTCAATGTCACACTCCTTTGCCGACCTCAACTGTGCTTCCTTGCAAGTGGGACACGGTACTCTGTTTGATAACGGTCTCTGCCCCCTGTGAAACACACTAGGTTATACGACACAGGATTGTCGGCAGAGCGGGGAAGTTCATCAGGGTAAAACGGGGTTCTACTCGATTTTCGGGGGCGAAAACTTGGCTACGTCCTCTACAGTGGTAGGGGGAACGATTTTCCCGTCTGCCACCATCTTGGAGAGTTTGTCTAGTTTTGCGGTAACGGCGGCGGGAATGTCTTGCTTGGTGAACTTGCGTTCGGATAGCCCTACCCCATTCTGCTTGAGGTCATACACCCACGTACCTGCCTTAAATTCGCCGCTTTTCACCTTTTTTATCGCATCGTAAACGGCGGTATCTACTTTTTTCACCATGCTGGTCAGCACTCTACCGGGGGCTACATCGTCTTGGTCGCGGTCTACCCCAATGGCGTAGTACCCTGCGCCCTTCTCACGTGCCGCCTCTATTACTCCTAAGCCGCACTTACCCGCCGCATGGAAGATAATGTCTGCCCCGTTGCCTTGAAGTTGGACGGCTTGCGTTTTACCCAAATTGAGGTCGTTCCATGTGTTTGTGTAGGTGGAGAGTACCTGTACAGCGGGGTCGGCGGCTTTTGCTCCTGCCCGATAGCCCGCCTCAAACTTCTTGATGAGGGGTATCTCTTGCCCACCCACAAAGCCGAGTTTTTTGGTTTTGCTCATGGAGGCGGCAAGAAAACCGGCGAGGAAGGTTCCCTGCTCTTCTCGGAAGGTAAGCCCTACGCAGTTGGGAATACCGTCGGGGGCGGGGCTGTCTACAATGGCGAACTTGGTATTGGGGAACTGCGGGGCGACCTCTTTGAGGGGGTCGAACATAGAGAAGCCTATCGCAACCACGAGGTCGTACCCTTGATTGGCGAGTTGTGTGAGGTTGGTTTTGTAGTCTGCGTTGGTTTTAGACTGTATCCAACGTGCCTTGTCTTTATCTGC
>OMJJ01000042.1 GCA_900299305.1 bacterium | reverse complement strand
GACGCACGCAGTGACATCACAACCGCCTCAAACGGAAGAAGAGGTTCTGCGTCGCCCCCTGCTCTCTTGTATTTGGGGAGTATTGGGCTTCTGCCTCTTCCAAAACCCCAACCCCTTTATACAGATAGGGGGGCTTTCGTTGCTGTTTATAAGCGGCTTTGGGCTTCTGGGGGTAGGGTGGCAGTGGTTGCAAGCACAAAGAGCGGTGCGAGAAAACATCACGGCGCAGGAGACCCTAGAGGCAAAACAGCAGACACGGCGGGAACACCACACTCAGCGAAAAAACCGCACCCAAAAAGAGCGCGAACAGGCACAACTCCACAAAGATAAAGAGGCACAACAGCGAACCGCAAAACACCAACAGGAGTTGGAGGCACAACGGGAAGAAGTAGCGAAACAGAGCGCGAAAACCGCTTTCCATATCGCCGAAACGAATCGGCTTGTGGCTCTCTCGGATGGGGAACGTCTTGCCGAATTTCGTCGTCTAATCCTACAACGAGGCACTACACTCCTCTCCGAAACCGAGATTCCACAAGGAACCCTCTTCACCTTTGAGGAGGCAAACACGCAAGGGGTCGCACTCTGGATACACCAGAAGCGTAGATGTGAGTATAGCGACCTAGAAGTCCTAACTCCCTACGCCAATGCCAGTGCGCCTCTGCGCTGTTGGATTATCGCGTTTGAGGGGTTTAGCCCAGAGGTTGTGACCGCAGTAAGACACACTCCTGTCACGCTTATAGACCCCCATCTGCTTGCAAACTGGGCTTTATCAAACCTGTAAGGAATTTTAATGAGCGAAAACATTCAGAACCTAAGAGACTACTTTGCGCGTATCGTTCGCATGGGCGAGACCGTCGCGACCCTGTTTTGGGATCAGCAGACCTATATGCCAGTAGGAGCCGCCCACGCCCGCGCCGAACAGATTTCGGTAATGAGCGAACTGATACATCAGATGCGAACCAACGACACCGCCTATAACCTCTTGGTAAAAGCAGAGGCAGAAGCAGGTTCGTTAGACCCCGATAGCGATGATGCCCGCCTAGTTGCTCTTACCCGCAAGCACTACGACCGCATGACCAAGCTCCCCTCCGAATTTGTAGCAGAACTCTCGCGCCAGCAAGCACTAGGGCATGAGGTTTGGGTTGCGGCACGTAAAGAGAACGATTTCGCAAAGTTTGCCCCTACCCTCGAACGGATTTTTGAACTTACACGTCAAAAAGCAGAGTACTTCGGCTATAAAGACCATATCTATTCGGCACTCCTAGACGAGTATGAAACAGACACCACCTATACCGACGTGGTAAACGTCTTTACAGAGATGAAGCCGTATGCCGTATCGCTTGCCCATGCGATTGCGGGTAGCAAAAACCCTGTAGACGCAAGCCCCATTAGCGGCGATTTCGACATCGCAAAACAGCGCGAACTGACCCTGAAAGTGGTTGAGAAACTCGGATTCGATTTCCACTGCGGACGGCAAGACGAGGCGGCGCACCCCTTCTGCAACAACGCCTCTCGTTACGACGTGCGCCTCACCACACGCTTTGACCGCAAGTATATGGCACAAGCACTCTACGCCTCCTTACATGAGGCGGGGCATGGAATGTATGAACAGGGTTCCCCCGAACGCTTCGAGGGAACAGTGCTTGCAGGAGGAACCTCACTAGGGGTACACGAGAGCCAGTCGCGAATGTGGGAGAACCTTGTGGGGCGTAGCCGTAACTTCTGTAAGTGGGTATTCCCCATCGTAAAAGAGTATCTACCGCAGATGGAAAACACCACCGCAGAGGGTTTCTATCGCGCCGTCAATAAAGTAGAACCCTCCTTCATCCGTGTAGAGGCAGACGAAGTGACCTACAATCTCCATATCCTTCTGCGCTTCGAGATAGAGTGCGGACTACTCAATGGAGAGATAGCCTTTAAGGACGTGCCAGAGGTATGGAACGCAAAGATGCAGGAGTATCTGGGCATTACGCCGAGTACCGATAGCGAGGGCTGTCTGCAAGATGTTCACTGGTCGGAGGGGCTGATAGGCTACTTCCCAACCTATACGCTAGGGAATCTCATCTCTGCTCAGATGTTCCACAAACTACGCACGGCGCACCCCAATCTTGACGCAGAGATAGAGCAAGGTAACTTCACCTCAGTTCTGGGTTGGCTACGCGAGAACGTACACGGCTACGGCGCGAAGTTCTTCCCCCGTGAAGTCGTGCTAAAAGCGACAGGGGAACCCCTCAACTCCAAATACTATGTAGACTATCTGAATAACAAGTTTTCCGACATCTACTCGCTTTAGACAGTGGAGGCGAATCATGGTACAAAAACGACACATATCTCTTCTTTCGCTCTGCTTACTGGTACTAACCGCAGGAACGGCACACGCACAGGTAAACGTCTCGGCGAAGTTCGTACCGCGTAAAGGCTCCAAAGAGAAAAGCGCACCAAACCCGGCACAACTCAGCGATGCAGTCTCCTTAGAGGCAAAAGCCGATAGTAGCGCGGGGGTCTCTAGGGTAGTGCTGGAGATAGATGACCAGTTTCGTGCCGAAAAGAAGATGCCTCCCTATCATTTCGATTGGGATACCCTTGCGGAGCGCGATGGACCGCACACCGTTGGGATTGTTGCCTACAACGCCAACGGACAGACGGGCGTAAAGCGCATGAAGGTACAGGTAGAGAACAAACTCAGCCTCGGTATCGACTACTATGCAGAACAGGCTCTGCTTGCGATGCGGCGGGGCGACGAAGTGACCCTAGAGAAGTCAGCGCGAAAAGCATATCGTATCAGTACCTCCATACCAGAAGCGATTCGGGTAATGGCTCTGCTGGTAGGGCTACAAGGCGACCCCAATCGCGGAATCGGGATGCTGGAAGACCGCCAAAGCATGATTCAGGCGGATGACCCCGTTACCATTGAGATTAAGAACTTCCTACGTCTCGTTCGCGCCGTTCGGAACCCCGACCTTATCGCCATGCTACCCGATATGCGGGCAGGACTGGTTTCGACAAAGCAGAGGGCGCGGGAACTCTTAGACGAAATCAAACAGAAGACCCCCGACTCCTCTGATGCAAACGCCCTCCTTAATCGCGGGGATATGCTCTGGAGCCTACACCGCTACGCCGAGTCGCTGGACTCCTATCAGCGGGTACTCAAACTCACCACTGATAACAAACTGATTCGACGGGTACAGATGCGTATTGCCTCTACTCTGTTACGCTTGGATAGAATCAAAGAGGCGCACAACCTCGCAGAACAGATGGCAGTGCTAAACGAGAACGACCTCACCATAAAAGCCCTTTTCGGCGCAGTACTGTATGAGGAACGGAAGTACGAAGAGGCACAGCGTATTGTAGAGACATCGGCAGAGAAGAAAAACTTAGCGGGGCTGGTAGTAGGCGCAATGACCGACTTGGTGACAGGCGCACAGACCCGCGCCCTCAAACGCACCGCAGAGTCGTTCAAACTGATGGAAGGTCCCGAAAACCAGTACCTTGCGCTTGCCGCCTTTGCAGAGAACGGCAACAAAGAGTACGCCCGAAAGGCGTTTGCGGTCTCTATTATGAACTCTCCTGTTGCAGGGGCGACCTTCGCAGAGTACGGCTTTCAAGCGATTGTATTCAACAACTCGCCAGACCGCTTTATTACCGGGCTGAATATCTTCGATGTGGCTCTTAGTGTAGATCCCGACGATGTTACCGCAATGGCGGGGCGAGCACTCGCACTCTGGGGCTTGGGGCGCAAAAACGGCTTCCACGACTATCTGGATAGGCTCTCGAAAGTAGACCCCAACTCGCCCGACCTCTATGTGATGTTGGCGGCAGAACTGAGCCGCGACCCCACGAAATCCGTCACGGTAAAAGAGGCTCTACAGCGTGCCAACAAACTCGACCCTTATAACTTCCGCGACAAAGAGGTTCCCAAACCAGAAGTTCTCGCCGCCCGTATGATGCGTATTCGGCGTATTATCCCCATGTCGCCCACACTCCTAGACAAAGCAGACGCACCGCCGCCCGTAGTTGAGAGCACGATAGAGTAACTACTCTCGTAAATTGACTCACTGTTCACCCCTCACCTACCTCTAGGTGAGGGGTTGTTACAAGGAACCCGAATGTATAACCCCCAAAATCCCCTCATTGTGCAGTCTGACCGTACCGCTCTCTTGGAAGTGGATAACCCGCTCTACGAGGCTTGCCGCGACAAACTCGCCGCCTTCTGTGAACTGACCAAAAGCCCCGAACATATCCACACCTACCGTATTACCACCCTCTCACTCTGGAACGCACGGGCGGCGGGTATGAACTCGGAGGAGATGCTTGCCGTTCTTAACGAATACAGTAAGTACGACGTACCGGGAAACATCACTCACGACATAAAGGAGTATGTGGGGCGGTACGGCAAACTGAAACTGCTACAAGAGGATGGAAGGCTTCTGCTACGCGCTGAAGACAATATCCTGATGACCGAAGTACGGCACACCAAAACCGTACAGAACTACCTCCTCGAACTTGTGGATGCTCGCACGGTAGAGGTTGCCAAACTAGAGAGAGGGCGGCTAAAACAGGCACTCCTCAAGGTCGGCTTCCCCATCGAAGACCTAGCAGGCTATACCGACGGCGAACACTTGGGAATTAGCCTCCGCGATGTGACCCTTACCGGGAAGCCCTTCCGTCCCCGCCCCTACCAAGAGGACGCAGTGGCACACTTCTGGGCAAGCGGCTCGGCTTCGGGGGGAAGCGGGGTACTGGTACTGCCTTGCGGGGCAGGAAAGACCGTTATCGCACTGCAAACTATGGCACGGGCGCAGATGTTCACTCTGATTATTGTGACCAGTATCACCGCGCTACACCAGTGGCGCGACGAGATACTAGACAAAACCAACATCACTCCTGATATGATTGCCGAATACAGCGGGGAAAAGAAGGAGATACGCCCCATAACCATCGCCACTTATCAGGTGCTTACCTCTCGAAGAGACCCCGAAAAGGCGAAAAAGCGAAAAGGTAAGCAGTCGCAACTGGATAAGGAGATGGAGGAGATAGAAGCAGAAGAGGGGACTGCCCCGGATGCTACTCTCGGTACCTCCCCCGAAGGCGCAGAGGGCTACCTAAACCTAGAACTGTTCAACCGTCAAGATTGGGGGCTTATCATCTATGACGAGGTACACCTGCTACCTGCCCCCGTCTTCCGAATTACTGCCGACATTCAAGCGAAGCGGCGTTTGGGACTAACGGCGACACTGGTACGTGAGGATGGGCGCGAAGACGACGTGTTCTCCCTCATTGGACCCAAAAAGGCAGATGTCCCTTGGAAGGTGCTAGAGAAGCAAGGCTGGATTGCGACGGCTCTCTGTACGGAGATACGGGTCTCTATGGCGGATAGCCAACGCCTTGAGTACGCTATTGCAGAACTGCGGGATAAGTTTCGTATCGCCTCTATCAACCCTGTAAAAGAGCAGATTATCAAAACGCTACTAGAACGCCATAAAGCAGACAACGTACTCATTATAGGGCAGTATATTGAGCAGTTAGAGGCGATACAGACCGCCTTCGGTGCGCCCATCATCACCGGAAAGACCCCTCATAAAGAGCGCGAAAAGATTTATGCCGCGTTCAAAAAAGGCGAAATCAAGGTGCTTATCGTGAGCAAAGTCGCGAACTTCTCCATCGATCTACCAGATGCCAATGTTGCGATACAGGTTAGCGGAACCTTTGGCTCTCGTCAAGAGGAGGCGCAACGCTTGGGGCGGGTTCTGCGTCCCAAATCGGAGGGTGTAATGGCACACTTCTACTCTATCGTAACCCGCGAGACCCGCGACCAAGAGTTTGCCGCGCACCGCCAACTGTTCCTAACCGAGCAAGGCTACCGTTACGAAATCGTAGACGCAGAGGCTTTGAAGGCTTAGAACTGTGGCAAAACAACTCTGATTTTATCTACTTTTGAGAGTCAATAAAGCCTTTTGTCTACAGTGCATTGGTCTTTCCCCTTGCGAAGGGAAAGGTTGGAAAGGGGTGGGTTCCACGCACCCCTAGAGAGCAAAAATCGTTTTTCCGCTTTCCCTTCCTTCCCTTGAGTGGGTAAGGTGGAAGGGAGAAACGACCATGACAAACGAACAACTCGAAGTGGAACTCAAAACCCTGCACGACCTCTTGCAAATAGGAGGCTACGACGAACAACGTGCTAAATCGTTAGCGCGGTTGGCGGTGACAATCGGACGTTTACCCATGTCGGTAGAGGTACTCTGTAAGCAGGGTAGGCTGTGCGATATTCCCGGTGTGGGTGCAACAACGGCGGCACTTCTCTCGGAGTACATCTTAACGGGGACGAGCCAACGCCGCAAAATCTGGGAGCAACGTATCCCCAAAGGGGTGCTACAGTTACTGGCGATTCCCGGTATCGGAGTAAAGACGGTGCGAAGGCTCTATCAGCAGTGGGGTATCGAGAGTGTAGAGGCTTTGGAGAGGGCGGTACGGCAGGGAACGCTTCGTGGGCTAGATACGCGCACCACGACCACTCTACGTGCCCACTTTGTACGCCAAACCCGCCTACAACGCCCCCAAGAGACGCTCTCGCTGTTTGCAGAAGAGGCTTACTAAGAGGTCAGTTGGCGCGTCGTCTCGAAGCGGCGGAAAAACGTCTCGAAGTCCGGCGCACGGTGTAGAGGTAAAACAACCTTACTGTTCTCCAGCGTAGAGATGTAGGCGGCGTGTACTGTGTCCATTGCCGTTCGCACATCGGCAGGGGTGAGGTGTGGAGTCTCTTGCCCCCGTACACAGCCCAAGAAATGGGTGAGTAGCGAGAACGCTCGTTCCTCCGTCATATCCGGAAAAAGAGTGTCGATAGGGAGTACTTCGGTCTGCCCGTGAGAGTGATGATAGAGGGCGGGGGCATTTGCGGAGGAGTAGTGTACCCCCGCCCGTGCAATAAACTCTAGTTGCCCTTGCGCCCCTGTAAACGTATAGCGTTCGCTAGGGTACGAGGAGCGGGTACGCGCTACCGTATGCGTTACTTGTATCTTCTCATGAGATACAATGAGGGTCGCGATACCCTCTTCGGTACGCTTCCTTGCCTTCTCGTTGCGGTTTTCGGGACGAAGGGGGGTCACATCTGCGCTCACAGTATACGCCTCCCCAAACCACGTCCGCGCTAAGTCTACCGACTGGCACAGCAGGTTCTGCACCAGTAGGTCTTCGTCTACATCGTCCACCCCGTTTTCCAGCACCGCCGCTTCGTCTAACGGAATCCCCCACTCACAACGTACCTGCCGCAAAGCACCCACCAAGTTACTCTCCAGCAGTCTACCTACCTCGTTATGATAGGGGTCGAATCTGCGCGGGAAGGTGGGAAAAAGGAGGGCATTGTGGTCTGCCGCGAACTGTGTGGTCGCTTCGTTTGCTTTTAGGCTATACCCAAAAGGGGCTTCACACAGCATGGGGATTCCGCGTTCGGCACAGCCGCGAATGTGTCCTTGCCGTAGTAGCATGGGAATAGGCAGAAGCATAGCATCCAGTTCTGCTTCCGACGCAAGAAACTCGGAGAAGCTAGGGAATATCTCTGGTTTTGCCCCCAACTGTCGCGCCCAAGAACGCGCAAGCCGCACGTCTGGGTCGATGATAACGGTAATAGCGGCGGAGGGTAAGGAGGCGAGAGCGGAGCCGTAGCGAATACGGGCAGAGAGGACACCCACTACTCCCACACGGAGGGAAGCGGGGCGGGAGGCACTCTGCGCCGTAGTTTCGGGCGAAGGATGTGGGGTCATAAACACCTATCGCGCAACGGGGCGCGGCGAAAGTAGCCTACTCTGGTAGGATGGTAAGCGGGTCTTGAACGGCTTCAAGGGCAGGGCGCAGGATAAGGGTTGGGAAGTTGGCGACCAGTAGGTTAGGGTAGTGCGAATCTATTTCGAGGGCGTAGCCATGAGAATAGAAAGCACGCCCACAACAGGGGCAAGTCGTTACGATAGGACCCGCCGGGTCACGGGGTGGCGGCTCCAAGTGCTTACCGAAAATACAGGTAACAGGTTGTGAAAATCGAGACCACCGTGCCATAGTTACATCGCCTTCCTACCATTCAGAAACGCCTATCAAGAGGCTATTCCCATCTACTATTATACAATATGATTCTTGCAAAATGGACGAAGTTTTGTACCCTTATAGGTGATATTCAAGCATAAATACGAGGGGGTCGCTTTCAAGATAGCGATACATTCTTCTCTACTGCCACTGGCTTGGGGGCAAGTAGGCGTTTTAAGAGGTCTACCGCCCCGAACTTGTCTAGCGGATGGTTGTTGTTGCCACATTTCGGCGACTGTATACAGGATGGACATCCCTCTGCACAGGGGCATTCGGCTATCATCTGCAAGGTGGCTTCCAGCAGTGTTTTTAGAGTCGGGTAGGTCGCTTCGGCGATACCTATACCTCCCGAATAGGCATCGTGTACAAATATGGTGGGCAGGGCAGTGTCGGGATGGTTGGGGTGAGAAACACCTCCCAAGTCCCAGCGGTCACAGGTTGCCAGTAGGGGCATCATGCCGATAATGGCGTGTTCTATGGCGTGGATACTGCCGCCTAGTTCTCCCCCTTTCGTTACGAAATCCAGCATCATATCGTTCGGTACAGTGAACCAAAAGGCTTCGGTTTCGTAGGTCTGTTCGGGCAGGTCTAAATCTACCAGTTCGAGAACCGCATCGCTAAACAGCCGCTTCTTCCGATACCCTAGTACCTGATTCGTAACCACCACCTCGCCAAAGTGCGCTTGGGTGCTTCCTAGTTCCCAACTCTGTAGCGTGTTTAGCACAAAGATATGGGTGCTCTCTAGGGTCTCGGTGTAGTGCTGACTATCGGTAGGAACCACATATGCGGCTTTGCCCTCTATATCGAGTTCTTCCACCTCGTAGGTCTCTCCCAAATGAAGGTAGATTGCCCCCTCGTGGAGTGTTTTGAAGGCGATACTGCCCTCTACCGTTCCCAAAAATCGTTCGGATTGCGCTCGGTTTAGGATGCGGTAGATGCTGTCGCCGGCGGTACGGATGTTTACAGTGCGGGAGGGGTAGTCGCCTCCTCGAAAGTAGTACCGCTCCTGCCGATAGTAGATTTTGCCCTGCTCTACTAGGTTTTGGGTTGCGGTCTCGGCGTTTTTGCCAAAGCGTTCCATGTCCTTCTTTTCAAGGGGACGTTCGTAGGCGGCACAGAGCAGGTGCTGTTCTACAATGCGGCGGTTGTTAGGGTCTACCACGCCCTTCTCGTGAGACTTCCCAAAGAAGTATTCGGGGTGACGCATAAGAAACTGGTCGAGGGGGTTATCCATACCTACCAGCAAGGAGAGGGCTTGCGCTCCGCGTCTGCCGGCACGCCCTGCCTGTTGCCACGTGCTTGCGATGGTTCCGGGATAGCCGGTTAGCACCGTAGCGTCCAAACCACCCACATCGACCCCTAGTTCCAGCGCATTGGTAGCGGTAACGCCTATCAAATCGCCCTCAAAAAGCCCCTGCTCAATGGCTCTGCGCTCCTCTTTGGTGTAGCCGCCGCGATAGGCAGTAATGCGCGGTACGAGTTCGGGCGCACTGTTTTGGAGGTCATTACGGGCGTAACGCAGTATCAGTTCCGCGCTCTTCCGCGCCTTTGTAAAGGTGATATTACGAACTCCCTGCGTTACCAAATTGGTGAATAGGCTCGTGGCTTCGGTGTGTGCGCTACGGCGTTGTGCCTTCTCTGCATCTATGAGGGGAGGGTTCCAAAAGACAAAATAGCGTTTACCAGTGGGTGCGCCGTTTTCGTCTACAATCGCGGGGTGCATAATGCCCGTAAGGCGTTCGGTCAGTTCAGCAGGGTTGGCGATGGTTGCGGAACAGCATAAGAACTGCGGCTCTGCCCCGTAGACCGCGCAGAGGCGGCGCAATCGGCGGAACACGTTGGCGACGTGCGCCCCAAATACGCCCCGATAGGTGTGCAGTTCGTCTATGACAACGTACTTTAGGTTGGCAAGAAACGCGCTCCAAGTGGTATGGTAAGGCAGAATACCCACGTGTAGCATATCGGGGTTGGTGAGGACTATCTGCGCCCCGCGTTTGATGTAGCGGCGGTCTGAGGCGGAGGTATCGCCGTCGTAGGTGGCGTGACGTATGGTAGGAAACAGCCCAAAATCGTCGAGTTTACCGCGTTGGTCTTGGGCAAGGGCTTTGGTAGGAAAGAGGTAAAAAGCACGGGCAGAGGGGTTTGTAAGAAGGCAGTCCAGTACGGGCAGGTTGTAGCAGAGGGTTTTGCCGCTTGCGGTTGCCGTTACCACTGTGACGTGGTTGCCGTTTCGTGCTTGGTTTATCGCTTGGGTCTGATGGGTATAGAGGTCACGAATCTCTAGCCTATCTAGGCAGTCCTGTAGGGTGGGATGAAGCGGATTCTCTAAAGAGCCGTACTGCGCGGGGCGCGGAGGGATACGCTGGACGTGGGCAATCTGCCCCTTATAAAAAGAGGCTTGTTTTAGGTCTTGGAGATAGCCTTCAAAGTCCATTTTAGGTGGGTTCTGTCTGCTTCTTGCTACGCCTTTTAATAACCTCTACATAGAGTACGAAGAAGTAACTAATGAAGTAGAGGAACAGGATAGAGGCGGCGATAAGCCCCATCGTGATATAGTCGTTGGAGGGAACGAACACGGCTCCGAGCGCAGAGAGGACAATGCCCCACCGCCAGTGTTTTAGTAGCCCTTTGGCGGTGACAACTCCCACAAACGCCAACGACATGAGGACGATGGGGAGTTGGAAGACTATCCCAAAAACCGCCATGAGTTTCATAAAGAAGAGGACGTAGGTGTTGGGGTCTTGTTGGAGAATGGCGGGTTGGGGGTACTCCTCCATGTAGGAGAGGAACCAGTGCATCGCGTAGAACATGGTATTGTAGCCAAGTGCAACGCCCATCATCAAAAGGACAACAGAGAGCGGAATGAGGAGGCGAAATGGACGGCGTTCTTGCGGGGTAAGAGCGGGAACCACAAACAGAAACATCTCCCAAACCACCATAGGCGTAGCGAGAATAACTCCAAAGATAATACTCATAGAGAGGTGCGTCATAAACGCATCGTAGAAGTTACGGAAGACGATACCCCCAATGGGGCGCAGGGGTGGGTTCTCGATAAACTCCTTCACAACCTGAACGACTTTGTCGTACTCCGCTTTGGACACGGTTTCGTGTTCGGCAGGCTTGAGGTCAACGCTCATAGGGTTGATGATTTTGCCATGCTCTTTGTTCCAGCGGGTTATCTCTACATTCAGGGGCTTGAAAAGTAGCCCATAGATAGAGGGGAACACCTGATAGGCAAGTACTGCCCCCAAAATAATGTACAACACCGAGCGCATGAGGCGGGTACGGAGTTCACCTAAGTGTTCCGTGAGTGCCATGCGCTTCTCGTCGTGAGTGGGTTTGGGTCGCTCTTCTGCCAACTCGTTTTGCCTTCCCGCAAAGTGTTAGGCATAGTATACCAAATTTCTGCGTGATGGGGCGGCAGTAATGTTTCAACTACCCCTAGCGGCGCGGACTGCGCCCTAGTGGTTCAATGGCAAACACGCGATT
>OMJJ01000041.1 GCA_900299305.1 bacterium | reverse complement strand
GCAAGCCTGTTTCGGTAGAGGATATAGAGATAGATGCCCCCGGTCCCGGTGAGGTGCTGATTCGGGTGGTGGCAAGCGGGGTCTGTCATACCGACCTCCATGTAAAAAACATGAACGGCTTGGGCATGAACTTCCCTATCGTGCTAGGGCATGAGGGGGCGGGGTATGTGGAGCAGGTAGGGGAGGGAGTAACCCACCTCGTGCCGGGCGACCCCGTAGTCATTGCTTACCGCGCCCCGTGTGAGCAGTGTCCGGCGTGCCGACGTGGCGACCCCCGTCGTTGTTGGATGGCTCTTCGCCCTAAACTCCGTATTAAGCGCAAAAAAGACGGTGCGACCTGTTCACAGGTTCTACGGTGTGGGACGTTCTCCACGCACACGGTGGTACATAGCAAAGCCGCGATCAAAATGCCTGCCGATATGCCCCTAGAGAAAGCCTGCCTTATCGCTTGCGGCGTGGTGACAGGGGTTGGTGCGACCTTTAACACCTCTCCGATTTTTGCAGGGGCAAACGTTGCGGTAATTGGATGCGGGGGCGTTGGCTTGAGCGTGATTCAGGGCGCGAAACTGGCACACGCCAACAAAATCATTGGGGTTGACCTCAACCCGGTCAAACTACAGTGGGCAAAAGATTTTGGAGCGACCCACGTTGTAAATGCGGGTGACGGCGACCCCGTTGCGAAGGTACGCGAGATTGCGGATGGCGTGGGGGTGGACTTTGCGTATGAGGCGGTAGGAATTCCTATCTGTATCGAGCAAGCTGTAAAGATGCTCTCTTACGCGGGTACGGCAACCCACATCGGTCTGCCGCCGGATAACGCTTCTGTAAACCTCGATTTGTCGGACGACGACATGGGGGTCTACTGGAATAAAGCGTGTCTGCGCGTCTGTCATGCAGGGGATACATTGCCCTCTTACGACTTCCCTCTGCTGGCACAACTCTATCTTCAGAAGAAACTGGATTTAGACAGCATGGTGACAAGCGTTATTACCCTCAACGACGTAGAAGATGCGTTCCATGAGATGGAGACAGGGAACGTAATTCGCTCTGTGATTCACTTGGACTAGACCTTACAGAAAAAGAGAAGAGCCTACCCGTCACGGGTAGGCTCTTCTTTGTGTTTCATGTGTTACGAGGAACTAGCCGCCGTAACGTCGTGCCGCGTTCTTTGCCTTGCGGATAAAGACCTGTACGTTGGGGTTGATGGGGGTTTGAACATGAAGTTCTACACCCGGCATCAAGGAGATGCGTCGCCACTCTTCTCCTTGTTGGTTGTCTTTGGATTTAAGGCGAACCTTATCTCCGTCGCTCATTTCGGAGGGGACAACCGGAGTAGAAGGAGCTAGGGGGGTTACGCGGCGTGCATTGAGAGTACGTCGGTTGACCAGTACCCGCGCCAAGAAGGCACGATTAGAAGCCTCGTTGGGGTCAATCGTTTCTAGGTTGGTAGGAATAGCGGTCTCCGCCTCTCCGTCTTGGGAAGCAGGGGTAGCCGCATTGAGGAGGTAAGCCACCTCGTCGTAGGTAAGCCCTTCCATCTGCTCTTTGATAGCATGAAGGGGTAGGAATGCGCTTTTTAGGCGCACTATGAGTTGAAGGCGGTGAAGATGCTCGTTGGCGTAGAGGGCATAACGTCCGCGTGATTCGGGGGGAGGCAGAATTCCTTCTGTAGTGTAGTACCGAATTGTGCGGGGAGTGATACCAGTTGCGTCGCCGAGTTCTTCAATTGTGTAAAGCATCTGTTCCATACTGTAGTTCTCCCACGGGGTGAAGTTTCGAGGTGTCTTTATGGTCGACACCATTTAGTCAGTCGTTTTTCACCTGATTGATAGTGCATTTTACCTTATATATTGCGGAGTTGTCAATCCCTTCGCTAAGATAAACGTGCAAAACCTTTCTTGTCTATTTGGGAAGGTACTCTTTTAGTATTTATTATACCGTGAACCCCTGTGGAGTTGCAAGGTAAAGTATACTGTTATTGAGCATGAGGTGGCAGTTGCCCCAGTTCCGTTCCATCGGGTTGCACTCTTACGCCCCCGAAACGCACGACACGCACCGCGCTCGGGGTACGAATGGGGGTAAGCACTCCAAACTGGCGGCGGCGGAAATCGAGACTCTCTAGCAAACCCAACCCTAACAGGTTTCCATCTTCCGTCTCCAGTCCTAGTAGGAGGTGCTTGAGTTGGGGGGCAACCGTCACCGTCACCGATTTCGCTTTGAGGTGTTGTAACACCAAACTTAGGGCTGGAAAGTCGTTAGGTAGGGGACGCTGTACCATTAACCCCAAATCTTGCCCCCATATCTCGGCGTGATAGACTCGATAGTGACTTCCCAAACTTTGATTGATAAAGGCAAGGATATGGGCAGGAACGGAGTTACCACCTCCTAGCCATGTCCCCAACAGACCCACCTCTTCAAAGGTATAGGTGTGTTGTTCCACGTTTTGAAAATACGCCGCAAACTTCATAGTACGGCGCATCTTCCGAAACTGGGGCGATTTGCGAATAACCTCTTCGGGTATAAATGGGGTATGCAGGGTAAGGTTTCGGTGCTTTAGGGGAGTAAGGATAGGTAGTAACTCTTCGCGACGCTGGAGTGCTACAATGTGTTTAGGTTGTAGGAGGTCGCATAGGGCATGGTAAAGGGTTCTTGCCGCGGCTCCATGTTGGTAGCCGCTAGTATCCACGATAAGGCACTTACCCGCTGCTTTCTGAGAGAGACGGATAATAGCACTGGCATACTCTAAAAGGCTACCTGTGGGAGTGGTACGCCCTACAAACGCTTGCGAATGAGGTGTAAGGTCAGAGAGAGCATCGAAAGGCTTGTTCGGGAAAGCTAGCCCAACGCAGGCGGGTTGCCCTATCTCTGATTGCCCCAAGTCGGCATCGAGTACCGCTACTTTTTCTCCTGCTTCCAGTAGCCTATTTGCCAAGAGCCGAGTAAGGGTGGTTTTGCCCACGTCCGACATACCGAGTAGTAGGGTCGTTCCGGGGTTTTGCACGATGGCTTGGCATACTGGTTCCCACGACTCTGTTCCCTTGTGAGATTCGGGGGCTACCATAGTGTATTGGGGCGGCTCTGTTCGATAAGGGGCATAGGGTTGGCTTTACCGCTGAGGGTCAGTTTACCGGGTGTTACTTTCACCTCGTTGAGTACCATAGGGAAAGATATCTGGGAGAGGTCTACTGCGTTCTCTATGCGCCGCTTTAGGAACTGAAGAATTTTGCCCGAAAAGGGAATACCCACGACCCGAAGGCGAGAGGTCTCTAGTTCAAGGATAGTAGCACTCTTGATAAGAAGGTTCCCCGAAATCTCGAAAGGTACACCTACCCCTAGTACCACACGTTCCCCCTTAACGGTTACGCGGTTGTCTTGGAGTAGGACGCGGATTTTACGCAAAGTTTCACCGTCGATTACTTCGTCTACAAGGTATTCGTTTAGGTTTTTCTCTCCGATGGTGATGCTGAAATCGGTCTCTCGTATTTTGCGGAGTTTTCGGCTTCCCACATCAATTACTACGCCCTGTAGCACCAGCGAGAGATTATCGAGAATCAAACCGTTGCGGAAGTGTACCTCCGTTCCTTCGATGTCTACACGGGTGAGTTTGCCTTGCAGGGTACGCTCCCAAGCATTGTCTATCCGAACCTCGTAAGATTTTGCTTGCCCTACTATATCGGGTAGTACCTCACGGATGCGGCTCTCGGCGGTACGGTTTATGGGACGTGTACAGCCGGTGAGGAGTAATCCCAAAATCAGCAGTAGCGCAATAGAGAGGTGGGTACGTTTCATAACGGCTAGGAGGTCTCGCTTTCTTCCTTGCGGGAAGCGTGGTATCGGCAGGATTTTACGGGTGTTTTCGTTAATAACATTCTAGCAGATTTTTAGACTATTGTGGAGGTGTGGTTTTGGCGCAGATAACGGTGACGGCTCCCGGACGGTGTGGGATTGTAGGGAACCCTTCAGATATGTATGGGGGGTGTGTTCTGTCTTGCTCGGTGCAAGAGCGGGCGGAGTGCCGACTGGTAACAGGTACAGACGAACTACTAGTAACGAACGCAGACGAATCGGCGGTCTTTCTTAGTCGCAACGACCTACAACTTCAAAAAGATAAACTGGATGTAGCGCGAGCGGTGCTTACGTGGTTCGAGATAGACCCCGCAGAGGCGCGTTTTAGCCTACACATCCGTACTGAAATCCCGATGAGGGCAGGAATGGCGGGGTCTACTGCGCTACTCGCGACGCTGGTTGGCGCGATGGATGCCTACTTGGGGCTTAATATGACCCCCTATCATCTCGCTGAGACCACTCGCAAAGTAGAGAACCGGGTGATGGGGATTCTGTGCGGCTTGCAAGACCAACACATGGCGGTATTTGGTGGGTTGAACTTTATGGACTACTACGGCAAAGAGCAACTAGAGCAGAATGACGATGAACCCCTTGCCACCATCGAAGCACTCAGCCGCTTCTACCCCAACCCTCCCTTACTGTTGGCAAACACAGGGGTGCAGCACGACTCCGGTAAGGTACACCGCTCTCCGCGTCTTCGTTGGCTAGAGGGCGAGGAGGTGGCAAGGCGCAACTTTACACGGATAGCACAACTAGCAAGGCGTGGCAAGCGGGCGTTGCTAGAAGGAGACTGGAAGACACTGGGCGCAATGATGGACGAGAACCATGCCCTCGTGTCGGAACTAGGCGGCTCTGGAGAGGTAAACGATAGGCTGATTAGAGCGGCAAGGGAGGCGGGGGCTT
>OMJJ01000040.1 GCA_900299305.1 bacterium | reverse complement strand
CACATAGGGCGAGTTGTTGCCTGTGAGAGTAGCGGGAGCGGCAAGTGCAAGCGGTGTCGTGATTCCTGTGCCTGTTGCGGTTGCGGTAAAGGAGCCTGCCGTAACGCTGATGTTGCCCCCTAGTCCCCCAAACGCTAATGCCCCCAACGAAACACTCCCCGACGTTACCGTGAGCGTACCATCTACTCCGGTAGCGGGAATATAGGCGTTGAAGCCCTTTACAAGAGCGAGGTTATTGTTGACTACGGGGACGCTCGATGTGCCGCATCCCGACATTACCGCCGTACATCCTAGTAGGCTTCCCAATAAAACAAGACGGCGCGAGACTACTTTGAGTCTGTTGCGTTTAGAGGCGAACTGCATATCACTCTTTCCTTTCAGAGGTTGTTCTAATCTCATCATACGACTAACAATCTATCCGATAGTAAGCATAGCAACAGCGTATCTCAAAACCACAGGAACGATATAATCCCAGTGCATTACGATTTTCGGTCTCTACTTCAAGGCGTATGGTATAACAGCCTTCAGACTTCAAGGCACACACTACTTGGGTAAGAATTTGCCGCCCATACCCACGCCCTTGCACTTCTGGCAGAACTCCGAAACTGTTGATATAGGCTGTTTGGGTATGCGAATCGAAGGTGACACGCAAACAGCCTATGGAAGTATTCTCTATTGTACCCACATAGAAGCGCATTTCGGTATGTGCCATCCACTTCGCTATCGACAGGCGACTAACCTCTTGGGTATCCCCAAATGCCTGTGCGTTAATTGTGATTAGAGTTTCCATGTCGCTTTCGGAGGCACTCCGTAGGATGATAGATGGTGTATGAGAGGTAGGTTGCGGTACTGCGCCAGTATACTCCATTTCGTATTCGGAGACGGTATACTCTCCTCCTACAGCCTTCGCGAATGCCTCTCCTTCTTGTGCCTCCCCTTCTTGTACTAGGAGAACAGAGGTTTTTCCTTGAGATACAGACCAGAGGAGTACCTCTTGAATGAGTTTCCTCCCCACTCCTTGACGGCGATGATTAGGGTGAACCAGTACACATATCTCTCCTTCATCGTACTCCAATAGACGAGCCAAACCTACCAACTCCCCCTCTACATGATGTGTAAAAAGGCGGTGGGGATTATGCTTCAGTGCCTCGCTGGTGGCGGGAAGTAGGTGGAGATGGTAACGGTCATCGTGTTCACGGCAGAGGGTTACTAGCCTGTTCATTGTTTCAAACGAAGGTAGTGTCTCCATCTTAGACGGCTACCCTGTCTTTTTGGCAACGTAGAAGATTCTATCCGCCGTAGGTTTTGGGGCGCGAAGGGTGTATGCCTGATACATCTCATAGAGGGAGAAGCCGGCTTCTGTGAGCATCTGTACTACCTGTTCGGAGGAGTAGGCGTACTGCCAGTGTACCTCCTTGAACTGGACTATCTCGCCGCTCTCTTCGGCATAGGCAAACTGCATATCTACTTTACACAGGTTGGTTTTGGGATAGTAGGTGCTCTGCCAGTCGTACTTTAGCGGCTCGTTGGAGTGGATGTTGTCTTGGTCGAAAAAGTTGTTTTTGAGGGCGAAGTCGCTATTCAGGTCGAAGATAAACAGCCCTCCTGTGTGGAGGTGGGCAAACACCTTCTGAAACGCCATCGCAAGACGGTCTGGTGCTAGGATGTAGTTTAGGCTATCGAAGAGGCTTACGCAGAGGTCAAAACGCTGCTTGTCTAGGTTGAGTTCGGCGGCATCTTGGATGTGGTAGGGTATAGAGTAGTTGTTTGTTTCCGCTTTAGCACGTGCCTGTGTTATCATATCGGGCGCAATGTCTACGCCTACCACGTGATACCCTTCATGGTACAGGAGTTCCGTAACATTTCCGGTTCCGCAAGCAAGGTCTAATACGGTACGAGGTTGCGCCTTCCACACACCTAGCAACTGCTGTAGATAGAGAAGCCACGCGGTATAAGGTACGCCCTGCATAAGGGTATCGTAGAGGGGCGCAACAGCACCAAACTGTGTCGGTTGGGTTGGAGTTTCGGGCATGGTATTTCTTAAAAGCAGAAGCCGCCGAACGCGATACGCGGCGGCGGCTTTTTCGGCTTGCCAAAGAGTTGGCGGTACTTACACTAAATAGCAGTAACCCAGTTTCGCGACATATAGTCGAACATGATACCGAGCATCATCAGGAACCAGAAGAATCCTGCCCCCGCCCAGAGCCATGTGAGGCGCGTACCTTTCTTTACCTCCATAAAGAAGAGAACAACCAAAGAGGCTTTGAGTATCGCGATAAAAAGCATCACGATGATATTCATGCCCGGAATGGGGATATATTTATGCAAATCGAAAAAGGCGGCTCCGACGGTAGCAAACAGCAGTATCATCAACCCCCCATAGATTCCCCACAAAAGACCGGGGGAGTTGACATGATGTTCATGGTGTTCTTCATGGTATTCACCATGCTCGTTATGCACAATCGCTTCTGTGTTTTCAGACATCTTACTTCAACCTTTGCCTTCTATGGGTGAAACTTGGTAATGTCGGGGTTGATCAGATAGAGTGCGGGATATAGGAAAATCCAGACAATATCGACAAAGTGCCAATACAATCCAAACATCTCTATCGGCATAAAGTCCTGTACGAGAGGGCTACCAGACCAAAACATAACGAGAATAATTACCATCACCAGCATCCCAATAACTACGTGGATACCGTGTATTCCCGTCATGATAAAGTAAAGCGAGAAGAAAATCTCTGCATGGCGTTGCTTGGTGTCTCTCTGCCCTTTGGTGGCAGGGAGTACAAATTTGCGCCCTTCTGCCTCCATGCTTTTCTCTGCTTTTGCTTCGGCTCCTCCCGCCTCTGTTTTTTCTGTTGCGGCTCCCACTTCGCCCTTTGCTCCGGCTTCCCCTGCGGTATAGTGAAATAGAGGACCGGGTATAAGATTATCGTTGTACTTGTGTGTGTACTCTATCGTCTTTACCACCAAGAAGCCACAGGCAAACATAAAGGTAAGCACCATACTGAGTACCATTTTGCCGTGGTTCTTGAGTTTAGCATGGCGAACACAAAACGCCATTGAGAGACTACTCGAGAGCAGAATCAGCGTGTTGATGAACCCCAGAGCGGTGTTCAGGTGGGCGCGGCTAAATTCGGCAAACTCTCCGGGCCAGATGGTTCGGTAGATGATGTAGGCGATGAAGAGTGCGCCGAAGAACATGATTTCGGTAACGAGGAACGCCCACATCCCAACAATATAGGACTCGTCTTGCTGTTTGCGCTCTATAAAGTGGTGCGCGAACGTAAGATGCGGGTCGTCGCTATGGGGGTGTTCGCCGTGAATGGCTTCCACGCTCATCGTTTAGTCTCCTGCGGGATGTCCGACGGCGTGTGTGCTATCGAACTCCCCTTCCGTAGATTTGCTGTCGCCCTTTACGATTGGGCTATCGTAGATAGAGCCATCGTCGTCTATGTCGTATTCGTAAGCCTCCCAAGTAACGATGGGAACCTCATGGAAGTTATGAGGGCTAGGAGGCGAAGAGGTGTGCCACTCTAGTCCCACAGCACCCCAGGGGTTTGCGGGGGCTTTCTCTCCCTTAAAGAGCGAGTAGGTGAGGTAGATACCAGGAAGTGCGTAGCCTACAGCCAGTAGTGTTCCTCCCATCGTAGAGAGTACGTGCCAGAACTGGAACTCTTCGGGGTAGACGGCATAGCGGCGCGGCATTCCCAAGAACCCCACAATAAACTGCGGGAAGAAGGTGGCATTAAACCCAACGAAGGTGAGAATGGCAGCGATTTTTGCCAAGCCTTCATTGTACATTCGCCCCGTCATTTTGGGCCACCAGAAGTGAACTCCTGCTAAGAACGCCAGAACTGCTCCCCCCACCATAACGTAGTGGAAGTGTGCCACCACAAAATAGGTATCTTGCATATGGATGTCTACCGCCATATCGGAGAGGAACAAGCCAGTAAGCCCTCCGATGGTAAACAGCCCCATAAAGCCAAGCGCGTAGAGCATGGGAGAGTGGAACGCGACACGTCCCTTAAAGAGGGTAGCTGCCCAGTTGAATATCTTGATAGCGGAGGGAACCGCGACCATAAAACTGAGGATAGAGAACACCATTCCCTGATACATCGACTGCCCCGTAGTGAACATATGGTGTCCCCATACGAAGAAGCCGAGTAGCGCAATCGCAAGACTAGAGAACGCGACGAAACTGTACCCGAAGATACGTTTTCGTGAGAAGCAGGCGATTACTTCACTGATAACTCCCATACCCGGCAGGATCATAATGTAGACGGCGGGGTGTG
>OMJJ01000039.1 GCA_900299305.1 bacterium | reverse complement strand
GGGGTGGCGGAGGATTTGGCGGGGGCGGGGGCGGGTATTCTCGCGGTTCAACTTACCGAAATCTATGCTCCCTAAGAGGCTTAAGAGGTCTCTTGGAGTATTGCTGTTACCATCTCTTCTGCTCTGTGTTGCACTCTCTGCCTTGAACGCGCCTCCGAAACCTCTTGCTGTCCCGCAGTGTAGGCACTGTGAGGGGCGACCCACGCCTCTATATCTCCCGCAAGCAGCCGTTTTTCCGCCGCCTCTCCTGCTCCCAGTAGCCCCAATAGTGGGAATACTTGGTCTGCCCAGTTCTCCTTATTGCCCCCCATACATCCACTGAGAAGCAGGTGTTCCCGTGCCCTTGTGAGGGCTACATAGAGCAGACGTGCACTCTCCTTGAGTTCTTGCTCCTGCATCTGTGCTACAATCGTCTTGTAGACCGCATCCTCTCCACCTGCTACCCGTGTCCCTAGCGCGAGGCGGTGTGGGTCGCATATAAAGAGGCTCCTCTCTTGCCGCAGGAGGGGGCTTGACATATCTCCAAGTGCTACCATAGGGAACTCCAGCCCTTTCGCCCCGTGTACCGTGAAGAAGCGTACCACGTTCGCGGCTTCCTCTTCGGTAGGGGCATCTCCTTCGCGTTCCGATATTTTCTCTAAGTCGCGTACCCGATAGATAAACTCTCGTACCCCGACCACCGAGTCGCTATTCGCCATCTGTAGCAGTTTGCGTACATTCGCGAGCCTACGTCGTCCATCGGGGCGACATAGGAGACGTGCGTCGTAGTTAGTACGAGAGATAAGCCTCTCTAGCAGGTGTCCTACGGGGAGCCTATCCTCTTGGTGGCGCAGTTCCTCCATCAAACCAAGAAACTGTTGTATCTTGTCCGCATCATGAGGGGCGATACCTCCCTCTTGCACGAGCCTCTCCATCTCAAAATAGAGGGACTGCTTGTGCGCTTTTGCCTCCTTATTGCGTTGTGAAAAGGTGTGTAGGTGGTGGAGAGTGTCTATAGAAAGCCCCACAAAGGGAGAGCGAAGAGTTGCTACCAGTGCAAGCTCATTGAGTGGGGTCTCTAGTACGGTAAGGAGGTTGAGTATATCTCGGATTTCGTA
This sequence comes from bacterium, assembly GCA_900299305.1. Taxonomy (GTDB): domain Bacteria; phylum Armatimonadota; class Chthonomonadetes; order Chthonomonadales; family Chthonomonadaceae; genus CAIJLM01. The sequence continues at coordinate 9,881 of OMJJ01000039.1, read as the reverse complement.
GCGCGTGTAGTAGCCGCGCCCTGCTCCCACTACGAAGAAGGGAATACCACGTCGAGCAAAGGCACGTTCGTAGAGGTTGATGTGGGTTGTAGTCCGCAGTAGAACCGCAATATCGCGATACTCTATGGGTTCACCGCAACGTGGGTCGTGGGCATGGGTAATCCGTACCTCTTGCCCCTCGACAATCGCTTCGATTCTGGCGGCGAGCGCGTCTGCCTCTTGGATAAGATAGTCTCTTCGTGAGAGGCTTTTTGAGAGGAGAGTTTCGATAGAAGGTAGACTTTTGTCTGCAAAACTAGCCCCTTTGGTGAGCGGTACAAAGGGGGTTGCTTCTCTTTGCCATATTCGCCCGAAGACACGGCGCACAAGTTGGAGTATCTCTGGACGTGAGCGAAAGTTGACCGCGAGTGAGATGTGTGTCCCGATTTTGTCCTCTCGGTACTGCCTCTCTAGTTCTCTAAAGAGGGAAGGCTCTGCATTCCGAAAGGCATAGATGCTCTGTTGAACATCACCAACCACAAAAAGGTAGTTAGGTTTTGCCGGGCGCGGAGTTGGAACAAAACTCTCGTGTGTGTAGGAGGTTTTCAGGTCGTTTTCGGGCGTGTGTAGTACTTCGATAAGGCGCATCTGCACGGCATTGGTATCTTGAAACTCATCTACCATGAGATAGAGGAATCGCTCTTTGTACCGTAGTCGTACTTCTGGTGAAGACTCTAGGAGCCGTAATGCTTCCGACTGTAGGTCGTCGGTATCGAGTACGCCTTGCCGTGCTTTCTCTTGGTTATACCCCTGCCAAACGGCGATAAGTAGCCCCCAAAAACAGTGACAGGCTCTTTGGGTCGCCTCCTCGTGTTCTCCGAGTACTTTGAAGAGAACTTCGGCTTGGTGACAGGCATCTTTGATTCGTTGAAAGCACTGGTACGTCTGTGCCTCTCTGGAATCGGGGGCAGAGCGCGGGTCACGCACGGCATTGACGGCGGTTCGCACCTCATTCAGTGAGACAAGTGTCTCCTGTAATGTGGGATTATTCTCGCTCTGGGTATCGGATACCCGCACAACAGTCTGGTAAGCATTTGAGAAAGCGGTGCGTAGTCCTTGATGAAGTGCGTGGAGTGTTTCGCGGCAATCTGCTATCTCTCTCCAGATAGGTTCTAACCAGTCGTAGACAAGTTGTTGGGAGGTTTGCAGGGTGTGCTTTGTGCCAGACAGATAGTGCCGTTCTATCTCTTGGTAGGTGCGCCCCGCCCCTCGTAGTCGATTCAAAACGCTCTCTATCGCCCCAATGAGAGTAACAAGGGGGTCACTGGGGTCTCCTTGAAGGCGGTTTGCCTGTATCGAAGCGAGGAGTTCGGCAACCTCTGGGTTCTCTTCACGGTAAGCAGTCGCGATAACCTCTTCATAGACGCGGCGCAGGAGGCGTTTTGCTTTCGGCTCGTCCATAACCTTAAATTGGGGGTCAACTCCTGCCTCAAAGGGGTTCTCTTGGAGTAGGCGCGAGCAAAAGCCATGTATCGTACTGATATAGGCGGTCTCGACCTGCCTTCGTTCCTCAAGCAAGTTCTCCTGTAGCAAAGCAGAGACGATTCTCGCCTTCATCTCTCTGGTGGCTTTGTCTGTGAAGGTGATAACGAGAATGTTATCAATCCCTGCTCTAAGTTCAGGGGGTAGGGTTCCGTTGCGTGAGTCGAGAATAAGTCGGAGGTAGCGTTCCACTAATACGCCCGTTTTGCCAGAGCCAGCTCCTGCGGCGACGCAGATGTCGGCTCCATCGGTGGTTATGGCTTGTTGTTGAAAGGGGGTATATTCTCTTGCCAACGGAATTAGGCTTTCTTGGGTAGTTTGTAGGGTACTATGTAGGTATAAGAGATGATACCCAACTTTAGGAGTAATTTGACCGCAGAGGGGGAGTGGGATGGCAAACGTTTTTGCAATCGTGAATCAAAAGGGGGGTGTAGGTAAGACAACAACGGCAATCAACCTTGCGACCTACATCGCTATGGAGGGGCAGAGGGTGTTGTTGTTCGACCTCGACCCACAGGGAAACGCGACTAGCGGGTTAGGGATAGACAGGTCGCAGGTGGAACTCTCGACTTACGACGTACTCATAGAGGGTCGTTCTATTGGCGACTGCCAAGTGGCTACCCAAGTAGAGGGGCTTTCTCTGGTTCCTGCTACGTTGGATTTAGCGGGGGCAGAGTTACAACTGATGTCCATGCTTTCACGTGAAACGCTTCTCCGCCATGCTCTCGAAGCAGTTCGAGGCATTTTTGACGTTGTTCTTATAGATGCCCCTCCCTCGTTAGGTCTGCTTACCTTAAATGCTCTGGTCGCGGTAGATGCTTTACTTATCCCAATGCAGACCGAGTACTATGCCCTCGAAGGAGTGAGCCAACTTTTACGAACCGTAGAACTTGTGAAACGGCAACTCAACCCCTCTCTTGAGATAGGGCGTGTCTTGCTCACTATGCACGACGAGCGTACCCGACTCGCCAGGCAAGTAGTAGAGGAGATAAGAAACTACTTTGGGGAGAGCGTATCGCCCTTTATCGTGCCGCGCAACATCCGTTTGACCGAAGCACCTAGTCATGGACTCCCTATCGCACTCTACGACCCAAAATCACGTGGCGCAATCGCCTATCAATCTATCGCAAAGGAGATTATCGAATATGGAAAAGCGCGGACTAGGTAGAGGGCTATCCGCCCTCCTCTCCGAAACGAACCTGAATGGGGAGGGGCAAGTACAACAGATACCGCTAAACCAGATAGTTGCGAACCCGTTCCAGCCTCGTACCCTCTTCGACCCTCTCAAAATGGAAGACCTTATACTCTCTATCAAAGAGCATGGGGTTTTGCAACCGATATTAGTGCGGCAAATAGCCGCCAATAAATATCAGTTAGTGGCAGGAGAGCGCAGGTTTAGGGCTTCACAGTCTGCGGGACTAACCTCTATTCCGGCTTTGGTGAAGACAGTAACAGAGCAAGCCCAACTCGAAATCGCTATCGTCGAGAACCTACAGCGTGAAGATATTGGCGCACTAGAGTCGGCAAGAGCGTTTCGGAGGCTGATGGATGAGTTCAACATGACTCAAGATGCGGTAGCCAAGCGGGTAGGAAAGAACCGTTCTACGGTTGCGAACACCTTGCGCCTCCTGAATCTACCCGAAGAGGTACAGGATAGCCTTGAGCGGAATGAGATTACCGAGGGACACGCTCGCGCACTTTTGATGGTGAGCGACCCCGCGCAACTCATTCAGTCATGGCAAACAGTGGTAAAACGGGGTTTGTCGGTTCGCGAAACGGAAAAGTTGGCACGCTCTACGCGCCAAGACGTGAGCGGTGACGCACATACTGTTACTATTTCGGGGTCGGGGGATGTCTCTGGTAAGGTGTACGAAACCACACCTCTAAAGCGCGACCCACACGAGGTCTCTGTTGCGGAGCAGCTCCAGCACTACTTGGGAACAAAAGTAACGTTGCGCCGTTTTGCAGGAGGAGCGGGGCGTATTGAGATAGATTTCTTCTCGGAGGAAGACCTGTACCGTGTTGTGGAAACTCTACTCAGTCATGTTGAATACTAATGTCTCCCGAAATGCCTTTTATGAGAGAAGAGGTACACTCAATGAAATTCGTTTCTATCCTGATAGGCGCACTGGCGGGTAGCGTTTTGCTTACCCTGCTTACCGTACTGTTTCATTGGGCATTTTACCGCCCTATGCTTGCGGATGGGCAGTACGCCCTTGTCTTGTTCTTGGTTGTTCCCATAGGTTTTTGGTTAGGGGCAGTGACTGGGCTTATCCTTTTCCATATTTTGCACGGGAACGCTCTTTTAGCGGGACAGTTGGCTTTGAACACAGGGAAGATAGTTTCGGTTATGATGATACTCTTGGGAGCGTTTGTTTTGTGTGGTACCGTGTCTGTAACCCTCTTGGACAGACTATCTAGTATCGTATGTTGGGGCGGTACATCGCTTTTATGGTCGGGTACACTGGTGGTATACGGCACGAAACTTCTTAGAGGTCAGTGAAACTGTTTCACGCGAAACATCCTAACCTATTTGGATGTCTGCGATAAGAGGGAGGTGGTCGGAGGCAAGTGAAGAGGCTACCTCGAAACGCTCACAAGCCAGCCCCCGCCCTAGAATGTAGTCGATGCGAACATTAGGAGTATCGGATGGAAACGTAAAGACACCTTGTGGATTAGTGTCTTCCAAACCGCCTTGCTCTATGAGCGTTGCCACCCCCTTTGCACTAACCTCCTCGTTTAAGTCTCCACAAAACAGAGTAGGAAGAGGGGAGTTTAGTACCTTCTCTACACAAAACTGCCCCTGTTCGGCGCGTTCCTCGTCCTTTAAGCCCCAGTGCGTACAGAACACCCGAAATGCCTTAATACCACTCACGCCCCGAAACTCCAACTCTAATAGTCCACGTTGTTCTCCTACAGAGGGAAGTAGGTACTTCTGAACTTTAGAGGGATGCCAACGAGACGCGATACCTATACCGTAGTTGCCAAGCCCAAAGCGTACCGGAGGATGAAAAACGAAGTTACGCTGTAGTAGATGCTCCAAGCGTTCCGGTTGGTTCTCGAACTTACTCCATGCTAACCACTGATGTATCTCCTGAAAACAGATAATATCCGGTGAGTAGAGCCGAACCGTCTCTGCGATACGAGAGGTCGAGCGTACTCCATCCATGCCCAAACTGCCACGTGTGTTATAAGTCATTATCCGAATAGTACCAGACATTTGAATACTTCTTTGCTCGTAAAAAAGCCACCAGAGAGGGGATTTTCTCTAGTGGCTTTTAGGTTATTTGAAACCGGGGCTATACCCCAGCGTTATCAGCAAGGGTACGGCGGATGATGAGGTCGGCAATATCGTCGCCGCTCACTTTGTAAGTCCCTTTTTCAATAGCAGACTTCAACGCCTGAACGCGGTCTTCGCGAACATCAGGAACACGGCTGAGAAGCTTTTGAACGTGCTGAATATCCTGACTGGTCGCGCTTACCTCTACCGTTGCGGCGGCTCCCTCTGCGGTTGGATGCTCTCCAACGGTGGATGTGTGTCCCGCACCTCGTGCCTGAGTACGAGACTGCGGAGCGAGTGCTAACAAACGATTAATCTCGTCACTTGAGATTTGCATACCATGCCTCCTAGACGACGGTCTGATTTCCGCACTTTGCCGAAATCCGTTTCGCAAGGACGGCAACTAGGCTACCATAAGGAAAACCTCTTAGGTCCTGTAGCTTTGCGTCCCCACATTTCTGTGGGTTTGCCTTTTCCATCACGTACATAGTTTCATTATAGGAACGTTGCGCGAACTTATTTAGGGGTTTTCTCCCAACTGTCCGTATTTGCGCCCTAAATCAAGTAAAATCACTGTCTTCTGAGGGATTTGTTGTCAGTATACCTTGATAAACGAGTCGTTCTACACACTAAGGCAGGATTCCTCTCTCCTTCTAACGAATAATTCAAAACCCTATTCGTAACTTTCCCTACCTATAAGCCGTCTATAAAGCAACCTGCTCTGTTAGGACAGAAGACTATGCCCGACAACTTTCTATTTGAAGCCATCCTCCAAAAAATTGCAAAGACCCGACGGCACCGAAAAGCCGTGTATGCGCTTAGTAAATCGTTTTGGGTGCTTACTGGTCTCTTGCTAACTGCCCTACTCTGCTACCACATAGATAAGGCTCTTGTGTTGTCTGCTACGGCACGAGTCGCATGGAACGGTCTCCTATTGGGAGGTGGAACACTAGGAATAGTCGCCTTTTGTCTGGTAGAAGCACTACGTAAACTCCCCGACTCCCTCCTTGCCGAACACATCGAACAGAGCTTCCCCGCTCTTAATGAACGCCTCCTCACGGTAATAAGCCTCTTCCCTCAACTTACAACCCCACAGGGAACTGTCTCCACAGGTTTCTCTGCCGTATTCGAGCGTCGTTTAATAGAAGAGACACGGCAAGAGGCAGATAGCCTCGATTTCCGCCGCTCTGTAAGTAAAAAGCCGTTACGTAACGCGACTCTAGCCCTTGTCCTGATGATAGGGCTAACGTTCTGTGACCGCGCTCTCGCGACAGATGCGTTCGATAACTGGCTAAACCGTATGGCGCACCCCTACGACGACATCGCACCTTGGGCAAATACCCGTGTTTGGCTAACCCCTGATAAAAAGTTGCTACCCTCTGGCGAAAGGCTATCTCTCGCCGTCACCACTCGCGGGGTTACTACTGCCACCGCAACCCTCTTCTATCGTAACGAACAGGATAGCAACTGGCAAAAGGTCGAACTCCGCAACCCTACTCCGTCTAAAGACAAAGAGGGCGGCTTGGTCTTTAAGCATCACTTTGCCGCGCTATCACAAACCACCCTGCTCAAAGCCACCGCCAACGACGGCAAAAGTAACGAACAAAAGGTTATCGTGGAGGCACTGCCTACCCTGCTAGGCTTTCAGATGAAACTCCACTTCCCCGCCTATATGAACCGCCCCGTGCAAACGCTTCCCACTCCCAACGAAAAAGAGAAAGATAGCCTCACCAGCGACGGTAATATCGTCGCCCCTGTAGGAACCAAAGTAGAGATTATTGCTACCGCCAACAAACCGCTCAAGCAAGTAGAGTTTGTGAAGGATAAGCAGACAGTAGGCGAATGGCAGTCGATAAATGAGCGTACAACGGGCAGTCTTGAGGTGTGGAAGAACGGAACCTACACGCTTCAGCTCACCGATACACGCGGCTTTCAGAGTACCGAGACCACACCCTACGAGATACGCGCCGTACCCGACCAGACTCCCGTAATACAGGTAACAGAGCCTACTACCGATATGGATTTGGTTCCTAGCGGCAAAATGCCCATACGCGCCCACGCTACCGATGACTACGGCATCACTCACTTAGGTCTGCACTATACCCGAACCCTAGAAGATAACTCCGCCGCAAAGACCGCGATTCACAAGGTAAGTCAAGGCGAACTTACTCTGCCCGGTGCAAACGGCTCTCCTACCGCCGACACCTCCGTAGCGTGGGAACTCAGTAGCGTTCAGCCCAAGCCCGGCGAAACCGTTCTGCTAGAGATTACCGCAACCGATAACGACACCCTCTCCGGTCCACATATCGGACACTCAAACCTCTACCGGGTTCATATCGTAAGCCTACCCGAAATGCAACGCCGCCTAAAAGACCAGATGGACGAGGAGCAACGCGCTCTACAGCAGTTACGCCAACGGCAGATAGAACTCCAAAAGCAACTCCAACACGCTCGCGCCCAAAAGGATAACAAAGAACTCGCAAGGATCCAAGAGGAGCAGAGAAATCTGGGGCAAGAAGCAAAAGCGACGGCACAGCGTGTAAACGACCTCACAACACGCCTCGAAAACAACAATCTCGCTACCAAATCCGAGGCACAGCAACGGGATTCCGCCGCGAAACTCCTAGATAACTTAGGACAACAGAAACTACCCGCCACCGCAGACAAAATCCAACAGGCGCAAAACACCCCTGCCCGCTCTGCCAACCGTAACAACGCCCTAAGCCAAGCCGAGGCCGCACAGTCGGAGGCACGTAAAGAGATAGAGAAGGCACAGGAACTTCTGCAAGGTAAGCCCTCTGTAGAGCAGGTTGCAAAAGACCTCGAACGCCTCGCAAAAGACCAACGCGACTTAGCCAATGGCTCACGCTCTGTGGCGGAAGATATGGCGATGTCCCAACGTCAAACAGGTAAGAAAAACCTAACCGAAGACCAAAAAGCCTCCCTCGACATAGCCCGAAGACAGCAGAACGCAGTAAATGCAGAGACCAAAAACCTTCAACAGAAACTAAGTCAGATGGCGCAATCGGCACAAGAACGCGGTCAAAAAGCGGAAGCCGACGCGCTTCAAAAAGCCGCGCAAGCCCTTCAACAAGGACAAGCCACCCCCAACCAAGACAAAGCACAGCAAGCACTAAACCAAAACACGCCCCAAAATGCCGCCTCACCCCAAGACAAAGCCGCCTCTGCTCTCGAAAAAGCGACAACAGCCGCGCAACAAGCACAGCAAGCGCAGGGCACCCCTCTCCTCAAAGAAGCCGCCGCGCAACTAGAAAAGACCGCCGCAGAACTCAAGCAGATGGCGCAAAAGCAGAAAGATATTGCCCAACAGATAGCCAAAAACCCGAACTCTCAGCAAAACGCACAACTCGCACAGCAGGAAAAAGCACTCCAAGAACAAGCACAACGCGCCTCCTCTGCGCTCAAAGCGTCCCCGCAAGCCCAACAGAGCCTACAAGGGGCGCAACAAAACCTAAGCCAATCCAGTCAGCAGTTAAGCCAAAACCAGTCCAACTCCGCCCAATCCCCCGCGAACCGTGCCGCCCAGCAGTTGCAATCGGCGGCGCAACAGGCACAACAAGCCGCAGACCAGATTAAGCAACAACAGATGGCGGCAGAGATGGCGGCGAAAGTGGAAGAACTCTCACAAAAGCAGAAGGCACTTCTCGCCACCACACAGCGCATACACGATACCCTCCAACGCAAAACCCTCACCCCCACTGAACTGAGAGAGTTGGGGCAACTGGCTTCGCGACAACGCTCCCTAGAGCAGATAACAAACGATACCGCCGATGCGTTTCCCTCTCCCAACTTCAAACGCGCCCTAAAAACCACCTCCACACAGATGACACCCGCGACCCGTAACCTCAATAACGACCAACCCGACACGGGCAACGACACCCAACACGCACAACGCCGCGCCTCCCAAAGCCTCGATATTATCGCAAAGGCGTTGCGCCAACAGGCAAAGGGCGGCAAGCCGGAGGGCGAACAAGAGAACGCACAAAACGAACAGAACCCGCAGAACAGCCCGCCTCCCTCCCCGCAAAACGCGCAGGAGTATGCCGCCCTCGGCGACCTCATACTGGCACAAGGACAGCAAGAGCAGATTCGCCAAGAGACAGCAAAAGTCGATAAATCCCGACAAAACAACCCCGACAAAAGCCTGAGCAACACCCAGCAGAAGCAGACCGAACAACTCTCTGGCGACCAGCAAGAGACCCACGACATTACCGAAAACGCGGGGCAACAACTGCAAACCATACAGGGCGCGAAGGAGGCTATTCAGCAAGCCACCCAAGCGATGCGAAACTCCCGCGAACAGCTCACCCAAAAGCAGACTGGCAAGCCTACCCAACAGGTACAGGAACAGGCGACTAACCAACTCGGTCAGGCTATTCAGAGGGTGCAGGAGAAACTGGAACAACAGCAACAACAGCAACAGGCACAACAGCAGGGCAGTAAGCAAGGAATGCCCCAGCCCTCTCAACAGCCGGGCAACGACCCCAACAAAAACCCCTTCACTCGGCTAGAAGAGGTAAAGCGTGGAGCGACCTCCTCCCCTCTTCAGAAGAACGGGAAAGGCTTTGCAGGTATGAACCAACGCGACCAGCGTACCTTGCGGGAAGGGCAACGAGAGCGCGTACCCGCCGAATACCAAGAGATTGTGAACCGCTACTACAAATCTCTCGCGGAGAAAAAACGATGAGATATCGCGCCCTAATCGCCCTGCTTTTGGGTATCTCTACCATTGTCCGCGTACCCGTATCGGCACAGAAGAAGGCAAAGGCAAAACCGCCCGTAAACTCCTCTTGGGATGTAGAGGCAAAAGAGTACTTCGGTACTCCCCAGTCCGAAGAGGCTGTTCGTAAGGGACTAGCATGGCTTGCCGTGAGGCAAAGCCCCGATGGTCACTGGGCAAGCGGCGGCTACCCCAACGACATCGGCATCACGGGGGTATGTATCCTCGCCTACCTCGCGGCGGGGCATCAGCCCGGACGTGGACGCTTCGGCTTAACGCTCAACGAGGCAACCGACTACCTCGTCAACGCCTCCCGCTTGGACGGCAGTTATGGCGGGG
>OMJJ01000038.1 GCA_900299305.1 bacterium | reverse complement strand
GGGGCAGATAACGGTTTCCCGCGCCGAAACTGGGACTCTCACGAAGACCTCCAACGCGACCACGCCGACATGGGGACGAGCATGGACAGACCCACCGCAGGACTGATTAAAGACCTCAAAGCGCATGGACTTCTGGAGGATACCATCATCCTTTGGACAACGGAGTTCGGGCGTATGCCGTGTAGTCAGGGAGGTAAGGGGCGTGACCACAACCCCGATACATTCACCTCTTGGCTTGCAGGGGGCGGGATTAAGGGGGGGACGGTGTACGGGGCGAGTGACGAGTGGAGTTATCGGGCGGCGGTGAACCCTACCTACTGCTACGACGTTCATGCGACGATACTGCACCTCTTGGGTATTGACCACACCCGCCTCACATTTCGACATAACGGCATAGACCGCCGCCTGACCGATGTGCATGGAAACGTGATTAAGGAGATAATGGCGTAACAGGGCTTTACTTACGCCATGCTCAGGGGGTCTATATCAATTACGAGGCTCATTCTGTCTATGGGTAGCAAGAGTTGCCGCGCCTCCCGAATGAGGTTTGCGATGGGGGTCTCTACCGAAGCCCTTAGTGCAACATGATAGCGATAGTGGTTCTTGAGGCGAGCGATGGGGGCGGGGGCAGGTCCAATCACCTCGACGGTGGGCGGACAGACTTTTTGAAGTGCCTCTGCGAGTGCGTTCGCCTTCTGTTCTGCGCGTAACTCCTCCCCATCAGAACAGATAAGGTTCGCGAAGCGGGAGAAGGGCGGATAGCGTAACTCTTTACGGAAAAGTATCTCTTGCCGATAGAAGTCCTCGTAGTCGTGCAGAACCGCCGCCTGTACCGCATAGTGGTCGGGGCTAAAGGTCTGGATAATCACCTCACCGGGCAAGTTGCCGCGCCCTGAACGCCCCGCAACTTGGGTTAGCAGTTGAAAGGTACGCTCTGCGGCACGGAAATCGGGCATATTGATAGCGGTATCGGCACTGATAACCCCTACCAGTGTCACGTTGGGAAAGTCTAGCCCCTTCGCAACCATCTGCGTACCTATCAGTACATCCGCATCCCCCGAACGGAAATCGCGGATAATACGGGTATGTGCGCCTTTGGTAGAGGTGGTGTCTCTGTCTAGGCGAGCCACACGCGCAGAGGGGAAACAACGCAGTACCTCCTCCTCTACCTTCTCTGTTCCCAACCCAAAGGCTTTTACCCGCATACCACCACAATCAGGACAGGTGGCGGGTGGGCGACCTATGTGTTCGCAGTGATGGCAGTGCAGGGCGCGGTCTGCAAGGTGAAACGAGAGTGAAACGGCACAGTTGGGGCATTTTGCCACATACCCGCAGTCTCGGCAAAGAATGAACTGTGCGTACCCCCTGCGGTTCAAGAACAGAATGGTCTGCTGGTTTTGCGAGAGGCGTTGCGCCATTGCATCGGTCAGCGGAACGGAGAAGAGAGAGCGGCGTTGCTTGAAATCCTCCCGTTGGTCGATAACGTGGACTGCGGGTAGGGGGCGGTTGTCGATGCGTTCACGCATTTCGATACGGAGTAGTTTCTCATCGAAAACCGATTCGCGGCGCAGTTTTAAGAAGTCGCGTACTGCCCACTTGGGTGCGCCTTCCGGAAGTACACTCTGGTAAAAACTCTCGACGGAAGGGGTGGCACTACCGAGTATCAGGGTGGCATTGCTGATTCGGGCGCGTTCTGTTGCGAGGGCTTTCGCGTTGTAGCGGGGCGTTTTCTCCTGCTTATAAGAGGCTTCATGCTCCTCGTCCACCACAATCAAGCCCACATTATTGAGCGGGGCAAAGATAGCAGACCGCGCCCCCACTACAATTTTCGCCTCCCCAGACTGCATTCTGCGCCACTCGTCATGCCGCTCTCCATCCGATAGACGCGAGTGTAGTACGGCGACCTGCTCTCCAAACCGCCCCATAAAGACATCCACTACCTGCGCCGTGAGTGCGATTTCGGGAACGAGAACAATGGCGGTACGCCCCTGTGCAATGGTGGTCGCTATGGCGGAGAGGTAGACCTCTGTTTTACCGCTTGCGGTCACTCCGAAGAGGAGAGTGGGGGCGTACTCTCCGCTCTCTATACAGTGACGCAGGAGGTCGGTGGCGTGTTTTTGCCCTTCGGAGAGTGTGGGTGTTTGAGTACGGTGCGCGGAGGCGTGTACGGGGGCGCGGCGAACCTTCACCTCGTGGGGAACCAGTACCCCCTTATCTTGCAGGGTCTTGAGCGTGGCTTGAGAGACCTCTGCGAGTTCTCGTAGCCGTTCGGCAAGCAGAGGTTCTGTATGTGTCTCTTGCCACTCCTGTAGCACTTGGAGTACACGCTGTTGGTTCTGGGTGGGTTTTGCACGTCCCGTTAGGTTCTCGGTATCTCCCAAAAGATAACCCCGTGCGGTGCGGTATACGGTTCGAGGTCGAGACACGTCTCGCGTCTCTACTACTAACCCGCGCTTGAGCAGAGCAGAGTAGGCACTCTGAAAGTTGCCGATGTTGGCGCGTTCTCGAAACTCCTCTAGTTCTGCCTCTCCGTCTAATGTCCGCAAAGTCTCTATGAGGTGTGCTTGTGGGATAGAGTTGACCACATCCACCCCGCGCACGTCGGGGTCTCGTAGGCGCACCAGAGTCACCACACGCGAACCGAGAAGCGCAGGGGCAACACAGCGCACCGCATCTAGAAGGCTACAGACGGCGGTATCGCTCAACCACTCCACGATGTGAAGTTGTTCGCGGTTTAGGGCGGCAGAGCCTTGTACGATTCCGATAACGTCTTTGAGTTTTGGAACGAGGGGGTCGCTGATTAAAATTTTGCGGCGGCGTAGCACATAGCCCAGCAAGTCGCGCCCCGCAAAGGGGACATGAACACTGTACCCTGCCTCTAGCGTGTGTAGAAGCGGGTCGGGGATACGGTAAGAGAAGAGCGGGTCGAGGTCGGGCGCGTCTACCTCTACAATCACATCCGCAATATCGACTTCATTAAACTCTTCCCAGAGGCTTGCGGTTACGGGTTCCCTATTCATGAGTGTTCGGCTTCGTCCAAGGGAGGTTGACTTTGGGTTCGGTTTTGCTGAGGAGGCGTTTGATGTTGGAGCGGTGTTTGTAGTTGGTTAGGAGGCAAGCTACCAGTCCAAAGCCTAACCGATAGTTATCTCCCGGATAGTAGAGGTACGAGAGAATAGGAAGCGATGTTGCCGCGATAACGGAGGCGACAGAGACAAAGCGGGTGGTGAGCACCAACAGTATCCAGAGCGCGAAGGCAAGCCCTCCCACTATCGGAGAGGTTCCCAAAAACGCGCCTAGCCCCGTAGCAACTCCCTTACCGCCCTTGAACTTGAGCAGAAACGAGTAGGTATGCCCCAATAGGGCGAATAGCCCCGCCAGTATCTGCCACTGTGAAGGGAGGTGCAACCCTACCGCCGCAAGGGGGGGCAGTAGCCCTTTCAGTACGTCTAGCACAAAGACCACACTGCCCGCAACCGGACCGCACACCCGCCCGACATTGGTTGCACCGATGTTACCGCTTCCCGCCTCACGGATGTCGATGCCCTTCACCTTTTTCGCGACCCACAACCCAAAGGGAAGCGAACCGAGTAGATAACTTCCCAAGAGCAGAGAGGCGAATACCGCAGGGTGTGTCATGCTTGCTTAACCTTGATACCGTTTCGTGAGAGTTGCTTTAACTATTATACCACTGTCTACTCTTTTTGGCAGTTGCGTTATATGCTTGACAAGGGCAATCGCACTACTATTAGGTGTTGCGTATTGCAGGGTTTTAGCCCTCATCACCAACCTCTTCTCCCAAATTTGGGCGAAGAGGCGAATGCACTCTATAGTCAGGTAGTAGCCTTTGTGTGCAGGTATGCCTTGCGATGAACAAGAAAACCTTACAGCCGTATCCTCCTTCCCCCAAACTTGGGGGCAAGGATGTCCTGAAAGGACAGGATGAGGGCTAATCCGCTGACTATACCGTAAAGTGAGTAACCCTCCTACCTCAAAGTGATGCGATTGCTCTATATGCTTGACAAGGAGATAAGATTCTACCCTCTGCTATTCCCTCTAGTCCTCAAAGGGGGGACGCTGATATCCTGCCCCAAACGGCTCGTCGGGGCGTTTCCACTCGCCAAGCAGGGCGCGGCGCAAGGGAGTAGTGCGCTCTAAAAAGGCGGGGTCGTTGTGCGTTCTGTCCGAGGGTACTAGCCAAGGAGGGGCATACACCATGTGTTGAATATAGCGGTGATAGTCCATCTCATTTTTCGTGCCGCAGTGGAACACCCCTTGATGGAACATGAGCGCAGTTCCGGGCTTACCGCAGATGATGTCTTTAATGGGTAGGTCGTCGAACTCGCTACGGTTTGGTAGTACAGAAGGGGTGTTGTGGCTACCCGGTATCAGCACCATGTTTCCCATGTTCGTATTCGTCTGGTCGGTGAGAAAGAAGCCAATACGCAGTTGAACCAGCGGGGTACGCTCTGCAAGCCGCCGAAATTCGTAAGGTCCCGAACCGTCCTGGTGATACCCTCCTCCACCAAAACCGGGAGGAGACACAGTACACCAACTGCTTTGCAGAATGAAGTAGTCGCCATAGATGTCGCGCACCTTTTTGAACACAGAGGGGTGGTCGATAAGGTTCTCTACGGCGGGTTCCTTCTCATACACGGCTCCGAGTTGCCGCCACTGGTCTTGTGGGTGGGGGGCATGAACCCGCTTTGCGGCGGCAAGACACGCCTCTACCTCATCACGATTGAGCGCGTCGGGAATGACAAGGTAGCCTGTTACATCGAACAGATACCGCTCCATTGCGGTCATTGCACCGGGTTTACCGATGGGGGTTGCCATTGAAAAATCTCCTTACTACGGAACGAGAATACTCTTCGCGATTTCCAGCGAATCCATCGTTTTGAAAGCGGTCTCCCACTCGTCTAACGCGAAGATACGGCGTAGGGGGGCTAGGTTCAGTTGCCCATTGCCCATAAGACCAATCACGCGCTCCCACGTCTTATAGGTGTGCGAGAACGAGCCTTGTAGAGTAGCGGCTTTCTGTACGAGGGGGTCTAGGTTGAAGTTCATGGGTTCTTTACCCCAGCCCACTTTGGTTATCTGCCCCGCAGGGCGCACCATCTCTAGTGCCGGCTTTAGGGCGGCGGAGATGCCCACGCAGTCGAAAACATGATGTGCGCCAAACCCATCCCCAAGCGCGAGTACCGCCTCTACTACGTTCTCCTTGTCTGCCATAAGGGTAACGTCTGCTCCTAGTTGCCGCCCCACCTCTAGGCGCGTGGTGTCTTTGGAGGTTCCCACGAGTATCAGTTTGCCGGGGCCGCACAGTTTGCACATCTGTAGTACCATCAAGCCGATGGTACCGGGTCCCATAACGACTACCGTATCACCGGGCGTAATGCGCGACAACTCCATCACCGCGTTACACGCCACACAGCCCGGCTCTGTCATTGCCACATCTTCAAACGGAACATGGTCGGGTACGTGGTGCAGACACCGCTCAGGGACGCGCACAAAGTCCGCCATTGCGCCGTCGCGCCCCGCCCCAAAGCCCTGCCGATTGGGGCAGAGGTTGTAGTTTCCGCTACGGCAGTAGACGCACTGCCCGCAGATATACGAAGCGGTCTCGCTAACGACCCTATCGCCCTCTTTGAAGCCTCTTACCTTTTTACCCGCTTTGAGGATAACTCCGCCGAACTCATGCCCCAGTGTAATCGGGTAGAGAACGTTCCAAGAGTGCGAGGCGTGCCACATATGCAGGTCGCTTCCGCAAACTCCTACCGCCTTTACGCCCAAAAGCACCTCGTCATCGTCGATTTCGGGTGTGGGCTTCTCCCGCATCTCCACAGCAAACGGCTTCATCTCATAAGTGACCAATGCCCGCATGGTTTTGTACTCCTCATATCTTGAATAGGGTGATAGCGTTATGTTCTATAGCGAAGGAAAAACCTCCTGCCGCGATTGTAAGGAAAAATTCTAAGGAAAATTGGAAGAGGAATTTGCCGCACTGTGCAGAATACATGAGGTATGACTATTCGCGACTATCTGATAAGTACGGCACAGCAAATTACGACTTCCGCAGGAACGGATTCGAGTCCTGTCGCTTTTCGCCGTCAACAGTTTTTGGAGATGATGGGGCTAGAGACCCTCTTACCCTATGAGCAGAGGGGGCTGGTTCCCTATACCGTAACGGGCATAGTAGAACGCTCTACCTACCGTATCGTAAAACTGTACTACGAAAGCCTACCCCAACTCTATGTGACGGCAAACCTCTATGTTCCCACATCGGGCGGAGTGGGGGGCAAGTTTCCGGCGGTACTCTACGTCTGTGGTCATGCCGATACCCAAAAAGTTCACTATCAAGAGCATCCGAGGCGGTTTGCCGAGTTGGGTTTCGCCTGTCTGGTAGTAGAGACGGTACAACTGGGAGAGGTACGCGGACATCATCACGGCTGTTATCGGGAAGGCTGGTGGCACTGGTACAGCAGAGGCTATACTCCCGGCGGGGTCGAACTGCTGAATGGGATACGTGGGCTGGATTTGCTGGCACAGAGGGCAGAGGTAGACCCCGAACGGCTTGGTGTAACCGGAATCTCTGGGGGTGGGGCGGTGAGTTGGTATGTGGGGGCGGCAGACGAGCGCGTCAAGGTGTGCGCCCCCGTATGCGGAACCGCGACACTCGCCTCGCATATCGCAGACCGTACTATCGACGGGCATTGTGACTGTATGTGGTGGAACAATATCTACGGTTGGGACTTGGCGGATGTGGGAGCACTGGTCGCTCCTCGTCCGCTGATGATAGCCTCTGCAAACCGCGACGAGATATTTACTATTCACTCCATTCGCAAAGTTCACTCACAACTTCGACCTATCTATGCACAGTTGGGAGCAGAGGAAAACCTTCATCTGATAGAGACTCCCGGCGGTCACTCGTATCACGAGCGTTCGCGGTGTGATATCTTTTCGCTCTTTGTAAAGCACCTGCAAGGCAAAGAGGTTCCGCCGGATGCGATAGGAGATGCCGACCTCACACCAGAGAACCAAGAGACAGAAGAGACGCTAAAGGTCTTTGCAAACGGGGCGTTACCAGATGACCGTACTGCCACTATTCAGGATACGTTTGTCACACTGTTCAGCCCTCCTAAGATTGCAAACCAAGCCGAGATAGCACAAGTACGCGCCGAAACCCTTGAGAAGTTGCGCACAAAAACCTTTCGGGCGTTCCCTGAAAACCCTCCCGGCTTAGAGGTTCAGAGAGAGTTTGAATACTGCATGGACAGTAGTGAAGGCTACCGTTTTGCCTACACCAGTGAAGAGGGGTGGCGGCTACACGCGAACCTCTTCCTTACTACCAATGCCCCACAACCTGCGCCTACAGTACTGGTACTACGCTCTCCCCAAGAGGGACGCAGAGATTCCGAGCGGTTTGTAAGCGGCTTGCCAAGCCAAGTTGCGAAAGTGGTTGCCGAACTGCGGGGTATTGGCGATACGGCTTGGGGGCAAGAGTTGCAGTGGCATATTCGCCGCGCCGCCGCATGGACGGGGCGCACTATCGCCAGTATGCGGGTATGGGATACCCTTCGTGCTTTAGAGGCGGTACGTACTCTGCCAGAGGTCGATAGTTCGGCTATTTCGATTGCGGCACGGGGGGAGATGGCGGTGATTGCCCTCTACGCGGCTCTACTGGATGGTAATATACGAACCCTCTACCTGCACCATCCGCCGCCCACACAGGACACACCAAGCCAACCCGACGGAAGCGGAGAGGCGATAGAGATGCTTGCCTGCCTCAAAATGACCGATTTACCTCACGTTGCGGGTCTGCTATGCCCTACCGAAATCGTACTGGTGGGTGCACCACCCGATACCTACTTATGGGCAGAAACACTCTATCGCACGTTGGGAGTGCCCGAAAAGTTTCGCCGTGTGGAACACCTTTAAGGAGTAGCCTACTTATGACCTACCGTACAACGGTTTCAAGACTGGTATTCGCTCTGCTTCTGCTGGTTGGGCAGAGAACACTCTGCTCTGCTCAAAGTGTGGAGATAGTGGCAGGGGGCGGAACCGCAGGAGAGGGCGCACCCGCAACCCATGCCAAACTGATAGAACCCTTCGCAACGGGCATTGACGGCAAGGGGAACCTCTATATTGTGGAGATGGAGGGGGGAGAGCGCGTCTACAAGGTGGACAAAATCGGCAAAATCTCCACTGTTGCGGGAACGGGAGAGAAGGGCTACTCTGGGGACGGCGGTTTGGCGGTAAAGGCGCAAATCAACGGCTCCCACCACCTCTTGGTACTCCCAAACGGTGATATTCTGCTCGCTGATACCTTTAATCAGCGAATTCGGCGTATCGACGGCAAGACCAAAATCATCACCACGATTGCAGGAACGGGCGAGAAGGGCTTTTCGGGAGATGGAGGGCTTGCCACACAAGCCAAGTTCGGAGGAATCTACTGCCTTGCCCTCGACGCAAAAGCCAGTCGCCTCTACGCTTGCGACCTCGATAATCGGCGTATTCGTGCGATTGATATGAAGACGGGGATAGTGACCACTGTTGCCGGAAATGGAAAACAGGGCGTACCGCGAGACTACCAACCTGCTCTCGAATCCCCCCTTACCGACCCCCGCGCTATCGCTCTCGACTCGGTGGGTAACCTCTATATCTTAGAGAGGGGAGGCGATGCTCTGCGTGTGGTAGGGCAAGACGGCAAAATCCATACCGTAATTGGAAAGCCGATACCCCTGCCTCCTGTGCCGGGCGCACTGAATGGACCTAAACACCTCTGTGTAGATAGGCAAGACAACGTACTTATTGCCGACACCGAAAACAACCGTATTCTCAAGTACTTCTCAGGTACCAGTGAGTTGAAGGTGATTGCGGGTTCGAATAGCCCTACCGCGCCCATCGCTACCGAGGGGGGCAACCTCACCCCCTTACAAATTCGCTTAGAGCGTCCTCATGGCGTATACGTGCATAAGGACGGCAGTATCTATATCGCAGACAGTTCGCACGGGCTGGTACTACGCATACCATCCAAACCATCACCCATCAAGGAGGGAACCGTGAATATCGTCGTACCGTTTCAACAAGAGACGCTGGTAAATGGCAAGCCCAAGGGCTGGGAGACGTGGGCGGCGCGGGAGGAGATTGCGCCCCATACCACCCTCGAACCCCATTCGGGACGCAGTGGGCAAGCCGCCCTCCGTATCGCTAGCGAGGGAAATGTGACCGCCTTTGGGGGGTGGAGACACCGTATTGAGGGGGTGACGGCAGGAAAAACCTACCATTTTATCTGCTACTACAAAGCAAAAGAGGTCGCCCACGAGTTACGGAGCATCGCGGCACGATTGGACTGGTTAGACGCAAGCGGAGAACGTGCCCGTCCCCCAGACTACGCCCTAAACACAGGTAAGGAGGGCGACTGGACACGGGTAGAGTACACCACCACCGCTCCCGAACACGCAAAAACCGTGCTGATAGAACTCTCCTTGGGGTGGACAGAACACGGAACCGTACTATGGGACGGCGTGGAGTTTGCAGAGACTGCCCCCTCGAAAGGGCGTGTGGTTCGCGCCATGACGATTTATCATCGCCCCCGAAACACCCACTCTATTGCGGAGAGCGTAGAGTCGTTTTGCAAAATCGCAGAGTCGGCAGTCGCACAAAAGCCCGATATTCTCTGCTTACCCGAAGGTATTACGGGAATAGGCACAGGCAAGACCTACTACGAAGCGAGTGAACCTGTACCGGGTCCGACTACAAAACGATTAGGCGAACTGGCGAAGCATCTCAACTGCTACATTGTCGCGGGGGTGTATGAACGGGCAGGGAAGATTCTCTACAACTCGTCGGTACTGATAGCGCGAAATGGCGAACTGGCAGGTATCTACCGCAAAACCCACCTACCCCGCGAAGAGGTAGAGGGGGGCATCATGCCCGGCAACGCCTACCCTGTTTTTCAAACCGATTTCGGTACGATTGGGATGATGATATGCTGGGATGTGCAGTTCCCCGAAACCGCAAGGGCAATGGGACTAAAAGGCGCAGAGATGATTCTGCTTCCTATCGCGGGGGGAAGTGAGGTGCTGGCGAAAGCCCGTGCCATCGAAAACCACCTCTTCCTCGTTACCTCTAGTTACGATATGAAGACCTTTATAGTAGACCCAACGGGAGAAGTACTCGCCGAAGCAACCGAAGCAAAACCTATCGCAATCGCAGAAATCCCCCTCGACCACAAGTACATTCAGCCGTGGCTAGGCGACATGAAGCCCCGAACATGGAAAGAGCGTCGCCCGGATATTCCCGTGAAGTAAGTTGTGCTGGATTAGGCTCATGGGAGAGTGCTTAACTACCTCTCTCCCGATAGAAGGTGATGAGGTCGGTAGAGATGAGGAGTGCCTCCTGCCCTCTGTCTAGTAGCCGCCCTGTTATCTGCCCCCGATGATACATTCCGTGCGTGATAACGTGCTGAAGAATCTGGGTGACGGGCATTTCGTAGGGGGTTCCGTCGAGGGTTTTGAACGATAGGATTTGTGTAAGGTCTTCCTCCGCCGTGAGACTCTCGAAGTAGCCCCAAAAGCGGGCGCGTTCTGCCCCAAACGCCATGCGAATAGCGAGAGGAGTAGGGTACTCGGTGCTATCCATAAAAGCCGTAGGCGAGTTTCCCTGTAAGCGGTTCCGCCAGATAGACTGCGACGAGATAATATGTACCGCCGCCTCCTGAATCGCGGTGACTTGGGGGTCGCCGGTTTCGCGCAGGTTGGTCTCCTCACCAAAGGCGGAGTAGAGCATCTGCCCAAGCCTGTCGTTTGCCCAGTCGTTGAACTCATAGAGGGTACGAAATTCGCTTAGTGTCATGGCTTACTTCTTCTTTACTTTTTCGATAACCTTGTCTGTAATATCGTTTGGCGAGTAGATAAGGGTAGAACTATCGAAGACGTGCTGAATCCCTTTGTCCTTTGCATAGCGTCCTACCGCGGTACGGAGGTCGTTCATCTGTTGGACGCGGAAGGTTTGGGCGCGTGCGAGAGCGGAGTTCCGTATCTGCGCTTCGATGTTGGGCAGATAGGTGTTTCGGAAGGTTCTGCTGGCATCTATGAGGGTTTGTAGCCGTTTTTTGTCGGCGAGTGTGAGGCTTGCGGCATCTTTGGTCGAGAGGTTTCGCATCTCTGTCCCGCGGGTATTAGAGAGTGTTTGGAGGGCGCTAACGCGCTCGGACTCTTGAGGGGTGGGCGTAAACTTGCCTACGAGGGTAAGAAACTCCTGTATCTCTACCGGCTCCAGATACTCGATACCCGTCACCAGTTTCATACGTTTGTCGGCATCTTGGGCAATCTCTTGCTCGTTGCGTTCGTAGTCTTTGGGGGCAGAGGACTGGTCGTACAAGCGTCCCATATCGATTACCGCAACTTTGCTGAGGTTGAGGTTTACCTCGTCTTGGTTCTCTTTTCCTGCTCTGCCGTGGGCGGTTCCCACCACCACACACACTCCCGATAGGGCAAACCCTAGCCATAGCAGAAGGCTATTTCGTGTCTGTCTCATTCTCTTCTCCGTTGGTTCTCTCTTGTTAGGGGCGGATAGTTACGGTATCCGCTTCGATATGTATGCGCCCCTCTGCGAAGAGGGAGACCGCTTCGACGTAGGCGCGATGCTCTTCTACCAAAACACGGGCGGCGAGTGTTTGGGGGGTATCCTCTGGGTAGACGGGGACGGTGTGTTGAAGAATGGTGGGACCCGTGTCGTAGTTCTCATCTACAAAGTGAACGGTACACCCCGACTCCTTTACCCCGCTCTCTAGGACAGCAGTATGTACATTGCCCCCATACATCCCCTGACCTCCGAACTGGGGAAGCAGAGCGGGATGGATGTTCATAATGCGGTAGCGATACTCTGTTACAACACGCGGCGGCAGTTGCAACATAAACCCCGCAAGGCATACGAGGTCTATATCGTACTTTTTGAGGAGGCGTAGCAGGGTATCGCCGTAGCCTTGGGTGTCACCTTCGTACTTGCGGGGTGAGACGACGGTGGTATGGATACCCGCCTCTTGTGCGCGAAGAAGAGCAGGGGAGTCGGCGCGAGTGCCGATAACGAGGGCTATTTTGGCGTTGAGCCTCCCCGACTGAACCCCTTCGATAAGTGCACCTAGATTAGAGCCGCGCCCCTGCCCAGAGACCATGACCGCGACGTGGAGGGTCTTGCTTGCAGACGACATGAAAGGGGCTACTCCTTCCGTGCCGCAAGCGTGACCATAAGTACCAGCGTATCGTTGCCACGCTTTACGGTTACGGGAACTTTGTCGCCGGGTTTGTACTGCTGTAGTGCGATAGTGTAGTCCTCTACGCTCTTCACGCTCTTCTCGCCAAACTTTACGATGATGTCTCCCTGCTTCAAGCCTCCTTTTGCGGCGGGGCTTCCCTCACGTACTCCGTCCAGAAGCACACCGACTACCGTTGCCGAGTAGTTGGGAATAGAGCCGAAGTAGACCCTAAAGCCGCGTCCGCCTCCTGTACCTGGAGCGGCTTGGGTGGGCTTTTGGAAGGTGAGGGCAGTGGGGAAGTTGGCGGTGCGCTCTAGGCAGTTGGCTACCAACTGAATGACTCGTGCCTCCCCCTCGAAGTTGATTTTATCTACCGTATCAGTGGGGGTGTGGTAGTCGGGATGTAGCCCCGTAAAGAAGAAGAGGACGGGCTTGTTTTGCAAGAAGAAAGAGAAGTGGTCGCTTGCCCCGAAGCCGTTGTCGCTGTTGCTAATTTTTATGCCTAGCCCCTGATTTGCGGGGGGGATAATCTCGCTCCACTCTTTGGCGGTTCCTGTTCCTCCTAAAATCAGTTCGTCGTTCTTCATGCGTCCAATCATGTCCATATTCAGCATGGCGGTAACACGGTCTAGGGGAATAATGGGTTTGCGGGTGTAGTAGGCAGAGCCGAGTAGCCCCAACTCTTCACCGCTAAAGCACATCAGCACAAGGGAACGCTTGAGGGCAGGACGGTTTGCGCCAGAACCACCGAAGTGAGCGGCAAGCATGAGCACTCCAGTAGTGCCAGAAGCGTTATCGTCTGCGCCATAATGAATCATCGGCTTGCTGGAACGCGAAAGCGAACCCACACCACCCATTCCCAGATGGTCGAGGTGCGCCCCCACAACGACGACCTCGTTTTTTAGAACGGGGTCGCTTCCCTCAATAAACCCTACCACGTTGGCGGTAACTTTCTCCTGCTTGCGTACATCTACCTGCAAAGAGAGGGTTATGTTGAGGTTACGGAATACGGTGTTGTTCTTATCTGCCTCCGCTTTGGCGGCATCCAGTGAGCCGGTGTTGAACCAGCCTGCCGCTACGTTGTAGCGTACCCGCACAATAGGAAGCCCCGCATCCGCAGAGGTTGCACCTACAAAGCGGGTAAGGTCTTGGGGGTCACTATCTTTGGGCAGTACCACGATAACCGCTTTCGCGCCCGCTTCCCGCG
>OMJJ01000037.1 GCA_900299305.1 bacterium | reverse complement strand
GGGTAGCAGTTCCCATAGTGGGGTCGTCGATTGAACGTGTCCCCCCGCCTCCACCCCTTGACATATCAGAAAATCGGCTCCCGCCTCTACTGCCATTTTCGCGCCAAGCACATTTGTTACCTGAAATCCCACCTTCACCCCAAACGAGCGTACTAGCGGAAGATAAGGCGTTGCGTCTCCCCAAGAGAAGGTGACAATCGGTACACCTAGTTCTAACGATATGGGGAGGGTTTTGGGCGGGAACGCAAGCGCGTAGTTGACCGCAAAGGGACGGGAGGTGCGGCTCTGTACGGCGGCTATCTGGGTGCGGAGGGTGGTTTCGTCTAGCCAAGTGACCCCCATCGCCCCCAATCCTCCCGCCTCCGAGACGGCAGAGGCGAGTTCTGCCCCCGCCACACTTCCCGTAGGGGCTTGCAAAATGGGGTAGCGTATCCCCAATAGCTCACAAAGAGGGGTGGCAAGCGGTCTCATTTGGTAGGAGAACTAGGAGGCGCGAGCCTCTCTTCCGAAATCAACGGGAACTCGGCACTAAACGCCTTTATCTCCTCTTCCACATTGCACAAGCCCGGCACAGTAACGGTAGAGGGCGCGACAAGGCTCAGTTTGAGGGTAAGTGAGTTGAGTTGCTTCCGCTTGTGATGGTACAGGGTAAGAGAGTGGGTATGCCACGCGAAGTACTGAGTAACCGCGATATGGTCGGCAGGAAGATAGGCGATTTTTGTATGGCGTTTCCTGTTTTCGGCTATCAGGTGGGCGCGTAGTTTGGTGAGGGCGTTCTGCTCTGCCTCTAGGTCTTTTTGGGTCTGCATCCATTCGGGAAGTACCCCCGCGTTCTGCATAATCTTGTTGGCGACCATCTCGGCATAGGGAATCCCTGTCGGTTCATCGAAGGTAAGCGGCTTGCCTTTGACCGGAAGGTTATCAAAAAGCCCCTCATCTACCGCCTCTTGTACTTTGCGTTCGGCTAGTTTATCAAAAAAATCGAGGCTCATACGCTTTCTACCCCCTTTTGGAGTGTATCATAAAACACAGATTAACTTCTCATCCTAATTTTACCCCAATCTGCCCCACTCTGCCCTGATTAGAGAAGGGGGGCAAAACAGGCAAAAAAAACCTGTACCTGTCTACACGACGGGTACAGGCTCTATCTATGATTAGGATAGAGATTCCTTTTTTTATCAAAAAGGAGGACATGCGCTACTCTATATACGACTCCCAACCCGTAAAGGTTCCATTTTCCGTTAGGGGAGTATCGAAATAGCGCAGGTAACTCAGAAGTATGACCTCACAAAAGAGACCCTATCGAATTGCGGTATCGGGCTACTACGGCTGTGGTAATGCGGGCGACGAAGCGGTGTTGGCGGGCATTCGTGCCTCCTTTTCGCGCCTTGCGGGGGAGGAAGTAGAGCTGGTTGCTCTCTCTCAAAACCCCACCGAAACCTCCCAACTACACGGCATCCCCTCTGCTTACCGCATGAGCCGTAAAACCCTACAAGAGACCCTGCGAAATACCGATTTACTGTTGTCGGGAGGGGGTAGCCTTCTGCAAGACACCACGAGTGTGCGCTCCCTGCTCTACTACTTGTGGGTGTGCCGCCTTGCCATGAAGCGTAACGTTTCTGTTATGTTCTACGCGCAGGGTATGGGACCTCTCCATCGTACTGTTTCGCGCAAGTTGGTGGCTTGGGTTGCAAACCGTTGCGCCGCAATTACGGTGCGTGACCCCGCCTCTGCCGACCTCTTAAAAGCGATTGGGGTACGCAATCCCAACCTAGAGATAACCGCCGACCCCGCTTTTGCCCTACTCCCCGCCCCCACCGAGGCTGTAGATGCCCTGATGATGCAGGAGGGGCTTCCTCTGGATACCCCCCTTTTGGGGGTTGCGCTACGGGCTTGGGGGCAAGACAGAGAGGAGACTGCAAAGGGGTACGCTCTGCTTTTGGAGGCTCTACAGGCGAAAACAGGACTCCCGATAGTGCTACTGCCTATGCACGTACCGGACGATGTGGAGTTTGGCGCGTTAGTACTACGCTATACCAAGCACCCCGAATCGTTCTACTCTCTGCGTCATGCCCACTCCCCCGAAGTCCTTTTGGGGCTTACCTCACGGCTACAAGGGGTGGTAGCGATGCGTCTGCACACGCTGATATTTGCGGGGCGCGTGGGAGTTCCTATGTTCGCACTCTCTTATGACCCCAAAGTAGAGAGCCTGATGCGGGGCTTGGGAATGGAGGCGTTTTGTGCGGACTGGAAGACGTTTTCGGCGGAGGAGATTGCGGGGCGTGTAGCGGAGTTGCTGACAAACCGCGAGAAGCACGTTTCGCACCTACAGACCCTTGCCCCTCTGCTAGAAGCGAAGGCACTGCGGAACGCGGAGTGCGCTATGGAGATACTACGAAAAGGGTAGGTAACAGGCTCTCCCGGCTACTCCATCGTGAGGGTGAGGGTTTTCTTTTCGTGCCGTACCATCACGACGAGGGCGATACGTTCGCCGGGCTTGAAGCGGGAGAGCGTTTCGCGAAGGGTTTTTATGGTAGGGGTCTCTACATCGTTGACCTGTAGGATGATAGAACCCTCTTCTAAATCTGAGTTGTCGGAGGCAGGAGACCCCGCCGAGACAGAGCGGAGATAGACCCCCTTGAGTTTGGGAGAGAGTTTGGCGCGGTCTGCAATGTCGCTCGTTAGCGGCTGAACATCTAGCCCAAGCCGTGCCAAAACGTCCTCATTACGGCGGGGTTTGGTCATCTCTTCGAGGTCGGCTAGGGTGGCTTTTACCTGTATTTTCTGCCCGTTACGAATGGTAGTCAGTTCGACAAGGGTTCCGGGGCGGGTCTGAGAGATAACGTTACGTAACTCGAAGTCGTTTTTTATGTTGCGCTCGTTTAGAGCCACCACCACATCCCCCACCTTGATACCAGCACGAAAGGCGGGAGTTCCCTCCTGCACGGTATCTATATACGCCCCGCGCTCCACGTTCATAGTGCTGGCAAGGTGTATTGCCACGCTACTCATCTCTACCCCTAAGAAGCCGTAGTGTACTTTTCCCGTCTCCAAAAGTTGATTTACCACGTACTTAGCGGTGTTACTAGGAATCGCGAACCCGATACCGATGCTACCTCCGCCGTCGCTCTCTATGGCGGTATTGATAGCGATAACCTCGCCGTCGATGTTACAGAGAGGACCTCCAGAGTTTCCGGGATTGATGGTAGCGTCGGTTTGAAACATCTGTGGGTAGAAGCGAGAGCCGCTCGGTACACTGGGGTCGGCGATGTCTTGGCGGCGATAGAGGTAGCTAATCACCCCAACGGAGAAACTGCCCTCGTAACGGTACGGACTCCCTATCGCAATCGCCCAATGTCCTATCTTCACTTTATCGGAATCGCCGAGTTTGGCAAAGGGGAATGGCTTATTACTCTCTATCTTCACCAGAGCGAGGTCGCTTCGGGTATCGCCTACTACCTTGCCCACAAACTCGCGCCCGTCGTTTAGGCGCACCGTCACCTTTTCTACATTGCCAGTAACGTGTTCGTTGGTTAAAATCCACCCATCAGGACGAATAATGACCCCCGAACCGGTTCCTTGTGAGCGACGCAACCCGCGCCCCATGGGAGGGCGTTCCATGTTATCGCCGTTTTTGTTTTTGTAACTGAGAATGGTGACTACGGTGGGTTCGAGTGTCTCTGCTACATCGCTAAATGCGTCTTGAAGATGGAGCAGAATGGCTTTACCCGCAGAGTGGTCTTTGGGTCGCTCTTGTGCGAAGGCAACAGAGGGCGTACCGATAACGCAGAGTATGCCTAATATCCCCATAAACCTGCGTTGTAAGGGGTGACGATAGAACGGTTTTGGGTACATCTCTCCTCTACTTTCTAGCACGAGCGGTTTTCCTTTAGACGGGGGAAACAGTAGTTTCGTTTCACCTCACCTTTAGGATAAATTCGATATGGGTTCCATGCTTGGGAGTACGCGGGGCATTGACGATAAAGATATTGTCTGCCCCCTCCTCCAACGGGTTATCTAGGATAGCGGCGTTCCGAGTACAATACCATCCAGGTCGACTCTCCATGATAGAAGAGCCGACGGTTTCAGAAATATTTTTCATGAAACCCGTTTACCTGTTATCGTAAGCGGCTTTCAGAATCTGGTAATGTAACGCCGCGCCACCATTTTCTTTGAGCCACTCTTTAAGTTCGGGCTCTACTCGACAACAGGCAACCTCCGATAAAGCGGGGGACAGTCCTCGCGTTTCGTTGGTGGGACGACCCGAACCCTCCCGTTTCCCACCGTGTGTGTCACTCATTTTTCTATCTCCTTCCAAAAAGGCTTCTAGTCTATTGACGTTTAGATAGGATGGGGTGAGTGTGAACCGGACTACAGGCACTCACTTCGAGATACATCGCAATCATATCCTAAAATCCTTACCCCCTCTCAACTTGCGAAGGGGAAAGGTTGGATAGGGGTGGGTGAAGGTCACTTCGCCTTTAGGATAAGTTCGATATGGGTTCCTCGTTTGGGAGTACGCGGGGCATTGACGATATAGATATTGTCTGCCCCTTCCTCCAACGGGTTATCTAGGATAGCGGCGGGGTCGTGCCAAATCGCAACCAGAGATTTCGCAATGTCCGCCTCAAAACCCTCCTTGAGAATTCGCGACCCGGTAAATACCCAAGGATGATGCGCCATCGGCTCTCCTTTGGGTTGTGTAGCGATAAGGTCTTCTGCGGGAAACTCTTGCGGGTCTCCCTGCTTGTCTTGCCACCGTATCCGAATCTCTACGGGGCTACCTTCTGGCTTTTTGCGCTCTCCCTGCTCTTTCAGAACGTTTTTAGGCTCCAAACCGAGCAGTATCAAAGCGACTTGGAGATGCAAGGGGCGAACCTTAATGGTGAGTAGACTCTCGTGCGTCTTACCTCCCGGAGAGACTGCAAGGTACTCTATCGCCCCTCTGTCCATGTTTATCGCCCCTTGGCAGGTGACAGTTTTCGCTTCTAAGTCCACAACCGCCCCCCCAATACGATAGACGTTTTCCGTTATCTTTTCGGCAACGGGCGGCTTCTCTTTAGGTTTGGGCAGCGGCTTTTTTGCTTTCTGCGCCGAGAGTATAGCGGTAACACTCAAGCAAAGGGCGATAGCAAGAGCAGTAAGCGGCTTTTTCATTTCTGATAGATGGGCAGAAGCCCTGCCGGAACCTGTAGTACCAAAATCGACATGGCGGTTGCGTAGGAGATTCCCGCTTCCGAACTTCCATCGCGGCGCGACCAACTGCCTTCGGGGTCTTGTGCCTGCACCAGCCTATCTCGTACTGGGATGTACCAGTTTTTCCAGTAGGTTCCTCCCGCCTGATACATGGCTTGTGTGATGTAGTAGAGCGCGTAGTAGTAGTGTTCGCGGTAGGAGTACTCGTTTAGGCGGTTGAGAGGATTGGCGGTAAGGAACGCTAACCCGTTCTGACACTCAACCGACTGCCCCTCTCCTGCCATAAAGAGTGAGAGGACGGCTCCACCCGTTCGTGCCGGACCGGACTGCCGCGATGTTACCTGATAGTTGAAGCCGCCATCGCGGGGGTTAGCGCACCGCTTGATGTAGTTGACGGCTCTATCTATCACCGATTGCGAGACGCGCAGACCAGCGTTTCTTGCCGCCCGAAGCGCAAGTACCTGTACCACCGTCACCGAAATATCTGCGTCGCCTTGTCGGGGGTCGTACCTCCATCCGCCGTCTATGCGGGGGTCTCCGTTCTGGTTTTGGGTGTTTTCTATGAGTTGAATGGCGGCTTCGAGTTTGCGCTTTACGTCTTTGCGACGGGTCATGCCATACACCTCTGCGAGTGCGAGAGTTGCGAATCCGTGTCCGTACATGGCGGGACCGCTCTGCCCAGTGGCACGCATTAGCCCCACTGCCCCGCCATAACTGCC